>NZ_QICX01000003.1:0-354561 GCF_003201365.1 Chryseobacterium sp. CBTAP 102
CTCAACGGAAAAATCAGAAAATACACCAAAAACAAAATGTCTTTTCCTACAGATGATGCCGTCATGAAATCAGTGTATCTCGCTTTAAAAGAAGCTACTAAAAAATGGACAATGCAAATTCAAAATTGGGGTATTGTTCTCAACCAATTTATGCTTATTTTTGAAGAAAGGCTCAGGTTATAAAATCCAAGCCCTGACTTTTTAACTTACACACTTTGTGGGATAGTGTCATTTTTAAATGCTGTTGTCTTTTTTACAATTAACCACAATCTATTTCAGACACTTAATTAATAAAAAAATATTTTTATTATGTGTTATGTTATCAGGCTTATTAGGCTTTTTTCTCATTCCTAATGAAAACTCAAATTATGTTACTTTTTATTGCAATAATTCATCCATTGTTAGTAATAAGTATTGGATTGGTAATCTTTCAGGTGTTTTCTCTAATTTAATTATTTATGTATTACTTTTTTTTATCATAGCAGGAGATAAAGAAAAAGACATTGTTGCTGGTTATTATATAAATGAAGATTTGTCTCCATTACATCCTTTTTTTAAAAACTTATACAAAATTTCAGCAAAATATCTAATCTCATTATTGCTGCTTTTGGTATTAAATTTATCATTAATCTTAGCCAATAGTCAAAATGTTAATATTGTATTATTTATTACCCCTATTTTATATTTTTGTATTCCATTTTTGCTATTTGTTTCTGCGCTTTGTTATTTCATAGAATATCTTTTAGAGAATAAGTATATCAAATATTTTATTTATTACTCTTTTTTTATACTGCTTATTATTTATGATGATAAGCTTTTATACATTACAGGCCATTCAGAACTTTTTCTTTTTTATAAGAACCTAAATGTTCCTGTGAAAAACTTTGCAATTGGTTTTATTTCTAAAGAAAAAGTACTAAATCTAATAACAGTAAAACATTTTATAAAACCCAACTTTACATTTTATAAATTATTAATAATATTTTTAACTATCCTTATTACTTATATTTTGTCCTTTATTAAAATTAAAAGGATTTTTACCACTAATAATAGTAATGATGATCTGATTTATTTGAATAATTCTTCAACTGATATTAAAAATGATGATTTTTCAATTGAAAATAGATCTAATGGTAATCAAACAGACTTATCCTTGATTAGTTCTTTAAAAAAAGATTTCTTTTTATTCAGAATTAGCGTTAGTAATAAATCATTATCGTTTTTTTTCCTTTTTTGGATTCTCTCATTTATTGTACAGGAAAATTTTTTCCTTTTTACATTAGTGATATTGTTATTATTAAGTACTAAGGTAAATGATTTCTTCTTAGGTAAACCCTATTTTTATAATACGTTTATTTATGAAAAATTATATAGCTTTCCGTATATATTATATTTTATATCAAAATTTATAATTGTTTTGAGTTTTTATTGTTTATTACTTGTCCCATATTTTTTTCGTATTGGAGAGATACATGTTATTTTATTACTTATATTAAATTTTTCAATTATTTCAATTTTCCAATTAGCAAGTATTCATTTATTAAAAAATACTACTGTAGCAAATATTATATTAATTGTCATGTATGTAAGCTATGTTTCAAAATCTCCATTAATTGATATACTTTATTATAAATTTTAAAAAATCCCTTACAATATTTATGATAGAAATAGATCAAATTACCTATCTATTTTAAAAATGTTATACACTAATCGGGTGAATGTATGAAGTACTTCATTGTAATCAATGTTCAGATAACATCATAATCATTCATTATTGTTACGAAATAATGTTCAATTATTTCCTTAGCATTTTGGCACATCACTAAAAGGTCTTCTTTATGCGTATCTTCAAAAATAAAATCATCATGAACCTCAATAATAAACTCAGTCACTTTTTCAGTATTCATGAGATCATAAGCGATTAAATCATTTAAGTTATCTAATCTGCATTCTTCCTTAAAAAAGGGAAGCTTTCGGGAAATGGAATTTTTAAACTGAAAAAGACGTATTGTTTTCATAGCTTCTTCTATTGGGTTAATAATATAAATCTGTTTATCGTATAAACTGTATGAATGCTCAAACAGGCTTTTTTATGGATTCAGCGGTTAGATTTTTTTATCGTAATAAACAGGGATAAAAAGTTCTATATATCCAGAATAGTTTTACATATATCCTACCTTTTATAAGTCTTCCAGATTTCCAAGACGCCTTTGTTTCAATTGTTTATAAAAACAATTGCAAAGTTTTTCTTTTTTAAGGGGTGAAATTTACCGTTACAAAAAAATATTTCACAATGTCAAAAGAAAAAGACGGAAAAAAGAAATCAGATAAAACTCAACCTGCGAAATCTCCAAAAGAGAAACGGGAAGATAAAATAAATAAAAGAAGATACAGGGAAAACGAAGCCCGAAACAGCCATAACTGAATACGATCTCTGATCAAAAACGACATTAGACTTTGGGACTGAAGCTGTTTTAAACCCCGGCTAGGCAGTCCGGCATAATCCCTTAGTTTGAATACAAGGAACTTATGGCACTATCGTAATGAAAAGGTAAATTAAAAATATAGCGATCAGTACAATTCCCTGCATGATATTCGTTCTGCCCGTTGCCAGTGAAACGGTAATGATAAAAAGGGATAGTCCCAAAAGTATTGTTGATTTAATGTCTATTCCTAATGACATTCTTATCCCGGTTATTACAGATATAATGGCAATGGCAGGAATACTCAGTCCGATACTTGCCAAAGCAGAACCAAAAGCCAGGTTGAGTGAGGTTTGGATCTGATCACTTTTTGCCGCTCTGAATGCTGCCAGCCCTTCCGGAAGCAAAACAATTCCGGCAATAATGATACCCACCAGAGATTTTGGAGCTCCTGCTGAAACTACTATATGTTCAACATCTTTTGAAAGAAGTTTTGCCAGTAAAACGACTATTCCAAGAGACAAAACCAACAATAAACAACTAATAAACAATTGCTTGCGGGAAATCTTTTCATGAGTATTCTGTACAGGCTGACTGACGGATCGTTTATTTTGTGGAGAAATGAAAAAGCTTCGGTGTCTGAAGGTCTGGATCATGGTAAAGCCAAGGTAAAGCCCTAAAGAAATCAAAGCAATAAAAAGCAACTGAAAGGAAGTATACTCTCCTCCGAGATGGCTAACCGTATAATTAGGCAGAATAAGCACAAAAATAACAACAGAGGTAAGAGTAATGAGTGCAGTACTTACCCCCTGTAAAGTAAAACTTTGTTCCCTATATCTTAAAGAGCCAATTACAATGCAGCCTCCGATAATTCCGGTAAGGATTATCATCACTGCTGCAAAAACCGTATCCCTGGCAAGAGTAATAGTTTCTAACCCTTTAGCTCCCATCATGATTGAAATAATAAGTCCTACTTCTATCACTGTAATGGCAAATGCCAGAAGCAAAGTTCCGAATGGTTCACCCAGACGATGGGCAATGAGTTCGGAATGATACACCGCAGCCAAAACACTTCCCATTAAAAATAAAGCCAGAAGTACGGAGTAATACCCTGAAGAAAAAACAGAATTTCCAATATAAGAAAGCCATGCCAGAATGGGAACCAAAAACGTCCACATTCCTAAATATTTTTTTGTATCCATATAAAACAGTAATTTTTGTTGCGATCAACTGTATTCTTGAAAAAATTAACAGGATAGATATTTCCATTAAAACAGTTTTTACAAAGGATTTGAATATGCTCTGAAAGAATATCAAATAATGAAAGAAAAAGAAGTAAATAAAAACAAACTTATAGACCTGCTCAACAGTTCAGAATAGTTATTTAACAAGATACGAATAATCAACCACTTATTTTAGAATTATATATTATTAGTATTTTAAATTTTCTGATTCTTGTCTTTCCTCTTAAAACTCAGATCATATTCCTTCTTTTTTGAACCTCTGTCCCAGACACCTAACAATCCGAAAATTTTATAAAGTGTGATATGTGCAACAATAAAAAAATAATCTGTAATACAATAGATGAAAAAACATCCAACTTTGTAGTGTAGCAATTATGTTACACTAAAATTCAACCTTATGGACACAAACCGCAACAAAGGCGAAAAATTCTTTAAAACTCCCGGAGACTGGATTGAACAGTCAAAACAATTGAAAGAAAAATTTTCAATATTAACGGATCACGACCTGAAACTTGAAGAAGGTAAAGAAAAGGAAATGCTGGAAAGAATCGGAAACAGACTAAGAAAAAATCGTGAAGAGGTTCTCAGTATTATAAAAGAAATTAATCTTTCATAAATTGTCTCAAAAAAACAATTAAACACCACAAAAACAGTTATTTATAAAAATTTCTAACTATAAAAAAGGATGGAATATTAGAGAGTTGTATCCCTTTTATGTTCAGTAGCTTCTACTCTTTCAAGTTTAAATAAATAGCAAAAAAGGGTAATGTTTTAGTATTGTTTTACAGAGATATTTTTATCAAAAATAAAATCTAATATCAGAGATGTTGGATTTTATTTGTCTTTGAAAATATAACAGATCACTTAACAAATCAACAGCAGCCTGTACTCTCCATCATTTTCAACAGGTGCTCTGTGAACACAAGGTAAAGCCTCCTGATCAGGATGATCTACTGCAATGCGCCAAAGATGGCCAACCCCTAAATTGACAGGCTCTGCATTGGGTTTAGGCTGATAATGCAGATCAAAGAAATACTCTTTCAGGAAGTCTTCAAATTCTTCTTCAGTACCGTCATGTAATTTTCTGAGCTGTTCACGGATTTCAGGAATTAAAATTTTCTGTTCCACCTGATCATTGGGTATAATATCACTCGCTGTTCCATGATAAGTACAAAGAAAAGTGTCTGTTCCTACAGGTGAACGGTCAACATGATAGGAGTACACATCTGTTGAAATAAAACCGAGTTCCTCATCGCGCTCATAACATTTAAGCAAATTAAGAACCGGAGATGCTCCGAAATCTGTTAATAACTGCAGGTCAATCAGGATAATTTCTCTCGCCATACTCCCCTCTTCCGACAATTCCAATGCTAAGAGATCTTCGCCGGAAACTTCTGTAATATCATCTTTCAGCTGAAGCTTTGTGGCAATTTCTTTAAAGTCACCCACTAAATTTCTATGCCAGCAGACTGCATTCACAGTGCCTTGAAAATGGGTATTCACAAGTTCAGAAAAGGAAGAAACCATACCTACTTGATGATGGCCGGAAAACGTTTTGCTCATATGTTGGAATAAACAATTTCGCTGCTTAATTCTTTACAAAAATACGGAATAGATTTTTCAATTACATCAGATGAACTCTACAAAAAAACAGCATCCTTTGCAAAGAATGCCGTTTATATATAAGGGTATTAATTTTCAGTTTTGTTTTTGTTACTTCTTTAGTATTTTTTCCGTTACTGTAGAAGATTTTGTTTGAAGTTTGATGTAATATACTCCTTTTTGAAGAGAAGATAATACGATCTGTTCCTGCATCATATTCAAAGTTCCCTGTTTTACCAGCTGCCCGGCTGCTCCAAAGATTTCATAAGAAACCAAAGGCTCTTTGCTCCTGATGGTAAGTACATCCTGAACCGGATTAGGGTATAATTGCATTCCGGCCTGAGCAGCAGTTTCTTCTACTGACATCTGGCTGCACGCTGATTTAGCAAATTTTGTAAAAAAAGATTGAGATTTCCCTCCTGCTACATTAACAGCCATTGTATTGACATTATCATTGGCATCTGTAAATAACTGATCATGAAAAAAGCCTCCCACTACATAGTTACCGTCATTATCTGCTGCAACCGCCGTAAATTCATCGATAACATAAAAGTTACTGCGAATCTCTCCTGTTCCCAAAACATCTCCGGTATCTTTGTTAAGTCTCACCAATAAAGGATCTGATCTGTCTCCATCAGGACGTAGCATTGCATAGCTGCCCCAGACATCAGACCAGCTTCCTTTGGCGAATGCTATCTCGTTTCCATTAATGGCAATTGTTCCTTTGGTAAAACGATAGCCAAACTGAAGACCAGACATTGCTTCCGGAGTTCTTGCCCACTGTACCGCACCTGAAGCATTCATTTTCATAACAAACGGAACGGCCTCCACATAGCTTCTCAGAGGAAAAGTATAACTTCCGAAAGTAGCAGGCACCGTTATTCCGTTGTAATAACGTCCGGAAATATAAATATCTGAAGTCACCGGGTCTTTTATAATAGAATGAATTTCGTCATCCGTACTTGTTGTACCATTATTAAGTTCTTTTCTCCATACCTCAGCCCCTGTAGTACCGTCAAAAGCAAATACATAAGCAGCTTTCGTAAAAGGAACATTATTATAGGAAAGATCAACCAGATTACTGAATCCGGGATCCATTCTTTTACCGGCAATATAATAACGATTCAAGCTTTCATCGTATACAACATTCACTTTTCCCTCTCTTCCAACAATATTTATTGCATTTCCTGTGATAGGAAGAAGCAAAGGAGCCGCCGGGGTCATATTTCCATTATCATAATTGAACTTAACCGCATAATACTGATAGGTTGACGTAAAGGTGGAAGGTACGGTAATTAATCCGTTTAAATGGGTTCCTGCTCTGAATCCCATTACAGCGTGAATATTTTTGGAAGAATCCATATACATCATTTGAACATCACACATACGGGAGAAATAGTTAACATCTCCCTGTAAAGATTTGCTCCACGCCAGTGTACCATCCGAAGTATTATATTTTAACAGAAAAGCTGCTTTATGGGCAGGCTCTATTGTTTGGTCATAATAAGTATACAGGGGCTGTGTATGAGTATCATCAAAATGTACAGGAACCGCATCAGGATCTCCTACATAAGAATTGTTATAAAGCGTTGCCATCACGTATAATCCTCCGTTGTTATCCACTTTAATATGCCATGCATTTTCTCCGTCTCCTGAACCACCAATGGGTCTGGACCATCTTATATTTCCCGCACAATCAGCAGAGAACAGAAAAAGATCACTCAGCCCGTAATTGGTTACAGAAGTACCATTCAGGTTTTGTCCCTGTTCGCGCATCGTTGCAAGATAATAAGTGTTATTGTTGTTGTCCACTACAATATCCCTTATGGATTCATCAAAGACATAATGAAAGCCCGGATCTGCCGAACCTGTTAATCCTCCTGCCTGTTTTCCCCATTGCCATTGATAAGCCTGACTAAAAGATAATCCCGGTAGTATGAGAAGGAGTGCCCAAAGTTTGTTTTTAAATTGTATCATAAAAATTCATTTAATTATCACATACTATAAAAAACAGTGTTCTCCGGAGAGAACACTGCTTGATAAGCTACTAATTTTTAATTAGTTTTCCTTGTAATGAGGTATCTCCCGTTTGTACGATAACAATATAAACACCCTGCAGCCAGCTGGTAACTTCCACGTCTACCTCTCCGGAAGCCGTTTTCAGTTCCTTACGGAATTTGACATTGCCCATGGCATCAAAAACCGTAACCTGTTTTGCCATTAATTTTTCATTGCCCGTATTATACGAGATTTTCACTTTTTCCTTCGCAGGATTTGGGGTCATTTTCAGAGAAGAAACTGAAGTTGCCATCACACTTCTTCCTGCATTTTTCATACCCATCCAGTTAGGATCTACCGCTTTGGTAGTAAACTTACATGTTTCATTGGAGAATAAAATCTCATCAGCACCCTGGAAGCCTGAGTTTGGATAGAATGCCAATGGATTAGCGTTCATATCATACACTCCGCCTGCCGGAATCGTAATAATAGATGGAAGATAAATTCCAAATCCATTAAGACTGGAAACGGTAAGGCTGATCGGCTGGCTTCCGCCATTGTGGATAATACCATACACATTATAGTGATCTCCAACCCATTTCATATCTTTGATACTTGCTTCCAGTTTACATTCTGTTTCGAATCCACATTCTTTACCTGGATAGTAATTCATGGTTCCGGAAGTAAACTGACATCCAAGATGATCAATCTGTAACTGATAGGTTCCTGCAGCACCAATATATAAAGGATAAATATAATCATTGTTTCCACTCTGGATACTGTTTCCGAACAGCTGCCAGTCATGATGATCAAAGACTCCTTTTGGTCCTAAAACATAATTCTTTCTGAGACATTCATCATAACATCCTGTCGGGAATACCCACATCAGACTCTCAAGACTTAATGGCACCTGTGTATTACCTACAACTTTACATCCGCTTGGTGCAGTGTAAATAACCTGATAAGCACCACCTTCGTATACTGTGATAGACTGACCTGTCATTCCGTTGCTCCAGTTATACACTCCTGCAGACGGTCCTGATGCTGTTAACACAACCTGATAAGGCTGGCAGCTTACCATATTATAAGTTACCGAAACTGGTGCCGGAGGGCTATTTACAGTAACTGTAAAGCTTTTACTGCTTGTACATCCTAAAGTACCCGGAGTTCTAACTTCCAGTGTATACACATAAGTACCTGCAGATAATGGTCCTGTACTTAGAGCAATCGGATAAGGAGCAGAAGTCCATGGTACGACTACTGAATTTCCTTTTTTCCATTGATATTCCAATGTATTATCCGTTACAATACCAGTAAGTACTGCTGATGATCCTTCACAGATATTAGCTGTTCCTGCTATATTAACATATGGAGGGTTTTTAAGCGTTACAGGTATGGCTTTAGTACTCATAATACTTGTTCTGCATCCGTCTGATGATACCAGCACCGGCCAGTAGTTACCAGATTGTGTTGGAGTAAATACAGGAGAGTTTGGTGCACCTGGTACAGCCTGAGAACCATTCATCCAGATATATTGGTTAGGAGATCCAAGCGTACTGGTAAATACGATATTAGGAGCACTTCCAATACAAGCTACCAGAGCAGGAGGCGCCATATCACCATCCAGAGTCGCCTCTTTTACATTAACACCAATTACACCAGAACTATATTCACATCCCATAGGAGTTTTAATTTTCAGCTGAATGGTTTTTGTTCCTGCAGTATTATATGTTATTGTAGCATCTGGTCCTGTTGTAACGTAAGAGGTACCATCAAAGATCCAGGTATATGTATTTCCCGGAACATAGTTTATAGGACTGAACGTAACAGGTGAACGTGCACATAGCCAGCCTGGAACCAGGAAGGTGGTATCAGGAACAGGAGCTAATGTAATTGTCTGTGTAGTGGTACACGTTGGTTTCCCTGGTGCAGACACTGTCATTGTAAAGGTATAAGTACCCGGCGCAAGATTATACGTGGCCGATTGTCCTGTTTGAGCAGGCTGTCCCGGCGAAGTAAATGTATAGGTTATAGACGCAGGATTGATTTCAAATATCGTAGAGGTATTGAAAAGCGTTACTGTATATCCGCTTCCGTTACAAACTGTACTGATATTGAATTTAGGCTCATAGTTCTTTCTCACTTCTACCCCTTTACTGTACCAGCATGAACCATATCTCAGACGTACAAAAACAATGTGCGCGCCTGCAAGATTAGTCTGATATACTGGTGAAGCCGTTCCCTGACCGGAAACTAAAGTAAGTACAGTATCTGACAACCATTGGATCTCATCCGGAGTTCCGTTGTATGTTAAACCTGAAACAGTAATCGTGTTACAAGCAGACCATGCCGGAACGAAGTTAATCTGAGGGTTTGCCGTACAACTTCCACTGCTCGGGCAAGACTGAGTCACATTAATGTTCTGTGAAGAAACCACACAACCGTTAATATCTACAGCCTGCACTCTGTACGTTCCAAAAGCACCTGCTCCTGAGATGGTATATGAGTTGGTAGTTGCTCCTGGTATCATACTATTATTTTTATACCATTGCCAAGACAAGATATTTGTAAGTCCTGTAGAACTGTTAGCCGTAATAGTATACGGTGTCATCGTGGCAGGATCACAAACTGCAATATTATATACCGGAGAAACAGTAATAATAGTTTCAGGATATACAATAAAGTTAGCACTTGCCGTAGGCTTATAATTACATCCATTAGTACCTGTATAAGTTACAACAACCGTTTGAGAAACATTGTTTCCTGAATTGTTCTGGATATATCCGTTATTCGGGAAGCTGTAAATTCCGGCAGGATTAAATGCTGTAGTATACGTTCCACCAGGAAATGTGAAAGTCACACTTGTCGCCGAAGTAATGGTTCCCTGATTTACTGTAAAAGTAAGATTTGAACCCAAACAAATTCCACCAACATTGGTAAAGCTTACTACCGGAAGCTTTATTAAAGATACCGGCATCGTGATGATTTTTGTCACTCCGCATTTTACTACTTTCAGAATCAGATCAGTAGTATCTGTTGAAGAAATCTCGTTGAAGTTTACCGTGATATTAGCTGTACCCTGTCCTCCCACTACACTTCCGAAATTGGAACTTGCAAATGACCATTCCATAAAATCCGGAACAATACCATTCAGATTAGCACTGAATGTTTGGGTACTACTCGGGCAGAAAGGTCCTGAATTAGCATTAATACCAATAGTATTAAGGTCCAATTTCGTTACATTAAACGATTTCGGAGCTGAAAGACATGCGGCACTGCTGATAGATTTGTTCTGTGCAGATACTGTATATGATGTAGAACCGGCATTAAATATAACAGTAACAGATTGTCCTGCATTACTTCCCTGAATGGTTCCGTTGGTAACATTCCAAACCGGTACCATACCAGGATCTACTGAACTGATGGTATAAACATAAGGTTTTCCGGGACATACTTTTGTTTCTCCGGAAATGGTTCCGTTAGGTGCCTGTGGAATTGGTAATACCTTAATAATTCTTCCATTACTTTCACAACCTCCTCCTTGCTTGGTAGCCGTCACAGTATACGTTCCCGCTGTTGCAAAGTTGTAGTTGAATATTCCTGTCATTGGTGGAGAAGTATAAGTAGATGTTCCCGTTGTCACCTTCCAGATCACCGGTACATTAGGAACTGCTGTAAATCCCTGGCTAGTTCCTGCACAGATTTCATCCACACCACCACTTACCAATACTGGTGCTTCTACTACGATATCTATAGAAGCCTGTCCTTCACATGTCAATAAAGTATTGAAATAATTTGCCGTAAGGTGATAAGTACCTGGCTGATTTGCTTTGAAAACAATTTCATTTCTCTGCTGGGTGTTCGTCAGCTGACCTCCTGCCGGACCTGTCACATTCCACTGAACGCTCGTTGTAGGCCACTGAGGAATTGAATAGGTATACTGTCTGCCAGTACATATCACTTCCTGTCCTTTAATTTTTGCATTTTTTAAAACAACAGGAATTTTAATTGTCGTCCACTCAGGACAAGCACATTCTGACATGTACATTACATATCCGAAGCCGTCAAGCGGATCAACCTGATCCCAAACAACTTCGATTTCGTTACCGTTATTGTTAACAATTGATCCTCCGATAACTTTCCATTGTCCTTTGTTGCATCCATCCTGTACATTATATTTTTCAGTACTGCCTTCACATACTACGGAAGCACAGTTGATCTGTACAGGATCTGCTTTTAATACCTTGATTTGTTTTTTAATTCTATCCTGGCAACCACACTTGTTCGTTACCGTCAACTGAATAGTATAGTTTCCTGGATTAGCATACAAATGAGAAGGCTCAAAAGCGGTAGAAGTTGTACCATCTCCAAAGTCCCAGAAATAATTAACAATATCCGACCCGCCGTTCTGTTCAGAAAGGTTATCGAAATAGATTGTCGTATTCTTACATACAGTATCGGCAAGATTTAACATTTCAAATTTAGCAATTGGCCTGTTAATCTTTTCAATACAAATAGTCTGTGTTTCCACTGTTCCGTCATTATAGGTGATGACAGCCTGTAAAGATCCGTTACCTGCTGCTCCCCAGCTTACATTGGCCACGGTGTTCGAGGGTCCTAAAATAGCTGCAGTACCTCCCGAAACAGTCCATTGCACATTGGAAACATTCGGTCCCTGAATCTCATATTTTACCGTTGATTGTTCACAGACACGGAGACATTGGGATGAATTGATGTAGGAATAGGCGATTCCGTTGTCAGGGATCTGACCGTCTTTTTCGCCGCGGAATTCCTGGCATCCAACCTGGGCGGTCCATGTAATTCGAGCTTGTGCTTGTAGTACCCAAGGTACCAGAAGCCAACATAGCAGGAGCCATCTGAAGATGTGCTGCCTACCAAAATAGGTGTTGTTTTTCATAGTTATTAAAAAAGTGTTATTAATTTTTTGTCAAATTAATAAAAATAACAATACAAAAATCATTTAATCGTGAAAAAACAACATTATTTCACAATTGAATTCCAACAATATAGATTAATTCATGATTATATGTTATTTCACCAACCTATTAGTTATGGAAAAAAATCCTTGTCTTTGCTCAATTTGAGAGCAACAACCTGATTTCAACAGAATAAAATCATACATTTTGACCTATTAAAAACCAAAACCAACAACCAAAAATCAAATTAAATTATTTTTATACTTAAAATTGACGATTAATATTAAAATTAATCACATTAAAAAAAGATAAAAACAGCAAACTTTTTATCCACTTCTTCTTAAAAATCTCCAGTGTTTTCAACAATGCAGTCTTCTCCTATAAGTATCACCCATTCTTATCATAATCTGCAAGAAAAATCATGAGAATTGCCGACAAGATTAAAATAATTTATCTTTGTTTCCTGAGGATTATCATAAACATTATATTTCAACACATCCTATATGAAAAACAACAGCTTTTTACTCTCCGCAAAAGGAATCTGTACTGCAGCTTTTCTTTCCTTAAACACAATCCTTTATGCACAGAAAGCAGCAGATATCTCAACCCTTTCAGAAAAAACATTAAGTACCATTCTGGAAAAAAACAGAACGTATTATACTCAGGGAAAAGTAGCAGATTACATTCCTGAGCTAGGGAAAATGGATGCTAAGGCAATAGCTTTTTCAGTAGTTGATAAAAATGGAAAAGTATTCAATGCCGGTGATGTTAATAAAAAATTCACCATGCAGAGTATTTCCAAAATCATATCATTAATGGTAGCAGTAAACGAAAAAGGAGAAGCTCATATTTTCGACAAAATGGGATATTTCGGATCAGATAAACCCTTCAACCACTTTTCAAACCTTGAGACTACGGGAAAGCCGCTTAATCCAATGATGAATGCCGGAGCAATTCTTACCACTTCACTAATCTCCGGGGATGGCGAAAAACCATTCCTTAAAATACTGGATATGGTAAGATACATTACCAAAAATCCATCCCTAGATTATAACAAATCAGTTTACGAATCTGAAAAATCAACAGGCCACCGAAACCGTGGTATGTTTTACATCATGAAAAACAGCGGACTTATTTCCGGAAACGAAGACCAGCTGGACAATTATTTCAAGCAGTGTTCCATTGAACTTACCGCTGAAGACCTCGCAAAAATAGGTTACTTCTTTGCCAACCAGTGCGTTAGATTCGACGGAGATGCCACTTACAAAAACTCAGATACAGCAAAATTAGTAGAATCACAAATGCTGACAGCCGGAATGTATGAGTTCAGCGGTGAATATTCAAGAACAGTGGGCTTGCCAAGCAAATCCGGTGTCGGGGGCGGAATTACGGTAAGTGTTCCGGGAAAAATAGGAATCGGGGTATTCAGCCCTGCTTTAGATCAACATGGAAATTCTCTGGCCGGGTATCATATGATATTAGATCTGGCAAAGCAGTACGGATTAACTATATTTTAATATTTTCAGTAAACCTATTAGTAAGCAGATCGTTTATCAGCTATTCAAATCAATAAAAACGACACAATACATCCGTAAAATGGCTTATTAGTCAAAAAAAACATCAACAATCAACACATACAAAAACAGTAAGCATATCAGACACTTACTGTTTTTTTTATGAATTTCGGAAAGATATTTAAATTATTATTAAAAATATCTATCTGTTTATTTATCAAAAAGATATAAAAAGTTCATAAATAATTCAAATTAAATCACAATATATTGATTAATTTTAATTAAATTAGCTTTTTAATTTTATCAGATTCATAAAGGTATTTTTTACATTTTTGAACCTTATCTAGGGTATATTATCTTTTTGTAATATACCTGAAAACAATTCTCTTGTTTTTGAAATATTTTATTTTTTATTCCTATATTTGACTAACATTTTTTTTAACTATAACTATTTATAGTTAAAAAATATAAGATTGTACCGGCCATGTTTCTAAGAATAAGGAAACAATAAATATACTTTAATAGCATTTGAACAACAGATATTTTTACATTAAAAAATTGTTATCAAATAACATTTATGATTAAAGATATATTACAGTTTCATTATTTTTATTTTCTCATCACCTCAAATTGCTATTTATACATATAATATAAGCTTTTTTGCAATGAGATATCATTAATCATTTCTATACCGTAAATGCTATGAAAAACCTGACCAAAATCTGGCTATTATCCTTTGAAAAGCCAGATATAATTACTATAACACAAAATCTATCTGTAACTGACAGATCATTAAATAATTATCATAAAACAATATTAATTTTTAGCGATTTGATAAAAACCAATTTTATTATATCCTAACAAAAAGTAATGGTCTTACTATGCAAAGACCTTGCATTCTGTTATTAAACTCTTGCTATCATTCAATAATTCAATTAACACGCCATGAAAAAATTAACCATTATTGGACTGACGCCTTTTGAAAAGCCGGACGTTAACCTTGTATCCCGACTGCACCAGGCAGGTGCATTGCCCGTACTAAGTTTAGGAAATGAGCTAACGAAAGCCCAGGAAGCGTTACATCAACTTGATCAGATAGACGTACCATCCTATGGTATTTATTTTTCTAACGATGATTTCACCACTCTTCAAATTCCTGAAAAAGTAAGATTTGCGATCCTTCCGTTCGGAATGTCTAAGCCACTCAATATACCTGTTATTTTTCAGGTAACCAGTTTGGAAGAGGCCACACAGGCTGAACAGTCAGGAGCAGAAGGAATCATTATCAAAGGAAATGAAGCGGGTGGATTAGTAGGCTATGAGTCCACATTTGTATTATTCCAGCGTGTGATCAAAGAAATCCAGAGCATTCCGGTGTGGGTACAGGGAGGAATAGGCATCCATACCGCAGCAGCAGCAAAAGCTTTGGGAGCAACAGGAATTGTACTGGACAGCCAACTGGCTCTGTTTCCGGAAAGTTCGGTCCCTCAGGACCTGAAAGAAATCTGCTCAAAACTGAATGGTACAGAAACTAAAGTGATTGCTAACCATCGTGTACTGGTAAGACCCAATTCACCGGTTTTACCTGAGAATGCAACTGCCGAAGATCTGAGACAATACTTTACAGGTCTAGACCTCAGTACATGTTACATCCCAATGGGACAAGATATTTCATTAGCAACAGATCTGTATGAAGACTTCAAAACCCTGAGAAAACTGATTTTCGGTTTCAAAGAAGCCATGTATGGACACCTGAAGCAGGCAAAAGCACTGAAAGTAATTGATAAAAACAACTCTTTAGCTCAGGAATTGGGTCTGAACTACCCTATCGCTCAAGGTCCAATGACCCGTGTAAGTGATGTTCCTTCATTTGCCAATGCAGTAGCAGATGCCGGAGCTTTACCCTTTGTTGCTTTATCCTTATTGAAAGGAGAATCTGCAAAATCTTTGGTAATGGATACCAAAAAGCTGGCTGGTGAAAAAACATGGGGTGTAGGAATTTTAGGATTTGCTCCACAGGAATTAAGAGATGAACAGACATCATATATATTAGAAGCAAAACCTCCTGTAGTTTTGATTGCCGGAGGAAGACCCGCACAGGCTAAAGTATTTGAAAAAGCAGGAATAAAATCATTCTTACACGTTCCTTCCCCTGCCCTTCTGGATATTTTCCTCAAAGAAGGCGCGAAAAACTTTATTTTTGAAGGGCGCGAGTGTGGAGGCCACGTAGGCCCTTTGTCCAGTACAGTTCTCTGGGAAAAACAAATTGAACGTATTTTAAAAGAAGATCATCCTGAAAACATCAGTGTCTTTTTTGCAGGAGGAATTCATAACGCCTTTTCAACCGCATTCGTTTCTATTATGGCTGCACCATTGGCCGCAAGAGGAGTGAAAATCGGGGTATTGATGGGTACAGCTTATCTGTATACCCATGAAGCTGTACAAACGGGAGCTATTCAGGAAGAATTCCAGTCTCAGGCCATGCAGGCGAAGGATACCGTTTTACTGGAAACTGCTCCCGGACATGAAACCCGTTGTTTAAATACAGCTTTTGCTCACCACTTCAATACAGAAAAAGCAAAACTTCTTGCCGCCGGAATGGATAAAAAACAGGTATGGGAACAGCTTGAAAAATTAAATGTAGGCCGTTTACGTATTGCCGCTAAAGGAATAGAACGTCAGGGCGACAAATTGGTCAATATTCCTAAAGATGACCAACTGGACTTAGGAATGTATATGATCGGGCAGGTAGCCACCATGCAGAATCGTGTGATCTCATTGGCAGCCCTTCATCAAAGTGTGGTAGACAATTACAAACATATTCAGGATGCAGTATTACCGGAAGAACCGGTTTCTACGGAAAAACCTCTTGATATCGCCATCGTAGGGATGGAATGTATTTTTCCTGGTGCTAAAAACCTTGATGAATACTGGAGAAATATCATTTTAGGAAAAGACAGTGTTACCGAAGTACCGGATGAAAGATGGAATAAAGACCTTTATTATAAACCTGATTCCAACGAATCGGATGTATCTCATTCCAAATGGGGAGGATTTATTCCTAAAATCGATTTCGATCCTTTGGCATTCGGGATTCCGCCACAATCGCTCGCAGCCATTGAACCTACACAGCTTTTAACCTTATTAGTTGCAAAACGTGCAATGGAAGATGCCGGTT
Source organism: Chryseobacterium sp. CBTAP 102 (assembly GCF_003201365.1). NCBI lineage: Bacteria > Pseudomonadati > Bacteroidota > Flavobacteriia > Flavobacteriales > Weeksellaceae > Chryseobacterium > Chryseobacterium sp. CBTAP 102. The sequence continues at coordinate 16,897 of NZ_QICX01000003.1, forward strand.
ATGGCGAAAAACACATCAACAGAGAAAACATTTCTGTTATTATAGGTGCTGAAGGAGGTAATGACCTTGCCAACAGCTACAGTTTCAGAGGATATTATAAACAGGTCTTCGGAGAGCTTCACGAAGAAGTAAAAGAAGCCTTTCCACATACCACCGAGGATTCTTTTCCAGGTATTTTGGCCAATGTGATCGCAGGTAGGATTACGAACCGTCTGGATTTGGGCGGAAGAAACTTCACAGTAGACGCAGCCTGTGCTTCTTCTTTGGCCGCTATTGATCTGGCTTGCCAGGAACTTGTATTAGGAAAATCTGATATGGTTCTTGCCGGAGGTGCAGATTTACACAACGGAATTAATGATTACCTGATGTTCTCCAGCACGCATGCCTTATCCAGAAAAGGAAGATGTGCTACATTCGATGGTGATGCAGACGGTATCGCTCTTGGAGAAGGTATTGCCATCCTTGTTTTAAAAAGATATGAAGATGCTGTAAGGGATGGAGATCGTATTTACTCAGTAATAAAAGGAGTTGGAGGATCCAGTGACGGAAAAGCGTTAGGTTTGACCGCTCCTAGAAAAATAGGCCAGGTAAGAGCCTTAGAGCGTGCTTATTCCCAAGCTGGGATCAGTCCAGCTTCCGTAGGTCTTGTAGAAGCTCACGGTACAGGAACAGTAGTAGGTGACAAAACTGAATTAAGTGCATTGACTAATTTGTTCAGCCGTTCAGGAGCTTTACCGGGGCAGACTCATCTAGGTTCTGTGAAAACACAGATCGGGCATACCAAATGTGCGGCAGGATTAGCAGGATTAATCAAAGCTTCGCTTGCGGTATATCACGGTGTAAAGCCGCCTACCCTTCATCTTCAGCAGCCTAATGCCTATTACAATGCTGAAACCAGTCCATTTGCATTTCATTCAGAAAGTGGATTATGGTCAGAAAAAAACCGTTATGCAGGAATCAGTGCTTTTGGATTTGGGGGAACCAACTTCCATACGGTCATTGCCAACCATCCTAAACAGGATAATTCCATTGCCATGCAGTCGTGGCCTTCAGAATTGTTTGTGTTCCGCGGAGATAACTATGAAGAAGCGAAAGAACAGGCAAGTCAGGTTAAAGTATTATTAGAAATTAACGATGGTATTCCATTAAAAGATATTGCTTACAGTTTAAGCATCAGTTCAGAAAAGCCAATTCAGTTCAGTATTGTTGCAGACACTGCCGAAGACCTGATGATGAAGCTTGAACTTGTATTGCTGGGAATTGAGACAAAAGACACTTTTACCGTGAATAAAAAAGAAGGTAAAGTAGCATTCACATTCCCCGGACAAGGCAGCCAGAGAATCAATATGGCCCGTGACTTATTTGTTGTTTTCCCAGCCATGCGTAAGATTATTGATGAGTATCCTGAACTTGAAAAAGTAGTTTTCCCATCAAAAACCTTTAATGAAGCTGATTTAAAACAACAGAAAGAAACCATTAAAGATACGCGTTTAGCACAACCACTTTTAGGAATTGTAGACCTTGCACTGGCAAAATTCTTAGAATCATTGGGCATCGTTCCTGATATGCTGGCAGGTCATAGCTATGGTGAAATACCAGCTTTATGTTTTGCAGGAGTGTTTGGAGAAGATAAACTGGTTGACTTAAGCGTTCAGAGAGCTCAATCTATTTTAGACTCAGTAGAAGGTGGAGATCCGGGTTCAATGCTGGCGGCAAGTGCTACTCCGGAACGTTTACTGCCAATCATTGCTAAAGTAGAAGGATGTTATCCCGTAAACTTTAATGCTCCTACTCAATGTGTTATCGCAGGAAGTACAGAAGCCATCAATACTTTACTGGAAGTACTTAAACTGGAAGGTATTTCTGCTAAAAAACTGGAAGTTGCCTGTGCTTTCCACAGTCCGTTACTGGCAAAATCCAAGGATTTATATGCGGAAATACTGAAGGATATTCCTTTCAGTGAAATGCAGATTCCGGTGTGGTCTAATACTACAGCAGAAGTATATCCTTCAAATCCATCAGAAATAAAAGAAAGACTTACCGACCATCTGGTACAGCCTGTAAGATTTGTAGAACAGCTTCAGGCCATGTATAACGACGGTGCAAGAATCTTCATCGAAGTAGGACCAGGAAAAGTTCTTACCGGATTGACCAAATCCTGTCTTGAAAAAGATCAGCTTACCCTATATGTAGAAGACAACAGCCGTAATAAATTCAGTCATCTGCTTTGCATGCTGGCACAATATTTAGGAACTGGCAGAAGCTTTAATATTGATAAACTTTTTGACGGCAGAAGTGTTACGATTATCGATCTTAACCAACCTGAGCTTTACAAGAAAAGCCCTGCTATCTGGCGTGTTAACGGGCAGACAGCCCACCCAACTACCGGTAATCTGCCATCTAATGGTGCGTTGCCACTTATAAACCCTATTCCCATGAACAATTTTACCCATCAACCACAGACACCAGCAACTGAAGCTCAGTCTACCGCTGAACGTATGCTGCAGGAATATTTAAACAGTATGAAATTAATGATACAGGCACAGCGTGATGTGATGCTTTCCTTTATGGGACAGAATCCTCAGGCATTCCCTGCTCCTGTATACCATTCACCAGCACCAGCTGCTGCACACCAGCCTATATCTACGATTCCGGTTCAGCCTGTTCATCAGCAACCCGTAGCTGCAGCTCCTGTAAAGCAAGCTCCGTCAAGAGATATCAAATCCTTATTATTACAAGTAGTAAGTGACAAAACAGGATACCCTCAGGAAATGCTGGGTATGGAAATGGACCTGGAAGCGGATTTAAGTATCGACTCTATCAAAAGAGTTGAGATCATCGGAACACTTCGTAACGAACTGGGAACTCTGGGCAATGGAAATACCAGTGAAGACACCGTTATGGAGCAGCTTGCCGGAATAAAAACTTTAAGTGGTCTTGTTTCATGGCTTACTGAATTTTCTGGAGCTGAAACCACTGCTGCGACTAAAAAAAAAGGATCAGCTACTGAGCCTGCAGTTTCAAAATCACAAGCTCAGCCGGCATTCTCTCTTGAAGACCTTCAAAATGCAATTCTGAATATCGTTAGCGAAAAAACAGGATATCCAAAAGAAATGTTAGGAATTGATCTTGATCTGGAAGCTGATTTAAGCATAGATTCCATTAAACGGATGGAAATCATCGGTGATCTTAAAACTAAGATCGGATTTGGTCAAAACCTTGAACAGGCTGATGATGTGATGGAAAAACTGGCGGCCATCAAAACTCTTCGTGGTCTGGCAAGCTGGATCAGCGAAATGAATGGGGAAACCAACGAAACCACTCACGAAGCGAAAGAAGAAAATACTGCAGAGCCAACCCAAAATGTACTCTCACGTCTTCGTTTTGACATCACTCCTACCGATGCTTCTAAAATACAAAATACAGAAGTATTGCAGGGAAAACGCTTTGCGATTACACAAGATGACAGCAAGCAAACCTCAGCCATCAAAGATGCGTTAGAAAAACATGGAGCTATTGTAGAGCTGGTAGATACATATAAAGATCTTTCAAATATCGACGGATTAATTATGTTAGACCTATTCTCTGCGGTTGATAAGCCAAGTATTATCGATCACGTAGATCTGATCAAAAAACTGGATTTTGATAAAGCAAAATGGGTATATCTTATTTCAGATATTCCAGCACACCTTCAGGAAATTACAGATGCAAGCATATTACGTCATCATCAGGGATATCCGGGACTTTTCAAAAGTTTAGCAAGAGAATTTGATAATACAACTTGTAGATTAATCAGCCTTAGTACGCCTCAGGAAGTAGATCAGATTGCTGAAATTACGTTGAAAGAAATCCTTACCAATGATAAACCTGCTGAGGTGATTTATAAAAACGATCAGAGACACCAGGTAGACATCATTCCTTCTCCATTATCAACAAGCTTGAATGAAGCTCATATCCAATTAGATCAAAAATCTGTGGTATTGGTATTGGGAGGCGCACAGGGAATCACTGCCGAATTGGTAAAACACATGTCTCAGGCGTATCCTTGTACTTATATTCTGGTAGGAAGATCAGCGGATCCAAGAAATGATATTTCTGCGAAAGATTTTGAGGGAATGAAAACCAAAGAAGAAATCAGAGGTTTCCTGATCAAGTCAGGTCAATTCACTTCTCCTGCAGAAATAGAAAAAGAAACAACGAAGATTTTCAAAAACAATCAGATCCTGCGTACGATCCGTGATATGGAAGAGCTTGGAAATACCATCATTTACCAATCACTGGATCTTTGTGACGAAGAAGGTTTAAGCAATCTGATCAGCAGTATTTATGAAAAATACAACCGTCTGGATGGAGTGATTCATGGAGCAGGTCTTTTAGAAGATAAATTATTCAAACAAAAGACAACAAGCTCTTTCGGACGTGTATTTGACACCAAAGTGAAACCACTTCGTGTATTGGCAGAACAGCTTCGTTCAGACTGCCAGTTTGTAGTTCTGTTCTCAAGTATTGCTTCTGTATACGGCAACAAAGGCCAGACAGATTATGCTGCGGCCAACAGTGTACTGGATGATTACGCCAATGCTTTAAACAAAAGATTAAAAGGAAAAGTAATCTCGATCAACTGGGGACCCTGGAAAGGAGCCGGAATGGTTTCTTCCACCCTTGAATCAGAATATGAACGCAGAGGTATTTCTATGATCCCATTGGATGAAGGAAAAGAAATCTTCCTTAACGAGATCAAATACGGAACGGAAAGCCAGGTGCTGATCATGTCAGGAAATAATTGGTAAAACGCTGTATAAATTCAATATGAAAAAAACAGATGTAGCTGTAATTGGCCTATCCTGCGTCTTTCCCGGGGCACAGGATGCCAAAACTTTTTGGCAGAATATTGTCAATAAAGTTGATTCTACCGAACTCGCTCCGGAGCATCGGATAGATCCGGTTCATTTCAGTGATGTCACAAGTCCCGTTGACCGTTTTTACTGTCAGCGTGGAGGATTTATCCCTGACTATACTTTCGATCCTACCGCATTTGGTATTTTGCCATTAGCCGTTGAAGGAACAGAACCTGATCATCTGCTTACACTTGATCTGGTACAGAAAGCACTGGAAGATGCCGGCGTATTCCAAAAAAATACTTCCCTTGAAAAAGCGGGAATTATCATCGGTAAAGGAAACTACACAGGTCCAGGTGCGACCCGAGCTATAGAAATTGTAAGAACCGGAGAACAGATTTCTTCGTTATTACAGGAATTGCTGCCTCAGGTTTCTTCTGTGGATATTGAAAAAGTAAAACAAGCTTTCCAACAACGTAAAGGACGTTTCGCGGCCGATACTGCGATGGGATTAATACCCAATCTTGTAGCCTCTCTTGTCGCGAACCGCTTCAATTTAGGAGGCGCTGCATTCACTGTAGATGCCGCTTGTGCCTCTGCTTTGATTGCTGTAGATCATGCTGTACAGGAACTTCAGAGAGGCCGTTCCGATATCATGATCGCAGGAGGCGTACACACAGGCCAGAATGCTGCTTTCTGGAGTATTTTTGCTCAGCTGGGAGCCATGTCACGCCAACAACAAATCAAACCGTTCAGTAGTGATGCTGATGGTCTGTTGATTGGTGAAGGATGTGGTTTTGTTGTACTAAAAAGACTGGAAGATGCCATTCGGGATCAGGACAAAATCTATGCTGTGATCAAAGGAGTAGGCGTAAGCAGTGATGGTACCGGCACCAGCGTGATGAGTCCATCTGTAAAAGGTCAGTTGAAAGCACTGGAACAGGCATGGATGAATGCTGATTTAGATAAAAATAAAGTGGGATATCTTGAAGCTCATGGCACAGGAACTCCCCTTGGAGATAAAACAGAACTTCAGACCTTAGCCCAATTCTTCGGGAAAGAAGAAACCGCTCCTACGGCAGGTATCGGATCTGTGAAATCCAATATCGGGCATGCTATGCCGGCAGCAGGAATTGCTGGACTAATTAAAACCTGTTTAGCATTACATCATGATACTTTACCACCAACCTTGTATTGTGAGAATCCAACTTCGGAGATGCAGAATACAAGGTTTGAACCTGTACAGAAAGCCAGAAACTGGTCAAAAACAGGACTGCCAAAAGTAGCCGCAGTGAATGCTTTCGGATTTGGAGGAATCAATGCTCATGTTGTTTTGGAAGGCTATGATATGCCGAAAAAAGATCTGGTATTGATATTGGCAAGACACACCCATGAAGAACTGCTATCTGCATTACAAAATAATGAAACAGCTATTGGCGAAGGAGATTTTAGGGTTGCGATATTTGATCCAACACCTGCCAGAATAGAAAAAGCCATAAAAATTGTTTCCAAAAATATCATCTGGAAAAACAAACAGGATATCTGGTACACTTCTGCTCCGTTATTAAAAGATGGCAGTAAAGTAGCCTTTGTATTTCCTGGATTGGATGGACTGGCAAAAGGTGAAGTAGAAACGGTAAGCCGTTATTTTGGGCTTACAGCTCCTATTGAAACGGAAGGTGAAGGACTTTTAACCGATGCTTTAAACGTTTTCAACAATTGCAGTATCCTTGATAATTCATTGAAAAAAATGGGAATTATCCCGGATATGAATGCAGGACACAGTTTAGGAGAATGGTTAGCCGGTTATTCTTCAGAATTAGCAGAAGCCAACTCTGTAAAAGCCTTAATTGATGTCCTTCACCCTGAAACTTTTGAATTAAAAGATTCCAAATTCATCGCCATAGGAGCCGGAATTGATATTATAAAACCTTTTATTGCAGAAATTTCAAACCTTTATGTATCCAATGATAACTGCCCTAATCAGGTGATTCTTTGCGGAAGCAATGCAGCTTTGGATGAATTGGTTCCTTTGTTAAAGGCAAAACAGATTTTCCATCAGGTGCTACCGTTCCAATCCGGATTTCACTCTCCTTTTATCGCAGATAAACTGGATGTGATCCTTGCGGGAATGGAAAAAGCACAGTTCCAGCAGACAAAAATACCATTATGGTCTGCTACCACCTTAGAGCCATATCCTGCAGATCAGGCAGCGATCAGAAAACTGAGTGCAGAGCATTTGGTAGAACCCGTTCGTTTCCGTGAACTGACAGATAAATTATACGAAGAAGGCGCAAGAGTTTTCATTCAGGTCGGTACAGGAGGACTGATTGGATTTATTGATGATACTTTGAAGGGGAAAGCCTTCAGTACCATTGCTTCCAGCGTTCCGACCCGTTCTGCATTAGCACAACTACAGCGTGTAGTGGCTTCTTTATTTGTAGAAGGAAAAACAATTGCCCTTGATTTTCTGGAGATTCAGAATCATTCGAAAAGACCTTCAGGAAAAGGTATTAAGCTGGAATTAGGTTCTCCTATTATCCGTAATTTTAAAGAAGTAAAAGCCTTGGCTCAGTCATTTGATATGCCAAAACAATATACAGCAACGGCTTCAGCTATTGCCACCAAAAGTGGTCACCCGCTGGTACAGGCATTCCAGGATAACGTTGCGGATATGATCCGTATGCAGGAAGAAGTATTGACTTTATTCCAAAACCGTCCGGAGATCACCATCCAACGTCCGACAGCTCCAACAACACATGTTGCTCCAAAAGCACCAAGAAGTACAACCTTCTCAAAAGACTTGTATGTAACTCTGGAAAGCCATCCTTATCTGATCGACCACAGTTTATTGAGACAGCCTAAAGGATGGGCTCATGTTGCAGATATGGAACCGGTGATTCCGATGACGATGATCTTCGAACAGCTTGCAGAAATTGCAGAAGCTGAAGTTCCGGGAACATTGGTGCATAAAATCATGAATGTAAGCGTATTCCAATGGATGAACGTTGCCAAACCTTTCGAAAAAACCGTAAAAGGAGAATGGCGTTCACCGAATCACGCTTATCTTGATATTGAAAACTTTGCCAACGCAGAAGTAATTTTAAAATCAGCTTCTGTTGCAATACCTAATTTCAATCTTTCCATCGGTAATCTTTTACCTATCGAAAGAACGCCTGAAGAAATCTATGACATGCACATGTTCCATGGAGACAAATACCAGGGAATTACTGAAGTTTCAGCCGTTGGAGACAAAGGAATTATCGGAAAAATAAAAGGAAACGGTGGTAAAGGTTCTTTGCTTGATAATGCAGGACAGTTATTCGGACTTTGGCTGCAGCTTACTTTAGTGAAAGACCGTATTGCATTCCCTGTAAAAATCAGAGATATTGAATTCTTCGGAGATATGCATGATCAGGAAGGTATTTTTGAATGCACCTGTATGCTGACGGAACTTAATGATGAATTTGCCATCGCAGATATCATCCTGAAAAGAGACGGAAAAGTATGGTGTGCCATTACCGGTTGGCAAAACAGAAGACTGGAAATTGATGCTCCGTTATGGAATGTTTCCATGTCACCGCTGCACAACCGTCTTTCGGAAGAGATCGCTCCTGAAGTTTTCTTCTTCCATCAGGCATACACCCGAGTCGCTTCATGGGATTTTATCCTGAAAAGATATTTCAACCAAACGGAAAAACAGCACCACCAACAATTATTACCTAACAAGAAGAAAAACTGGATGGTAAGCCGTGTAGCAGTGAAAGATGCTGTAAGAAATCTCCTTCGTCAGGAAAAAAAACATGCCTGCTTCCCGATCACCTTTGAAATCCGTTCCGATGAAGTGGGGAAACCTTACCTCATCAGTGATTTTACAGAAGACATTCATATTTCTTTAGCTCACAAAGGAAAAGAAGCCGTAGGAATTGCGAGATATGGAAAATCTGTAGGAATTGATATGGAACTGATGGAAGAACGCAGCTCAGGATTCTATGACATGGTATTTACCGACAAAGAATTAACCTTATTAAAAGACAGAGATCAGGCAGAATGGACCACCCGTTTCTGGGTAGCCAAAGAAGCTTACGGAAAGTTTCTGGGAACAGGACTGAAAGGAAATCCTAAAGCCTTCGAAGTCGAAATGATAAAAGATGATCACCTGTGGATCAACAACATTGAAATCAAAACTATTAAACATAAAAATTATATTATCGGATGGACACTGTAAACGCAACATTAAAAATGAACCACGAAGAACTTTTTATTTTATTAAAAGGTTTTATTACTGAAGTGATAGGGGCTGAATTTGTAGAAGAGATGGATATTACTCCTGAAAGTTCATTCACCAAAGATCTTGAAATGGACAGCATCGAGATTGTCTCTTTCTCTGAAAAGATCAAGGCGCATTTTGGCGATCAGATCGACTTTACAGGTTGGTTATCTTCTATGGATCTTGACCAGCTTATTAATCTTGACCTTAGTATGATCATCAATTATATCTACGAATGCCAATAATCACTGTCAATAACAGACAAGTTCATATACAGGAACTCAACAAAGGAGCCGAACAAACCGTGGTACTCATCCACGGTATGTTCAGTAACCTGTCCATTTATTATTTTAATATTGCCCCTGTACTGGCCAAGCATTTCCATGTGGTGATGTACGATCTGAAAAGCCACGGTATGAGTGAACGCTTTTTGGATGGGTACGATCTTGACAACATGTCATCCGATTTAATAGGTTTAATAGATCACCTTCAACTGGAAAAAGTACACCTTGTCGGCTATAGTTTCGGAGGTCTTATTGCGTTGAAAACAGCTTTAGAATATCCTAACCGCGTCAATCAGCTCGTGGTGATGGAAGCTCCGGATCCTCAGGATGAAAAAGCCCGTAACATCATTGATGAATACAGCAAAGAATTTCTTGAGCACTATGTCGCCAATTTTACAGACACTACCAAAGTACAGATGGGTAAAAGACAAATGGAAAAGAACCATCGCATGTATGAATTTCTGTTTAATCAAACCACCATTAAAGCAGATATGATCAGGGAAAAAAATTTCCTTGGTGAAGCTGACTTCAAGGGATTGGAAACTTCCACTTTATTGCTTTATGGAGCTGATTCCAACTGCAGACCTACAGGTGAATGGCTGCAATCTCAAATCAGCCAGTCTGAACTTGAATTAATTCCGGGTGATCATAATATTCCTATCCAGGAACCTCAGCTCATCGCTGAAACGATCACTCAATTCTTATCTAAAATTTTAACACAAAACCATGGCTAAATTTGCATTTATAGTTCCACCATTAACAGGACATGTCAACCCTACCTTAAGCATCGGTGCTACGCTGCTGGAAAGAGGACATGAAGTAGCCTGGATCAGCCTTGACCCGACTTTAGAAGCTAAACTTCCCGAGGGAGGAAAATTATTACTGATCCAATACGATCAGACCGACGAAGAAAAGAAAGAAAGTGAACAATATCTCGATATTATCTCCAAAAAAGTAGTGTATGGTATAGACAGCGTTAAGTTCCTGTATGAAGAGGTTCTTATCCCGCTGAACAGACATTGCTATAACGGAGTTGTTGCTTTATTAAAAATAGAGCAACCCGATTTGATTATCGGGGATCATCAGTTATTTGCAGCTCCGGTTGCAGCCAAAACTCTTGGTATTCCTTATGCCACTTCTGTTACCGCTCCGGCAGCCATCAAAATTATGAATGAGCTTCCAAAAGTACACGAATGGGAAGTGAATCAGATCCTAGATTTACAGAAAGAATTGGGTTTCCATGAAGAACGCTCCCTGGCAACTTCAGATCTGTTGACACTTGTTTTGACTTCCAGTTATTTCTTTGGGGAAATGGATGATCTGCCTTCTCAATATCAGTTCACAGGTCCGGTTCTTACGGAAAGACGTATCTCATGTGAGTTTGATTGGGACCGATTAAAAAGTGCTGACAACAAAAAGATTTTAGTAAGTATCGGAACAACCTTCGATCATGATCATAAAAAAGCATTTTTCCAAAAGGTCATTGATGCCTTTAAAGATGAAGATCTGACTGTTGTAGTCGTCTCCGATCCACAACTTTTCGAACAGTGGCCGGATAACTTTATGGTGTATCAACAGGTTCCGCAACTGGATCTGCTGCCTCATCTTGACGGCGTAGTTTGCCATGGCGGTCATAATACCGTTTCTGAAACATTATCCAACGGAATTCCTTTGGTTGTGATCCCAATTGCGTATGACCAGTCGCATGTTGCAGGACGTGTGGTGCGTACAGAAGCAGGTGAGCGTCTTAATTTTAACCGATTTAAAGCCCATCACCTGAGAGAAGCTGTACAGCAGATTCTGAATAATCCAAGCTATGAAGATGCTGCCCGAAAAGTTGGACAGTCTTTTGTGGAAGCCGGAGGTTCAGCTACAGCAGCCAATTTATTGGAACAGGCTTTATCAAGAGCTTCAAAACCTGAAAAACCGTCTAAATTTTTATTCGTAGTTCCTCCGTTTTTCGGACATATAAGCCCTACCTTAAGTGTGGGAGCAAGCCTGATTGCTCGCGGACACGAAGTAAAATGGTTTGGAATTACGCCTTTAGACAGCAAACATATTCCCGAAGGAGGTTCTTACTTCTATCCTGAAGAAGATCTTATTCCATACCAGGAGGAAATCGCCCGGATTTTAAAAAGACAGGATGACGGACCCGCATGTTCCGGACCTGAAGTCATGAAACTGGCACTGGAAGAAACCTATGTTCCTTTCGCTAAAATGATGATGCCGGGATTAACGAGACTTACTGAAAGCTGGATGCCGGATGTGATTGTAAACGACTGTATCACTTTCGGAGGTGCTCTTTTCGCTCATAAACATCATATTCCTTGTGTAACGACAACTCCGGTTCCTCCGGATGTGATGGGAGACACGGAAAAAAGTGCCCCTAAAATCTGGGAATGGCAACAGAACTTAATCAAAGATCTTCAAAAAGAAGTGGGCATTCATGAGGAAGGCATTTACATCCATTCTCATAAACTGAATATGGTGTTTACTTCACAGGCTTTCGCCGGATTTGAAACCGTTCCGCCTCATATGAAATTTGTAGGCCCGGTAAAAGGCCGTCCGAATGATTCCCCATTTGACTGGGATAAATTAAACGCTTCTGCCACTCCAAAGATATTTGTATCGTTGGGAACACTGCTGGTAGATATCAGAAAAGCATTCTTTGAAAAAATCATCGCTGCATTTAAAGACCAGCCGGTTACCGTAATTGCCGCTACTCCACCGGAAATTTTTGAAGAATGGCCGGATAACTTCATCGTGAACAGCTTCGTTCCTCAGTCTGCGGTGATGCAGCAGATGGATATGGTGATATGCCACGGTGGTTTCAATACCGTAAATGATACTTTCCGTAACGGATTACCTATGTTGATCACGCCAATCGCTTACGATCATTTCCATATTGCAAAACTGATCGAACAGGCAGGCTGCGGAATCAGTATACGATACAAAAGACTGCGTGTAGATGCCCTTCGTGAAACGGTTTTTGAATTATTGGAAAATCCTAAATACAGAGCCGCCGCTCAGGAAGTCAGAAATACATTTACCCTTGCCGGAGGTAATGATAAAGCGGTAGAACTGTTAGAAAATTTTGTACAGGAACATTCAACATTAGCTTCTGTGTAGCCTATGAATCCACCTATAAAAAGAAGACTGTTATTTGGTGAGCGCATGTTGCTGGGAGACGGAACAGAACCCTTCAACGTGGTTATTGCGTTCCGGCTGAGAGGTTCTTTTACATTAAAAGAGATCCAGCAGGCTCTGGCACGAATCCAAAATAAACATCCATGGCTGAGAGCATTGATCAGTTATGACGAAAAAAATATTCCCTGGTTCAATGTTCCTGAAAAACCTGCTTCTATCCCTGTAAGAATCATCACCAGACAAAGTGAAGATCAGTGGCAGGAAGAATCCAGAAAAGAATGGAACACCAATTTTAATTACGAAAAATTGCCCCTGATCCGGTTTATCTGGATCAAGGGTGAAAACGTTTCTGATATGCTGTTTGCGTTCCACCATTGTTTATGCGATGGTGGCTCTGCTATGGCTTTTTCACATGAATTCCTGAAGGTACTGGAAAATCCTGCTGCTGAAATCGGGGTAGAAAAACCAATTTTAGGCATCGAAGATGTAGTTCCGGCCAGTATTCTGAACAGCCGCCGGCAGAAACTGAAAGCCAGATTTATCGGAAGGCTGGCTGCTACTGCCATCAAATGCATTCCCGTAGGTAGGAAAGCCGTGGAAAGACAGAATGACTATCTGATCCACTGGAAACTGGATGAAACCGTGAGCAAACAATTAATTGATTACTGCAAATCTCAGAAAGTAACCGTCAATACATTTTTGAGTGCAGCAGTATTGCAGGCATTTAAAAAAGTAAGAGGAGAAAAATCTTTCAATAAAGTTTCCTGCCCGGTGGATATCAGACGTTTCGCCAGGCAGATTAAAGAAGATCATATTTTTGCTTTTGGATTAATGATAGTGGTTTCTTCTGATGAAAAGCTAAGTTTTGAGGACAATCTAAGAGTGATGCAGAAATCTGTGGAACAGAAGACCTCAAAACTGAATCCTTATATCACGATGATGGTGATGGAATCCGGGCACGATGCGCTGAATAATTTCACCAGGCTTTTAAAGAACGGGAAATCTTCCAACGACTGTATGTTTTCCAATCTGGGACGTATTAAGATTCCTCATCAGTATAAAGCTTTCAGTGTAGATACTATTTTCAGCCCTACAGTAATAGGACCTTTAGGAAATACAACTACGATGGTGACCTCAACCTACCGTGGTGAAATGGATTTTTCATTCATGGGAAGCGAAGGATATTTACCTTACACCGATGCATTAGCTGTCCGTGATGAGGTAATACAGACTATTCATTCACAACTAAAACAAATGGCAGTATCATGATCAAAAGACCTTTAATGATGGTGGAAAGGATCATGTATGTAGATCCGGAAACGCCCTTAAACTGTATTTACACGGCAAGAATCAAGGGAAAAATTCCTGAACAAAATTTTAAAGCTGCTTTAGTAAGAATCCAGCAGAAGCATCCTATTCTGAGAACGAATATTGATCATAACATTGGATGCTATCCTTTTTTTATGGGACAAAGAGATATAGAACCTATTCCCCTTCGTATTGTTGAGCGTAAAACAGACGAGGACTGGTTTAAAGAATCTGAAAAAGGATGGTTTAAACTTTTTGAAACACCCAAAAAGCCATTGGCCGAAGTAGTATGGGTAAAGGGACAGGATACTTCTGAAATTCTTTGGATCATCCCCCACTGTATTTCAGACGGAACAACCGGAGTAACCTTAATTCGTGAACTTTTAAGCTTGCTGGACAATCCATATGCTCCATTAATTCCTTATGTTGCTTTTGAATCTGTTGATGATTTCCTGCCTTCAGATTTTAACACTGGAATAAAAAAATACAAAGCCAGCTTTTACCTGCTGTTTGCTAAAGTATTCTTTTTCATCCAAAGAAAAAGTAAAAAGAGAAACCAGGGAAAAAATTATGCGATTCACTGGAAAATGACTTCAGAGGACACCAAACTGATCACTGAAAAATGTAAAGCTAACGGAATTTCTGTGCATGCTTTGTTGTGCTCCTCGGTGATGCAGGCCTTTCGTGAAGTTCAGGGAGACCGTGCCAAAGGCAAAGTGATCAGTCCTGTAGATGTGCGGCATTTTATTCCGGAGATTAAAGAAGATCATTTATTTGCTTTTGCTCCTACAGTAGAACTTTCTGTGAAAAAAAACAGCAAGGATGTTATGAGCAATGCCAAAGAGATCAAAAAGGATCTTACTGAGAAAATCAACAAGATGGAAGCCCGTGAACTTCTGTGGATGGGTGAACACATGCATCCTGTTGTGGGGCGTATGATCAATATGCTGAAATCCAGTGAAGGCGGACATGATATCACCTTATCCAATATGGGAAAGGTAAATATCTCTAATGATTACAAAAATTTCAGTCTGGAAACAGTCTTTAGTCCTACCGTAGCTTTCCCATGGCTGAATTCAAATACTTTAGTCACCAGTACATACAACCAACAGATGGACTTCACTTTCATGTCCAATGAAAACTTTCTTCCCAAAGAAGAAGCTCATCTGATCAAAGATAAAGCCATCGAGTTATTGACCCTCTCTCTATGAAATTTAAAATAAAGCCTCCGAAACCCAGACCTATAAAGAAAACCACCCTCAAACGCTTTCTCATGAAGCGTACAATTTACTATGTCCTTCCGAATGTATTTTTTAATTTCATTATTGCCTATGCCAGTTTCAAAGAATTGGGCTACACGCATTTCTTTTCGGGAACTCAAAACCTGGCCCGCCTTACCCTGCCGATGGCGGTCTTCCTTCCGGTAGTTCTTACTATTGATATCATAAAAAGAGTAACGGATGCCGCCAGCCAGGAAGCCATAGATTTTACGGTGGACGAACAGTTGAATATCAAAAAACTGATGACCAAACTAAGCATTTTACACGGTTTGATTACCGGATTATTGGTATTATCCATCCTCTATATAGGACAGTATAATTTCTCAAAGGATTATAAACTGGATGCAACAGCAATGGCTGTGGTAGTGGGAATACTGGCGGGAATATTATCTGTGATTTTTGTGTATTTACCAGTATGGAGATTAAGAAGATGGATGTGCAAAGTAACACCAGTACCAGCAGATATAAACCCATAATTTTAAATAAAAACTGCTACAATACTGGATATCATTTAATTAAAAATAAAAAAAAATAACCATATCCGGATGATCATGAGGTTACAGATCATTTTTATGCACAGATTTAATTAATTTTTTTCTATGAAACTTAATATTTGATAAATTTTTTATATTTATATGGAAAATTTGCAAGAATTTTTCTTGAACAGAATGACCCACAATGTATGTACAAAATAACGGATCAGTTAAAAAATATAGGATTCAGTATCAATCGTTTAGATTACCTTATCAATAGAAATAACAACAAAAGAGAATTCAATACCTTGGAATATTTTTGTATCTATATTATTCTGGAAGATATCCAGTTAACGATAGATAATGTTCCCTACCCATTAAAAGGGGGAAATATTGCCTTCGTAGGCCCGCAAAAGAAAATCGTTTTCGGGGAAACCAAAAGATCAGATGTCTATTCCATTGCATTTTCATCCAGTTTTTATGAAAGATCAACCAAAGACAGCCTTTTTATCAATTCCCAGCTTTTTTATAATTATAATTCCGACATATTTATAGCTCCTTTCCTCGATGCAGAACAGATGAGAGTGATATTCCTGGAACGTATGGAAACTTTCCGGAAAAAAGATGAAAGCCTGTATATCTCTGCTGCCCATAATGCCATAGAAAGACTGATGCTGGACGCCCTTTTACATATTCCCACTGAAGAAATCAAAAAGGATATCAAATTTGATTATATGTATTATGTGAACCGCTTCAAAGTTCTGCTGCAAAGAGACTACAAAAAGGCAAAGAAAGTAGCATACTATGCAGAAGAACTTAATATCTCACCAAGGAAACTCACTGAGATGACAGAGTATGTACTTGGCAAAACAGCCAAACATATCATCATTGAAAAGCTCATTATCGAATGCAAAAAAGCTCTGAGTTTCTCAAACTCCACAATCTCTGAGATATCTTATGACCTGGGTTTCAGCAATGAAGGAAATTTTACCAATTTTATAAAAAAACATACGGGAAAAAATCCCTCCGAAATGAAATAATTTGTATATTTACATAAGTAACCTTTTGGGGAAAAATATAGGTTATATGCTTGCAAAGTACATTTTATTCATTTTGTTATATTTTGCTTTTACAAAATCTTTTGCACAGGCAGCAGACGGTTTAAGACTTAATGTAAGGCTTTATCCGGTGCAGATGCTTGCTGTGGGTACAGGATTTTCGGACGAGGGGAATGAGTCTTCCTTCCGGGAGGTTCAGTCTGTAATGATCTCAAGTCCGTCAGGGTTTCAGCTTAATGCACAGTATGATGAATATTTAGGTACAATCGGTAATACCGATACCAACAGAGAAAGATCTGAAGAATATCATCTTATCAGCCATCACAAAGGAGTGGTGCAAAAGAGATATATTATCGATCATGAGTTAGAAGATGCAATAAAAAATTTAAGCTCCAACACCAACTATGAGCAAAATTTTTTAATACTAACTCTAATTTCTCAGTAAAAAATCAAGCAAAGCCTTAAAAAAATAATTATGCACTGAATAACAATCTTGCAATTTATTCATTCCCTTTATATTAAGTAAAATTAATGTTTAATATCAATAAAGCATTTTTTTTACTTTATGGTGATTTTATCAGCATTTAAATGATACTTTTTATGTAATTATTCATAAAAAGAATTCATGCATGTGTGCTTATTTCTCTGTAAAAATTCACAAATAATAAGTATTTTTTCACAAAGATCCTGATGTTCTTTGTATTTACCTTTGCATCCGCAATTTTAAAATAATTAATACAAAAAAACGTCTTTAACCTTATGAAAAAATTTATTTTAGCATCTTTCGCTATCGTAGGATTCTCTACATTAAAAGCACAAAATGTAACACTGAATGTTAGACTTAAGCCCATCCAGACTCTTGTCGTTAACAACGCTCAGAAAATCGTTAACTTAGACTACGTAACTAAAGATGACTATGCAAACGGTGTAACTTCTGTAAACGCAGATCACTTAAGTATTTACAGTACAGGAGGATTTCAGGTAAAAGTAAAAGGTGGTAACGATGTATTAGAGTATGGAGGTAAAAACATCCAGGCTAACAGCATCCAGATTAAAGCAAGCGCAGGTTCTGACGCTGTAAACGGTGCTCAATATGCTCAGAATGTACAGTTATCAACTAACGAAGCAACTTTGGTAACTTCTTCTGCTGGAGGGGTAGACAAAAAAATTAACATTGAATACACAGGAGCCGGAGGTAACACTTACCTGAACAATTATATTGCCGGACAGGATCCTACAGTATACACTACTCAACTTACGTATACCATTATTTCTCAATAATAGCTATCATTATGTAATGATAAAGTGTTGTACCTACCACAACACTTTATCAACACTTAAAAACTAATCTCCGTCATGAGCAGACTTTCTCTTCTCCTTTTCAGTCTTCTTTTCCTATCCTCTTTTTACGGATATGCGCAAACAGGAGTTTCGGTTTCGCCGCCAAGACTGTATTTTGAATCGGGGAACGGAAACAGCAATACCCAGACCATAACGGTAACTAATGTAAGTGCCAAAAATTCTCTGGATCTTGCCATAAGCCTTGGAGACTGGGAATATGACGGCAAAGGTGAGAATGTAACATATCCTGCCAATACCCTTCCCTCTTCCTGCGCAAGTTGGGTTTCAGTAAAAAAAGAAGATAATTACTTCACGCTGGCTCCGGGAGAAAAAAAAGATATTGAGGTAACCATTACAGTTCCTAATGTGCTTTCAGACCAATTGGCTGCCCATACGGCTGTTCTGTATGTAAGCCAGATGAATCCGGTAGATGATGTGGATCATAAAGGCGCCAACATCAAAGTAAGCATCCGTTCAGGAATCAAATTATTCCACAAGATGCCTGCCGCCAAAACTAAAAAACTTGAAATCCAGAATCTGGTATACGGAAAAACAACCAATACAGTCAACCTCTTTTTTGACAACCAGGGAGATGTATGGGGTGACGGAAAAATATACACTGACTTTGTGAATACCCAAACCGGAAAAAAAGTGTCACTGGACCCTGTTATCTTTTATACTATGCCCGGAAACAAAAGGGAAATGGATATCCCGCTTCCGGCAGGCCTTGAAAAAGGAAAGTATACCGCTTCTGTAATGATTGATTACGGAGACAACAACAATCTGGAATTAGGAGAATTAAGTTTCAGCTATGAATAGTAAAACATTCTTCTGTTTCTTGCTGTTGATTTCCCTGAACTGCTTCTCACAGATCAATTACAACTCATGGGTGAACAGTTACCTGCAGATTAATTCTTACAGCGGAAATACCAATCCTGACGCTTATACTTTTACCCTGGCTGGTAATGGAGTGTTTAACATTCCTTACTGGAAAATATCCATGAGGCTGAAACAGCCTATCACCTCTACGGACGGGAATTATACGATGCCTGCCAACAAAATATCATTTCAGCCGGTTTCCACTTCAGGACAGGCTTATCCGGGACCTGTGCCCACCATTCCTCAGATCGGAATGCCGTTAAATACTTTTCTTCAGGCCAACCAGGAAGTCTTTTTAATTCCACAATCCAATGCAGCGTTATACAATCAGCCGCCCCAGCCCAATGGCTACTACAACCTGCAGGTAAAATACAGTCTGACTGTTATGGGAGGATCTTATCTGGGAAGCTACCCTTCCTGGACCAGATTTAACGCTCCAATACAGTTTACGGCGTATGACCAGTACAACAATATTATTGGCAGGGCTGATCATAATTTTCAGATTCACATCGGAACGCTCAGCGGAACTCCGACCGATGTACCCGAAATGTCGCTTCAGTTTTCTGCAAAAGCAGTCAACGGTTCACTGGAATTCAGGAGCATATCTGATTATGTTAACGGAGTAAGTGTCATCTATTCTAATGGACTGATTGTAAAAAGCAATACCAATTATCAGATCAAATTACGTTCTCTTCAGGGGCAGTTCAGCTCTCCAGCCGGAAATTTTATTCCTTTGGAAACCGTAAAACTTAATCTCACCCCCGTTTCAGGGAATACAGGCAATGTATATCCCATCTTACTGAGTGCTTCTCCCCAGCTTATCGCTACAGGAGGTTCCACCGGAAATTCCAGTCTATATTATGATATCAGATATTCCACCAAAGCCAATGATGAAAGGCTGATTAATGCCAAATCGGAAGAATATTCCACCACCCTTCAATACGAGATTATCCCCCAATAACCATGCTTCAAGACCTGTTCAAAAAAATCTTTTTCATTTTTTTGATTTCGTTTCAGATATGGATTCCGGCACAAAGCAGCTCCGGAGTAAGTCTTGATATCCGGAATGAATCCAGAACAGATAAAACAGGGATACTGGATCTGATCATCGTCCTTGACAATCAAAGCACAAATGATTTCAAAGGAAAGCTGAACATCACGATTCCTCAAGGTTTCAGAAATATTTCAGGAAACAATCTTCAGGTTGAAATGAAGCCTGGTGAACACCTTTTCTTACCTGTAAAAATACTGGTCAGCAATAATGCCGTTTCGGGAGAATCCCGTCTGGGTTTCCGTCTTTCGGACCTTCAGAATAAAACAACTACAGAAAAAGAAATACTGCACACAGTTACTGAAAACAATGCCATGCGCATCACTGCGGAAAATCCTCTGATCTATGTGAATAAGCCTACGGATTCAGTAGAAGTAAGGGCAAGG
Organism: Chryseobacterium sp. CBTAP 102; assembly: GCF_003201365.1. Classification (NCBI taxonomy): domain Bacteria; kingdom Pseudomonadati; phylum Bacteroidota; class Flavobacteriia; order Flavobacteriales; family Weeksellaceae; genus Chryseobacterium; species Chryseobacterium sp. CBTAP 102. The sequence continues at coordinate 37,212 of NZ_QICX01000003.1, forward strand.
GTTTCCAACCTTGGGAACAGAAAGCAGAATGTAACGGTAGTCTTTAAAATTCCGGAAGCTGAGCAGGGAAATGCTTTTATAGAAAAAAAAGGAAGTATTGGTGTACAGAAAGACTCTGTGTTTGTGTTCCGTTTTCTGCCTTCCGGAATCAGATCCCGCAGTCCTCAGATTTCCGTTACTATTGCAGGCTTCAGAGAGCCGGACAGAGAAATATTCGGCAATACCAGTGTCTCTATCCAGAATGTTTCTTCAGTGCAGCGTTATGAAGATATGGAATCCACTGCTTTTTCCAATTTTACCAGGAACACCATCACCGCAAGTTACAGGCATGCCGGAGAAAACCTGGATATGTATCAGTTGGTAGGTTCGGGAGGCTTCAATCTTCCTTCAGGATATATTTTCATCCGGGGGAATATCTATACCATGACGAATCAGAGCGATCCTATTGTGAACAACACCTATCTTACCTATCACAGGGAAAAGAGCGAATTCACGATCGGAAATATCAATAAATTACTGGAACTCTCTATGTTTGGAAGAGGACTGGAATATGCCTACACTTCTCCAGATAAAAACAAGAAAATTGAAGCTGGTTTTGTAGACCAGACGTACAGCCTCATCGAAAGAAATTCTTTTCTGAAATATGGCTATGGATTTTACACCAGAGGAACTCTTGGGGCTCAAAATGCTTCCCGTAATATCTCCGGAACGTATATTTTCAGGGATGATCCTTACGAAAAAGCCAGACATCATGTAGCCGGAACAGACCTTCAGTATGCCTTCGGCAAAGACTGGAAAACGAATACCAAGTTATATGGCGGACTGAGTTTCTACGAAAACAACCAGCCCGCGAAGCCTTCCCTGGCTTTGGAATCACAATATTCCGGAATGATCAAAAAGGTGAATCTGAACGGAAATTATTTCTACAGCACAGATTATTATCCCGGAAACCGAAGGGGAATCCTGCAGATCCAGCAGAATTTCTCTGCAATGGTCTTCAAAGACCATTATGTATATGCCAACATCATGGCTTCCAACTTTTCGCCTAAATTTTACTTTTACAACAACACCCTGAATTCAAGCAATATAAGACTGGATACAGGAATCAACTTCCCTAAGAAAGGGAATTTCGGGATGGGACTTGGATATCAGTATCAGGAAGAAAACTCCAACTCTTATAATAATTTCTTCAATGCACAGCCTTATGAGAAAACGAAACAGCTGAAAGCACAGCGTTTTACGGAATACCTTACCTGGCTGAGTCCTGATAAGCAACATACCTCCATCTTAAGCATGGAGACAGGATTGGTTCAATATCCGGACAACGACAAACAGCAGTTCCAGATGAAAGTAAGCGGAACTTACAGCTACAAATGGCTTACCGTGAACGGGATCTATCAGCACGGAAGTTATTTCCTTTCCGAATATGCTTTTTCGAAAATGATGAATCAAAGCATTCCCTACGAAAAGCTGTCCCTTTCTGCTTTTGTGAATAAAAACTTCTTCAACCGTCAGCTGAATATCACCTCAGGGGTTTCTTATACGGATGATGTTCTGTATGGAAAATCACCTTCCGGCTTTATGAACCTGAAGTACTCAAGGGAAAAGTATGCCCTGTACCTGAACTCTTCCTACTTCAGCTATACTGCAGGAAGTTTCACCAATAATCTGTTGACCGTTGAAGCCGGTGTAACCGTCAATCTTAGAAACAGCACGCTGGATCCGGGTAAAAAAGGCAATATCAAAGCCTTTGTTTATTATGACCTGAATGAAAATAATGTCTATGATGAAGGCGACAAAGAAGCGGCAGGCTACCTGATTATGCTCAACAATATTTCATTTAAAACCGACCCTTCAGGTTCTATCAGTTATCGCTCCATTCCTTACGGAAAGTATGCCCTGAAACAGGTGATCCAGCAAGGCTGGTATTATGATGAAACCGAATTTACGGTAGACAAACACCACTACTCTTTTGAGATTCCTCTTCATCAAAACGGAACTACCCAAGGAAAAGTAACCTATGATTTTGATTCCAAAACCGCAGTAGATTTCACACCCAAAACCGGAGGTGTTCTCTTCAATATTTACCGCAACGAACAGTTAGTACAGCACATCATCACCGATGACAACGGGGAATTTGCCTCCTTCCTGCCCTCCGGAAATTACAGGATTGAACTGAACAAAAACTCTCTGCCTTCCAACACCTATTGCGAACGCTCTACAGATACCTTCAAAGTGGAAGCCGGGAAAATAGTAAAACTGGAACCTTTTGTGATTAAGGTAAGGGAAAAGGTAATCAGGGTGAAGAAGTTTGGGAATTAGAATGATAGAATAAAAGTTATTAGTTGTAGACTTCAATCACTAGTTTATTTTCAAAATATCTATCCGGTTCTCATATAAATCCCTATCTTTGATAGTATCATATGATACTATCAAGAATATGAAACCTCCCTATACCATTACAGACACCATTTTATTCTTAGTGGCTTCTATTTCTGAGAAGATAGGAGAAATCAATGCATCACATCTTTATAAACCTGTCACTGAATTAAGAAAGAAAAACAGAATCAAAACCATTAAGGCTTCATTGGAAATTGAGGGGAATACTATTACTGAAGAGCAGATAACTGCTTTGTTGGAAAATAAAAGAGTCATTGCTCCTCAAAAAGATATTCTTGAAGTACAGAATGCGATACAGGTGTATGAAGAAATCAATCAGCTTAATCCTTATCACTTAAAAGATCTGGAAAAAGCACATTCCATTCTGATGAAAGGTCTGGTTGCCCATCCCGGTAAGTTGAGAACCACTAATGTGGGCATCATTAAAGGTTCAAAAGTAGAACATATAGCACCGGGAGGCACCATGGTAAAAGGATTAATGAAAGACCTCTTTGCTTATCTGAAAAAAGACAAAGACCTGATTTTAATTAAAAGCTGTGTCTTCCACTATGAGTTTGAATTTATACATCCTTTTACAGATGGTAACGGAAGAATGGGCAGGCTCTGGCAAACCTTGATTCTGATGCAGCAATATCCTGTATTTGAATATTTGCCCGTAGAAGCCCTCATTAAGCAAAAACAGGCTGAATATTATAATACTTTATCAGAATCTGATAAAAAGGGAAATTCTACCCCTTTTATAGAATTTATGCTCGGTATAATCCTCGAATCTCTACAGGAACTTTTACAATCTCAAAATAAAACATTGTATACAGAAGACAGAATTTTCTTATTTAAAGAGAAAGTAAAACAAAATACGTTCAGCAGGAAAGACTATATGCAGAACTTCAGAAATATTTCTGCCCCCACTGCAAGCAGAGACCTGAAATGGGCGGTTGAACAGGGTATTTTATTAAAATCCGGAGAACAGAGGCTGACAGAATATTGGTTTAAAGAATAATGTTATAATGGCTGTGATTTTTGTGTATTTGTCACCGGGAAGATTGAGGAGATGGATGTGTAGGAGGATAGCTTTGGAATTAGTATCCAAAATATATGAGTTAAATTGAAATTTGATATGAAAAAGATCTGTATATTAAAATATCAGATCTTTTTTTAATTATTGAATTTAGAGAGCTTGCTTCACAAGACTCATAATATATTCTTGATTTTCTGTATCCTTAACAATTATTTCATAGTCTCCATTTCCATTATGGCCTTTAAGATCAGAAACATCTCTCATGATATTTTTAGGATCATCAAGTTGTCCTTTTTTAAGATTAATCCACATTTTCAATGAATTGGCTTGTACCTCTATATCAATCACATTTGTTTTTGTTTTAAATGCGATATACCACTTTTTAGGATGTACTTCCAGCTCAGAAGATAAGTTTAAAATCGCCTGTTTATAGCTTTCATAAAGCTCAATTACAGAATCATTTTTACCCGAAAGATATAGCTCTTCCGTATATACAGTAACTTCTTTAGTTACTTTATTTATAATAGAATTTTCTTCAGATTTCACCTCCTTAATATTAGGAGCTGCTTTAGATTTTTTTATAGGATTAATCAGTATAATATCATTTTCATACTGTTTAATTTCCCAAAGTTCTATTGGTAAATCTTTAAAATTGGAAGCCTGCTTTTGAAAGTCGGTAAATGCAGGAGACACAAAAACAACTTTAGACTGTGACCAATCAATATCTGCACGTTTAATGGTTTCATTTTGGCTTTCATTATACTCAACAATGAAATCTGCTTTGTATTCCAGCATTAAATTTAAATATGAAACTCCTTGGTCAACTACAGAAAAGTGTCTGTCTTTTTTATATTCGATAATCACAAAAGAATTGTTTTCACTATCATAAGCCAAAGTATCAATTCTGTTTGCTTTTATAGTAAACTCAGACTTTATAAATTTCAAATTGGTTAAAGTTTCGAGATTAGATTCAAAAACATTTTGAATATCTTTTTCAAGCTTAAATGATTTCTCGGCTAAGTTTTTTAGCTTTTTTTGATCTATACTATATAAATACATCTTATTATATACTGTTAAATTATATCGGAATCTTCTCCAAAATGCTCTTTAAGCATTCTTTCTAATAATTGGATGGCCCTGGATTCTGCAAACTGATTTCCATCAGAATACAGATCAAAAATTAAAATTCCTTTTTTCTGGTCTATACTATACTTAAAATAAAAATGATCAATATACTGCGCTCCTTTATGAGAAAGCAACTCATCAGAATCATATTCCCAACTACGAATTTTATTATGATCTATTTTATCAAATAAATTTTCAATCAACTTTTTCGGATTAGCTGTTGTTAATCTCAGTGAATCAATTTTGGTTTTCATGTTATTAATTTAAATTATAATGTGGAGCTTTAAATATTAATTGCCTGCTTAATCATATTGTAAAAAGCCTGATAAAAAGAGGAATCCTGAGCATATAATTTATAAAGCTCCAGTTCCTGTTTTCTTTGTTGAGACATTACTTCATCAAGAATTTTTTTCAATGCCAGATCTCTATTTTGTTCATCTGTATTTTGGGCAACTTTCATAGTAAAATCAGGATGTGCCTGAACTGATTTACTTAAAGAAATAAATTTGACTCTTTGATCTTCAGGAGTAGCTTCCCAACCCTGAAACCACTTTTCATTGAAGCCATTAATAATCCTTTCTAATTCATCTTTCTCAGCTTCCCCATGTGCGCCTCTAACGTTTGGATTCTGAGGAGTTAATTCTGTTTCAGAATCGTCCAGAGATATAGAAGTATTCAGTTTTACTCTTTCCAAACCATAAGTTGATAAATCTACTGATTCTAAAAGCTGATCTAAAGCATCCTGCTCTTTATCTTCAATTTTTAATTTTGGAATCAGAAATTTTAGAAACCAAAAAAGTTTTTCCCAAGAAACCATTTCGTAAGGAAGAATAGCTGCAATTTGTCCGTAAATCTTTACAAACTGTTTAGCTTTTATTTTATAATCTGCTTTTTGGTTATCATCTAATTCAAGATCTGAAACAAATCTTTGAGCTGCCACATCTATGATTGGGCTTAAAAATTGAGCGTCAATTTTATTAAAATACTTTTCATTAAAATCCTCTACTTCTGCCTGTTCATAGATTCCCGAATCATCTAAGCTGTCTTTTAATTCGTGCAATACATTAATATCAGTTGCACTGTTTAATGTAGTAGAAGTATAAAAAGGATCAAAGGATGTTTTAATATCTTCTACAGAATTAAAGAAATCCAATACAAAAAGATCTTCTGTTCGCTTATCTAATTTATTGGCAGAACGATTCAATCTTGATAAAGTCTGAACAGCTAAAACACCTTGCAGTTTTTTGTCTACATACATAGCAGAAAGTTTGGGCTGGTCAAATCCTGTAAGATATTTATTCGCAACTACCAGTATTCTGTATTCATCTTCATCAAACTTATCTTTAGTTTCGCTTTCTGCAAAACCATTCATTTGAGCTTCAGTGTATTCTATACCGTCTACTGTTTTAGTTCCGGAAAATGCGATCACAATTTTAAAAGGATTGCCTTTCTTCATTAACAGTTCAGCAAACGCCTTATAATATCGAATAGCAGATTCTATACTTTGTGTCACTACCATCGCTTTTGCCTTTCCCTTCAGCTTTTTTGGATTTACCACTGAGCTTGTAAAATGATCAAGCATTATTTCTGCTTTCGTACCAATGGTTTGCTTATGTTTTTCCACATAAGCTTTCAATTTTTTTTGAGCTTTTGAGGTATCGAACAACGGATTGTCTTCTATAGATTTTTCTAATTCATAATAACTTTTGTAAGTTGTATAATTAGCTAAGACATCTAAAATAAATCCTTCTTCAATGGCCTGTTTCATTGAGTACAAATGAAAAGGTTTGAAGGATCCATCTTCCTGTTTCTTTCCAAACTTTTCTAAAGTACTGTTCTTAGGCGTTGCCGTAAAGGCAAAATAAGACGCATTCTTAGTCATTTTCCTGGCCTGCATCGCTTGAAGGATCTTGTCCTGATAATCTTCATAGTCCTGATCCTCTCCTTTATTTCCAATAGCTTCATTCAATTTATCAGCAGAACTTCCGGATTGCGAACTATGTGCTTCGTCAATTATAACTGCAAATTGTTTATTGCTCATATCAGAAATATCTTTTACGATAACAGGAAATTTCTGTATAGTTGTAACTATAATTCTTTTGCCATTTTCCAATGCTGTTTTCAGGTCAGCAGAACTATATGCAGCTGCTACAATATTTTTAACTTCAGAAAATTCTTTAATATTATCCCTCAACTGCTTATCTAATAGTCGTCTGTCTGTTACCACAATCACAGAGTCAAAAATCGGCTGATTGGTTGATTTATTTCCTGCAACCGCATTATTTTCAGGATAAGCTTCTATAAGTTGGTACGCCAGCCAGGTAATAGAGTTGGATTTACCCGAACCTGCACTATGCTGAATAAGATAGGTTTCTCCAGCTCCTTTTTGGGTAGTATCTTTCATTAATCTTCGAACTACATCCAGCTGATGATATCTTGGAAAAAATAAAGTCTTTTTATTTAAAGCATCATTTTCACTACCGTCAAATCTTACGAAATGCTGGATAATATTAGCAATACTATCTCTGCGTAGAACATCCTGCCAGAAATAGGAAGTTTTATGACCAAAAGGATTGGGTGGATTTCCTTTCCCAAAATTATTACCCAGATTAAAAGGGAGAAAAAAGGTTTTAACCCCATCCAATTTGGTAGTCATATAAATCTCATCAGTATCTACGGCAAAGTGAACAATACACCTTCCGAAATTGAGTAAAGGCTGTGTTGTATCCCGTTTATATTTGTATTGATTAACTCCGTGTACCTTAGCGTTCTGCCCTGTCCATTGGTTTTTGAGTTCTATAGTAGAGATAGGAATACCATTGATGAAAATCACCATATCTATTTCTTCTAGTGGATTGGCAACTGAATACCTTAATTGTCGGGTAACAGAAAACTGATTACTCTCAAAATTATCTTTAATACTTTGACTGCTATTCTGTAAAGGAGCTACATAAAACAGCGTAAACTGTGCATCATCAACTGCCAGACCTTTACGAAGCAGTCTCAAAATACCATATTTTTTGACCAACTTATCGAAACGGTCAAGAATTTTAATTTTCCAATCCGACTGGCGTTTTAGTTTTTCCAGCTCTTCTTTTTGCGTGGTTTCAAGGAAGTCCCAAAAGCGAACCTCATCCAAAGCATATTTTGCATTGAAGTCACCAGGGTTTCCAATATAGTAACCATTACCGTTGTAAGGAGCATTTGAATCTGCTACAATTCCATTTTTTATATCTTCTGTTGAAATACCACAGAGTGCTTTTTCTATGGCAGTTTCCAGGGCGAGTTCGTTAGTTTGTGATGGCATATTACTGATCTAATCTGTTGTCATTAAACTTCCAGGTGTCCAATACTAAATCAAGAATTTTTTCTTGTCGTAAATTTATACTTCCTTTATTCCATTGTGGAAATTCAAATTTATAATTGGATTTAAACTTATTTAATGCAGTATGTGCTCCAATTGAAAATTCATGATCTAAAAGCTTTGTACTGATTATAGAAGAATTTTTATACTCATTCTGCTTTTTTTCATACCAGTCAGAATTTAAATCATTGAAATTATTTACAGCTTGATTAATTGTTGATTCCAACAATGTTACATTTCCCAGTCGGTATACGTAACTTCTGTAATCAGTCATATCTGCAAACTCATCTGTTAATAAACCATTTTTAGGTGTTTGTGGCAAGATGTGTTCTATTTGCAATGTATTGAGAAAGTCTTTTCCCTGAATAGGCAAATTACATTTGCTGAGAATGGTGTTTTCTATTTTTCCCAAAACATATCTTTCTCTATAGTTTGGGCTGTAATGTAAATGCGAAATTGTTTTAAACTTCGTTATAAAATCGCCCAATTTTTCTTTCAAATAAGGAATCATTGTTTCTGAAACAATATTAGCTACAGCTAAAATGTCTTTTTTATCGCGCAACTTAATCGCCCATTTCGAAAACAAATTTTCATTATACTTAGCCTGAATTCCAAGAGTATTACTATAAAAGAAAAAGCTTTCGAGTTGTTTTCCTAAGTATTCTATAACTTCATCCGAGACATTTTCGTGTAATGCTAAAAGAAGAATAAGATGCTGTCTGGATCTATATTTATTTATAAATCCAATATTGGTTATACTTGGATATGTTCCACCATCTTTTACCAATTCGGTTGCAATCACTAACTCAGAGTACCTTTTAGACAAGGCTTTCAACTCTTTAGCAAAAACTACTGGGTTTGTTTCATATTTTGTTTGTTTTTTCCCTTCATCAGTTAAAAACCATTTGTAGATATCATCTTCACGCAGAATCCCATCATAATAACGGGACATTAAAAAATATCTTAAAAAACGTAAAGGTGTATTTTCTTCACCACATTTTTGAAGATTAGAAACAATTTCCTTCCAAATATCTTTAATTGAATTAAACTCGTTTGGTTTAGCAGTGCTGAATAATAGATTTTTTACCAAATCCATTGCATTGAGACTGGAGCCTCTTTGATTTATTGTTTCAAATATTTTCAATGCACTGCTAAGATTTTCAGATTCAATAACTACCAGCTCAATTTTAGTTAGGAAATACCTCGCATATTTTACCAATGAATCTAAGCTTTCTTCTAAGTACAGTTGCAAATGACTGTAAATTTTAAAATACGCTTTTTCCATCTTTTCTATGGAGGCTGATCTTTCTTCGATAAAATCTTCCTTTACGATAAGATTTTTAAGATACCCTTTACTTTCTTCATACTGTAGTTCAAGCCTCAACTGTGTTTCATCGCTGTCCATATCGAAATCTGAAAGTAATTCTTCAACATTTTGTAAATATTTCGACTGTTTTGAATCTAACGCTTGCTCTTGCAATAAATCACGCAGGGCACATAGGGTAAGAACTATTGTTGTTAGTCTTTGCTGGCCATCAATTACATCATATTTTTCTTTATTGGCTACAATAATAATTGAACCTATAAAGTAACTCTTCTGTGCATGAGTGTTTTCATCATATTCATTATCTATATCAATTAAGAATTGCTCAACCTGGTCTTCTGGTCTCCAAACATATTCTCTTTGATAATCGGGAACTATAAAAAAGTAATCTTTTAATTTGGATATACTCTTAACTTCTGCTTTTATTTCCATATTTAGCTTTGTCTTTTGTTGAAATTCTACTATAAATTAAGCATTAATCATATGTTCTTTTAATTTATCAATAAAATCTTTAAATAAAATACCTTTAGTTTCAATTCTTTTTTGAGGAATATGCCCCCTGAATTCAATCAATTTTGTATTGTCAATTATTTTTTCAAACTCCCTATTTTCTTTTATTAGTTTCTCAAACTCATCACCTAAATCTAAATTAACACTGATATCATCTTTCAATTCAGTAAAGGAGATAGTTTCAATATCTATTTTATTCTTGGATTTGTAATTAGCCACATTAACTGTAATGACTGCATAATTCTCTTTATTATTCGCACAACGTTCGACTTGTCTTTTACTTAATGCCACTATGCCTTCAGAATCCCATCTTGATTTAACTTCAATATAGTAGATGGGTCTATCCGATTTATATATTATAAAGTCTTGTCCATTTTGTTCTTCAACACTTGTTAATTTTTGATCTGATGTTGATTCTATAATTTTTATTGTATCTCTCAATGAAGAATTCAATTCGCTTTCAATTATATCTTGGATTTTTAACCCAACTTCATTTATATATATTAAATGATTGGATTTTCTACTCTCCTCCTTTTGCTTTTCTTTACCTGCACGTACCAAGTCACTTAGATTATCAATTTTTGCTAGTTCACCTAACAAATTAATTTTTTCTGGCTTGACAGAAAGAATACTAAATAAGCTTTGCCTTGTACTTTCATCTTGAAATTTATACATTAAAATTTCTTCCTTTACTGCATTTATTTCTCTTAGCCAAATACCCCAAGTATATGGTTTTGAAGAAATTTTTTCAATTAAACCAATTACAACTTCAATAATATTTTTATCAACCGGAATAAATCTTCTTTCACTATTAAGCTTTTGTTCTATTTGGCTGCCTAGTTCAGCCCCCGAAACAAAACTACTATGCTGAAGAAAACATTCAAAGCCATCAAAAACTAAGTCATTGCGAATATCTCCGTCTAAAATTTTATTCCATTCATCTTTAAAAACTTCGTCTTTTACATTATCTTTTTTTAAAACAGATTGCGACTTCAAACAATAATTTTGGTTAGGAATACACTCCATTTTGTGCAAAAGTTCCTCTTTAAGATTTGTATTGGTATACATTATATTAATAATTTCTTTTAAATCATTAATATTTGTTTCTACATCATTTTTAACAATGTCTTTGATATATAAATTTGCCAGTAACTTAATTGCAGGTTGATAATTCATTTCAACAGTAGGCGAAGGCAATTCGTCAAAAGTAGGTTCAATTTTATATATTCTATTGTAGAATGAATTAAGATCAACATTTTGTTGCGTAATCCTATTTAAGCCAATGAATTTATTTAAATATTCAGTTAAGTAAGAGTATTTGATTTCTCTTGAGGAAAGTGATATTTTTTCTTTTTCAAGATTATCTAACAATTCATTACAAAATTTACTAAAATCCTCTTTAAATTTTTCTCTGTTATAGATATTTATATTCTCTAAAAACTCAAAATCGTCATGAATATATTTTTCACTAACTGATGCATTGATATTATTTATTATCTCTATAAGCAATGTTTCTTTATTCTCCCATTTTACAAGATTTTCAATTGTTTTGAAATCTCCATGCATATTTGGAATAAGTGACACTTTATTAAGCAAAGTAACATCTGTTCTGATTTGCTTTATAAATTCTTTATAAGATTCTTTACTATTTATAAATTCATAATTTGCACCACTTTCAATTGAAACAATTTCAGCTATTTTATTTAATGATAAAATATTAAAATTTTTGTCTGCATTTTTATTCCAACTATTTATGTACTCGCTAAGAATACAATATGTTTCATAGGGTGGAATTTTACGAAATTGCGTCAATAAAGTATATAATTCTTTTTTTGCTTGTTCTTGTAATCGTAAAATCGTTTCGTCAAAAAATTCAAGATTACTAAGAGCATATTTTTCACCATCAAATTCAAGACGTTTAATATCCTTAATATTTTCAATGAATTCACTTTTCAAATTTTTCTCAAAACTTGAATCAGAAGCTGTAAATGAAATTTTAGCCATATCTACAATTGACACATTTTCATCTTCTTTGATTCTTTTTAGTGCTAATTCAAATGCAATTTTTAATAAGCTTTCATTGATTTCAACATCAATTTTCAACTCCTCATTTTCTTTTATTTTATGCAGATAATCTCTCTCCCTATTAGGTTTAAAATCATTAGCATGAATGATGAAATTATAACCTGCACTGCCAGTATCCATCAGAGGATAAAAGAGAAACTGTTTTGGAATCTCATCAATAATTCGCTCTTCATTTGCTAATACTACTACAACCTTATTTTCTTTATCTTTTAATATTGGTACTTTTATTGGCTCATTATTTACCATTATAGAAACTTCTCTGTCAGAACTCTCATTCCTTTGATATTTTAATGTGGTATTATCATATGTAAGTTTTACTTGCGAAAGTTTATCATTAAAACAGAATATATAGGGTAATACTGTTTCAACATATTTGAGCATCGAGCCAATATGTTCTTTACCTTTATCAGATGCAACATACTCAAAAGAAGTATATTGTAAATGATCTTTTTGAGCTAATTTTAGATCATCACAAAGTGTTTCTATTTTATCATCTTGTGAAATAAGTTTATCTGTAAGTTCATCAATACTTACAGCATCCCGATCAATCTCAAAGTTTTTTAATAATCTATAGCTATTATCGTCAGTTAATAAAGAGCCATTGACAAAAATCTTTTTCCCATAAATATGAGTACTCAAAAAACCTGTTCCGTACTGACCTAGTTTTTCACTATTATCTCCGTAAGATTTTCCTACACTATATTGATTTATTAATCCACCAAATTCATCATCTGTAAATGGTCTACCATTATGTTTAAATAATAGCCCCATATCTGTTTTTGCAATTTCAATGATCCCATTTTCCTTTACGGTGTCCAAAGCATTTTGGAATAGCTCCCAGATCGCTCTTTTCTCAGCATATTCGGGAACTATTTCCCTTATTCCAGTAAAAATCTTATTTGCTGAAGATTCAAAGAACCCTCTCTTTCGTTTATCTCCGTAAGATGCACACATTCAATTTTTGTTTTATGTTATTAGTTTTTTATTTGTTTTATTTCAGCTCACCCTCACCTTCCCCGTCACCACATTATCTATCAGCACCGTTTTATACTCTTTCAGCTTCTCTATTTCCTGCTGCTTCAGCAATATAGCTTTTTCTATTTTCTTATTCTTTGCGTTATATTCAGAAAGAATTTCTTTTTGTTCATTTATAGGTGGTACAACAACACTTAATATAGAATACTTATCAGCACCAATATTTTCTATGGTAGCTTTATTGAAAATTGCAGATTTCCAATTATCAAATAAATTAGAATTAGTATAAAGATAAAGATAGTCACTTAAAATAATCTCTTCGCTTGCTTCTGCCTTTATCAAATATCCAGCAAAAGAGTAATGCTTTTCGAAAGACATTGAAGTTTTGAATTGATAGCTCTTCCCAACTGTAGCTCCACTTCTTGCAAAAAGAATATCACCATCTTTTAGTAAATAATCTTTTCCCTGCTGCCAAGTTAATGACAATTTCTTTTCTTCAGATAACTTTCCATCAAATCCAAAATCAGTAATTCTAATATATCTTGGTAATTCTAAATCATATTCAACTCCTGATTCGTTTGCTCCATATTTTAGTTTTGAACTTAAACAATACTTCAACTTTCTCACCTCCCAATGCTCCGGAATTTCCCCTATCCAATCCACACCACTGTCTTTAATTTTTACATTCTCATCCAACCCTTTGGTAACAGCTTTTTGGATGAGAATTTGACGGCGTTCTTTCAGCAGTTCGATTTCTTTTTCCTTGATGGCAATGGTTTGATCTATTTTAGAAGTTTTGTCGTCAAGAAAGGTAGCAATTGTTTCTTGTTCAGAAATATTAGGATACACAATTGGTAGATTAGAAAGAACTCCCATACCAATATTTTGTTGAGTTCCAAAACTCCAGTTGAGTTCAACGCTTTTCTTAAAATAAATTGATTGTAATACAAAAAAAAGAAACTTTGGTTTTAATCTATAGCTTGATCTAAACACAGCTAAAGGTGACCAAATACTAAATTCTAAATCCGTTTCAACTATGGCAATATTTCCTGTAGTTGCTCCTGATTTAACCATATAAATATCATTTCTTTTGGGACTATATTTTTTACAGAACTCGTCATGATCTTTTTGCGAAATGTAACCTCTTTTTTTGGTAAAATCTAAACTATTATTCTTAACAGCTTCTGCTGAAATAAATGGAATACCAGTCTCATACAAAATTGGAGTAGTATGTGGACCATCTGTTATTGGTATTTCAAGCAAATTTTTTACTGCGGTACGTTTCCAATGCCTTGGAATCTCCCCAATCCAGTCTACACCGCTGTCTTTATATTTTTCGTATCGCTGCATCATCTAAAAATTTAAAATTTCAGCCAGCAATCCATCGCCTTCCTGTTCTAATGCAAGAATATCTTTCGTTACTTCTTCCAAACTTCGTAATGGTATAGGTTGATAAAAATATTTATTGAAGCTTAATTCATACCCGATCTTTACAGAATCCAGTGCAATCCAGCTTTCTTCTACATAAGGTTTTACTTCTCTCAGAAAATACTCCTGTATATTATCTTTTAAAGGAATGCTTTCACTGTCACGCAGGTCGCTTTCGGTTTCATATATGGTATATTCCCCTTTCTTAGTTGTTGGGAAATAGCCATAATAAGGTAAGTCTTTTTCTGTACAACCTAAATAATCCAGTAAATCAGACAGTTTTTGACTGTTTAACTTTTCTACTTTTTTGATGACTTTATCAGCTTCTTCATCATACCAGCTTACCGTATCAAGAATCTGTTTCTTTTCAGAAGCAGAAAGTTTGGTTTTATCCAGCTTCAGAACTTCATCTACTTTAGCAACAAATTCATTAAAATTGGTATATACTTCTGTTCCCAATACTTCCATCAAACGAACTGCTGTTTGGTAAAGCTGCTCCTGTCTGTTCCAACTTTCTTTTTTTAGATAAACTGCCAATTGCTTAGCATTAATATTCAGGTCATGCTTTTCTATGTAGTTTTCAACTTCTTTTTTGTATTTCTCTAAACCTTCGTACACTTCCATCCCATAGGTATCATACAGCTCTTTTGAAAATGCAGGTTGAGATTTATCCCATTTCAATGCTTCAATTTTCTCGGAAGTAAATTGAGATTTCAAACGTTTGGGTCTTTCTATATTAACTTTATAATATCCAAAGTCAGCATTTTCAAAAACTTTACTGGCGATATTTCCAGTGTCTTTTTTGTCAAGTTCATCCAGTTGAAGATAACACTTGACAATCTCCTGAATATGCTGTTTGGTAAGTTCACAGTTTTTATTACCAAGATTTTTTCTCAATTTCTGATACATTTCACTGGCATCAATCAGCTGAACTTTACCTTTACGTTGAGCAGGCTTATTATTGTTGAGAATCCAGACATAAGTGGTAATTCCTGTATTATAAAAAATATTATTGGGAAGCTGGATAATCACATCCAGCAAATCATTTTCAATAATGTATCTACGTATATTGCTTTCTCCACCACCTGCATCTCCTGTAAACAGGCTCGATCCATTGTGAACAGACGCAATACGGCTACCTATGGTATTTTTGGAAGTAACGGCTTTCATTTTATCTACCATTTCCATCAGGAAAAGCAATTGACCGTCGCTGCTTCTTGGTACAGCGTCAACAACTTCTTCTTCGCCCCAGTAATTTTTTAGTTTGATAAGAAATCGGTTGTCTATGACATCTTTTCCGTCTTTAATGTACTTCTGTTCACTCGCCCAGCTTTTTCCATATGGCGGATTAGACAGCATAAAATCGAATTTCGTTCCGGCAAATTCATCCGTAGACAAAGTAGAACCTACTTTGATGTGTTCAGGATCTTTACCCTTAATCATCATGTCCGATTTGCAGATGGCATAGGTTTCATCATTTACCTCCTTTCCAAAAAGATACACCGAAGTATTAGTAGCTTTAATTTCGCCCTCTTCATCTGTGATAAAGAGTTCAGACTCCGTAAGCATTCCACCTGTTCCGCAGGCTGGGTCGTATATGGTAATCACTGGTGGAATTTTATCCTTAATCGGTTCAAACACCAAATGCGTCATCAGGTCGATGACTTCTCTTGGCGTATAGTGTTCTCCGGCTTCTTCATTGTTCTCTTCATTAAATCTTCTGATTAATTCTTCAAAAACATAGCCCATGCCAAGATTGGTCAAAGCAGGTAGTTTTCTTCCCGAAGTATCCGGTTTTTCAAAAGGCGTAAGATTGATATCCGGTGACGTGAATTTCTCCAACACATCCAGCAACACATCCTTGTTTGCCATATGTTTGATCTGTGCCCGAAGTTTGAACATCTCAATAATTTCCTGCACATTGGCACTGAAACCATTCAAGTAATCTTCAAAATTTCCAAGCAGAATCTGCTGGCTGTTAGTTGCTGAAGCATAAAGACTTTGGAGTGTCCATTCGCTGGTGTTATAAAAAACATATTTAGAAGCGGCAGTCAATCCTTTATCATCAAAGCCTGAATAATCATTTTCTTTTTGATATTGAGCCTCCTCAAGTACATCAAGTTTAGTTGGCTCCAGCAATGCGTCTAATCTTCTTAAGACTACCATTGGCAGGATAACATCCCTATATTTCCCTCTTACATAAACGTCTCTTAAACAATCATCTGCAATACTCCAGATAAACGAGACCAGCTTGTTGTGTACAGCGTGATTCATTCAAAAATTTTAAAGAGCACAATTTACAACTTTTGTGGCTACTGCTAAATAAGGAAAACCGTAAAAGGTAAAATAATATATTAAAGATTTGATCTGTTTTTATACACTTTAAAAATAGATCTTCTCATCATTATCAAAATAAAAAGGTTCAGCACGTGCTGAACCTTTTTAATATCTTAAATAAATTATTTCCTTTCAATCAACCTTTCCAGCCTCACCATCATCTCATCCTTCTCCTTCAGCATCCTTTCATAAAGTTCCATCTTTTCATCGTTTAATTTCTTGATCTCTTCTAGTGCTTCCAGCCATTTTTCAGTAGTGTTAATAGTAGGATTTATCTGAAACACTTGACCTGTTGCATTATCATTGACAGTAGTCACTGTATTCGCAATAATATTCACAGCCTGCTCCTCATCAAAATTCTGAAATGCTTCCACCGGAATTTTCAATACTTCAGAAATTCTTTTCAGTACAGGGTCTTCAATAATTTCTTTCTGTTCCAGCAGAGAAATTTTCTTCTGGCTCCAGTCGTCCCCAAGGTCAAAAGCCAGTGCTTCCTGCTTGATGCCCAGCATTTCCCTGAATCGTTTCACATTGCGTCCCTGATGTATTTTGTGTTCCATGATCAATCAATATGTATGAAGTTCTAAATATAGAAAAATATTTAGAAAAACACGGCTTAAAAAGCAGCTTAATTACAATCTCAGTTCTTCACCATGATACCCTGGAAACGGACCTCCTCTCCTATTTCGCCATTTCCGTTTTTACAGCCTCTTTTTTTCATCAAAAACAACAAAAAAACAAAAGCTGTTATCAGGTTTTCACTTTCTGGTGAACACCTTCTGAAAATCTTACAACACTCTATTTTTCTATGCATTACACTCGCTATATTTGATCCTGCAAACCCAAAAAAGCACAATATTATGGCACTAGACAATTTAATCAGTTTAAGTTTCACTACTGAAGAACTTACTCAACTCGATAAGGCGTTACAATCTATTGAAACAGTGTTATCAGGAAAAACCATCAACCTTACCCCGGAAGAAAGACAACAATACGGAAGTATTGCAGAACAGAACAAACTCTTTGTGAACAAAGCCAAAATCTACATGGAGCAATATCCCCAGTATATTCCGAACTTTTTAGATAAAGCGGAATTCGATAAAGATTATCTGGGAAGAGAACAGGTAGAACAACGCCTGCAAATCATGAGCTCATTAACAGAACAGCTGTCTGATACTAAAGTATTACTGGATCATGATAACTATCACAACGCCATCACCTTCTATAGAAACATGAAATTCCTTTCAGGAGAAAATGTACCGGGTACCAATGTCATTTATGAAGATATGAAACAGTTTTTCATCACTACAGCCACTTCTACCCCTCCGGTAACTCCCTCTGATGAAGTAAAGAACTAACTACAATCGGTCATACAAGTATCAACAGGCGGTTCTTAAGTTCCGCTACCCATTTCTACAAGTGTCTGTACCCCCTTACCCAAGGGGGTATTACCATTTAAAAACTGCCTGCAGGTTATTAATGAAGTGCCTGCAACTTATTCCGAAATGCCTGCAGACACTTAACCAACTTGTTGCCGTTATTTCAAGACCGGTTGTTAATACATAGACAACCTGTTTCAGGGGCTTAGGTATACCGTTACAGGTATTTAAGAAGTAGCTGTGGACACTTGTATAAGTGGCTGGAGTAATAGGTAATAGTGGCTGGGATTATTTTTGAGTTTTCAGAGAATGCTGTTTAGACTCCTGAATGACAAGGTGGGTGCTTATGTGTGCGTGTAATGATACTTATCTACTCCGAATCACCATACAAACTATCCGCGTAGACTATCCACAACGTTTGTCATTCCGTAGGAATCCAGGCACAGAAAGCTTTCTGATGATAAATGAGGATAAACTACTGTTTAGATTCCTACGGAATGACAAAGTGGGCGCATGATGATGCATGTAATGATAATTATCTACTCCGAATCACCATACAAACTATCCGCGTAGACTATCCACAACGTTTGTCATTCCGTAGGAATCCTGGCACAGAAAGCTTTCTGATGATAAATGATGATGAATTGACAGTGTAGATTCCTGCGGAAAGACAAGGTGCGCGAATGATGATGCGTGTAATGATACTTATCTACTCCGAATCACCATACAAACTATCCGCGTAGACTATCCACTCCAATTGTCATTCCGTAGGAATCCATCCACAGAAAGCTTTCTGATGATAAATGATGATAAACTACTGTTTAGATTCCTGCGGAATGACAAGGTGGGCGCATGATGATGCATGTAATGATACTTATCTACTCCGGATCACCATACAAACTATCCGCTTAGACTATCCACAACGTTTATCATTCCGTAGGAATCCAGGCACAGAAAGCTTTCTGATGATAAATGAGGATAAACTATTGTTTAGATTCCTGCGGAATGACAAAGTGGGCGCTTATTTGTGTGTGTGTGTGTACATGTGCATAGTTACTTGCTTCAGACATAATACAAACTGCTCGCTTAGCCTATCCACAACGTTTGTCATTCCGTAGGAATCCAGGCACAGAAAGCTTTCTGATGATAAATGAGGATAAACTATTGTTTAGATTCCTGCGGAATGACAAGGTGGGCGTTTATTTGTACGTGCATTACCGCTTATTTCCTTCAGACATCAAATTTTTTGTAACTTTTGTAAAACAAATACACAAATGACTGCATTTTCAAAAGGAAGATATACCTACTATATCTATATTCTTACCAATAAAAACAGAAAAGTACTTTATACTGGTGTTACAGGAAACCTCCATAGGAGATTGTATCAACACAAAACAAAGCTAAATCCAGGCAGTTTCACAGCAAGATATAATCTTGAATTTCTAGTTTATTATGAAAAATATAATTGGATTCACCATGCTATTCAAAGAGAGAAGGAAATCAAAAACTGGTCAAGAATGAAGAAACTTGAACTGATAAGGAGCACAAATCCTAATTTAGAATTTTTGAATTACCTTTTTGAAAATTGGATTTAACACTTACATTTCATATGAATTACCAAATTGGATATCGTCAGATTAATAAAGTAAACAGTTCGTAGAGAATGTTTTAATTCGGAGGGTAAAATAAGAGCTTAGATTCCTACGGAATGACAAGGTGGGTGCTTATGTGCGTGTAATGATACTTATCAACTCTGCAGCGCCTTACAAACTATCCGCTTAGACTATCCACAACGTTTGTCATTCCGTAGGAATCCAGGCACAGAAAGTATTCTGATGATAAATGAGGATAAACTATTGTTTAGATTCCTACGGAATGACAAGGTGGGCGTTTATTTGTGTGTGTACATGTGCATAGTTACTTGCTTCAGACATAATACAAACTATCCGCGTAGACTATCCACTCCAATTGTCATTCCGTAGGAATCCAGGCATAGAAAGTATTCTGATGATAAATGAGGATAAACTACTGTTTAGATTCCTACGGAATGACAAAGTGGGCGCTTATTTGTGTGTGTACATGTGCATAGTTACTTGCTTCAGACATAATACAAACTGCTCGCTTAGCCTATCCACAACGTTTGTCATTCCGTAGGAATCCAGGCATAGAANNNTGTGTGTGTACATGTGCATAGTTACTTGCTTCAGACATAATACAAACTGCTCGCTTAGCCTATCCACAACGTTTGTCATTCCGTAGGAATCCAGGCATAGAAAGTATTCTGATGATAAATGAGGATAAACTACTGTTTAGATTCTTACGGAATGACAAAGTGGGCGCTTATTTGTGTGTGTACATGTGCATAGTTACTTGCTTCAGACATAATACAAACTGCTCGCTTAGCCTATCCACAACATTTGTCATTCCGTAGGAATCCAGGCACAGAAAGCTTTCTGATGATAAATGAGGATAAACTATTGTTTAGATTCCTGCGGAATGACAAAGTGGGCGCTTATTTGTGTGTGTGTTTGTTTGTGTGTGCATAGTGAACGGATGAAGGAGTGCGTCAAGATACTTATTGCACAGTTGTTTTAACCAACTCCTACGCCCCTCATAATACTTTAACACCCTTTATAGCCTCTCCCCCGATAAATTTTCGTTCTTTTGCAAAAAGTTTTAATTTTTACCCAACCGCATGTCTAAGTTTGATGAAATCCGGTATTTCAATGATCAGGAAGTCAATGAGAGATTACAGAGCATAGCCCGTGATCCCATGATGAAAGCCTTTATGAATTTTACTTTTCCTGATACAGATGAGCAGGTTTGGCTGGAACAGTTTAAGAATGTTCATTCCATCAGTGATTTTCAGCATCAGTTTGTAGCCTATGCCGTTCGCCAGATCCTTTCAAAAAGTTCTGACGGTTTAACGACTTCAGGATTTGATAAGCTGGATAAAAACACCTCTTACCTTTTCATCTCGAACCACAGGGATATCGTCCTGGATACTTCATTGCTTAATCTGGTATTGCTGGAAGGCGGTTATGTAATGACAGCTTCTGCCATTGGGGATAATCTTGTCCGCAAGAATTTCTTAAACGTACTGGCTAAACTGAACCGTAACTTCCTGGTACAAAGAGGACTGCCACTTCGTGAACAACTTACCAGTTCACAGACGATGTCTGAGTACATTAAAGAGCTGCTCCTTCAGGAAAACCGTTCTGTATGGATTGCCCAGCGTGAAGGCCGTACCAAAAACGGCAACGATTCTACCCAGCAAGGGGTTTTGAAAATGCTTGCCATGGCATCCGGAGATCAACCTGTTATAGATTATTTTAAAACATTAAAGATTGTTCCGGTCTCCATCTCCTATGAGTATGATCCTACAGATTCGTTAAAAATGCCTCAACTGCTGGCACAGCACAGGGATGAGGAATACATTAAAGGTAAAAATGAAGATTTCACCAATATCATCAGCGGAATTCTGGGACAAAAGAAACGCATCCACCTCCATGCAGGTGATGTTCTGGACAAAGAACTGGATGAAATTGCAGCCACCATTGACAACAAAAATAAACAGCTGCAGGCCATTGCACAGGTGATTGACCGCTCCATCATCAGTAATTATAAGCTTTGGCCAACCAAGTACATTGCTTATGATCTTCTGCACAACACAAATACTTACGCTTCCAAATACACAGAACAGGAAAAACAGTTATTTGTCCGCAGGCTTGAAATGCGTATTGATCCTTCAGATCCTGTTTCCAGAGAGTACTTCCTGACCATGTATGCCAATCCTCTGGTGAATAAACTAAAGGTTGAAGAGGGTTTTGAAAGCTAGCTTTAAATAATAAAGTGGCTGCCTCCTATGTTTGCAGTCAGTTACGAGCGTGGGCTGTCGCTCCTGCTGGGATTAACAAAATTTAAAATAATGTTAAATGTTTAAATCCTTAGGTTCTTTCTATCCGCTTAATACCGGATTATTGGCTTTATAACCCTTACACCATCTTTCTGCCGGAATAATTCGTGATGGGTAAAAAAGTACCACATCTGTTAAAAACATCAATATTATCATTCTATTAAAAGTAAAATTGTTTATATTTAGTTAGATATATTCAAAAAAATCCATGTTGTAAAAGGCAGGATAATTGCAATAATCTACAAAATCACACAAAATAATACTTATGAATGTACAGCTGGACCCACAATCTAAGACTGAAAAGAATGCTGATCATTTCCGTTCAGATATTTTGAACGGACTTAAAAATACTCCTAAAAAATTATCTTCAAAATATTTTTACGATAAGATAGGAGATCATCTTTTTCAGCAAATTATGGATATGCCTTCCTATTATCTGACCCGTTGTGAACTGGATATTTTCAAAAATAAAACAGATGAACTTATTGATCTCCTTATTCCCGGAAATGAATCTTTTGACCTGATTGAATTAGGGGCAGGAGACGCCATGAAATCCACCTATTTACTTGAAAAGCTGATCAGCAAAGGGGTTAACTTCACTTATATGCCGATTGATATCTCAGGAAATATTCTTTCCATACTTCATAAAAAACTGAGCAGCCAGTTTCCGGAAATCAAAATAACCTGTCTGGAAGGAGATTATTTTGAAATGCTTCAAAAAGCAGCTTCATTATCTGACCGGAGAAAAGTTGTGTTATTTCTGGGAAGTAATATCGGAAATATGACTCCGGAAGAGGCCGAAGATTTCTGTCTGCATCTGAATAAAAATTTATCTCAAAAAGATCGTGTCCTGATAGGTTTTGATCTAAAGAAAAATCCGCATATTATCCTGAATGCCTACAATGATAAAGAAGGAATTACAGCTTCTTTTAACCTTAATCTTCTTACCCGCATTAACAATGAACTGGGCGGTAATTTTGATCTGAAACAATTTCAACATTACCAGACTTATGATCCCGTTACCGGAGCCTGCAGAAGTTTTCTGATAAGCCTTATCAGACAGGATGTGACTATTGACAATACCAGGATTTCTTTTGAAGAAAACGAATTGATCGATATGGAAATTTCCCAAAAATTTTCTTCCGAAAAAATCAGGGAATTAGCCCAAAAAACAGGTTTTACCATCACAGGAGAGATCAATGATTCTAAAAAATGGTTTGTAGATACCATCTGGCAGGTACAATAAAAAGAGATGATACACACAACGCATCTGCAAAAGTGAAAAAATAAAATATCCTTCTTTCATTGAACTTCAATCATTAAAAACTAAAAGACATGACCCCAGAGATCATCACAAAAGATATTACTAAAAAGTATATGGACATCCGCAGACGTTCTGAAGAAATCTGTGCCCCACTGGAAATAGAAGATTATGTGGTACAGCCGATTGTAGATGTAAGCCCTCCGAAATGGCATCTTGGCCATACCACATGGTTTTTTGAAACCTTCATTCTTACCCCGCATTTTCCGGATTACAAGGTTTTTGATCCGCAGTATAATTTTGTTTTCAACAGCTACTATGAGACTATCGGAGCGCGGGTGATCCGGACCGACCGTGGAAACCTCAGCCGTCCTTCTGTTTCAGAGGTGTATCAATATCGAAAATATGTAGATGAGCATATGGAAGCTTTTCTTGAAAGCTCATTTCTGACAGAAGCCCTTAAACCGCTTTTGGAACTGGGGCTTAACCATGAGCAGCAGCATCAGGAGTTATTAATTACCGATATTAAATATATTTTGGGACATAATCCTCTTTTCCCAGCCTATACAAAAGAAAAATCCGTACAAATGAACTCCGGAGATCTGGAAATGCTGAGGTTTTCTGAAGGCATCTATGAAATTGGATTTAAAGGAGATGAATTTTGTTTTGATAATGAACTGGGAAGGCATAAAGTATATCTTACAGACTTTGAAATTGCCAGCCGGCTTGTTACCAATAGTGAATATTTAGAATTTATGAAAGCAGGCGGATATGAAGATTTCAGATACTGGCATGCTGAAGGATGGGACTGGGTGAAACAGAATTCCGCAAAATCTCCACTGTACTGGCATTATATTGAAGACCAATGGATGTATTACACACTCCATGGCTTACAGGAAATAGACCCTCATGCCCCATTGTGCCACATCAATTTCTATGAAGCATCTGCTTTTGCCTCCTGGAAAGGAATGCGTCTGCCCACTGAAGAAGAATGGGAAACGGCTTCGGATTATTTTGACTGGGGAACACGCTGGGAATGGACAAATTCTGCTTATCTGCCCTACCCTCATTTTAAGAAAGAAGCAGGAGCTGTAGGTGAGTACAACGGAAAATTCATGATCAATCAAATGGTTTTGAGAGGGGCTTCAGAAGCTACTCCCCCGGGACACAGCAGAAATACATACCGTAATTTTTTTCAGCCTGATTTAAAATGGCAGTTCACAGGAATAAGACTTGCTCAGTAATTTTTTACCGATGATCACAGTAGAATCCATTTCAAAGAGCTTCAACGGAAAAAAGGCAGTAGATCAAATTTCTTTTCAGGCACTTGATCAGGAGATCCTTGTTCTTTTAGGAACCAGCGGGTGCGGGAAAACGACCACACTTAAGATGATCAACCGCCTCATAGAAGCAGATTCCGGAAATATTTTCATAGATGGCAAAAATATCCGTGATCAGAAAGCCGAGGAACTGAGAATGGGAATTGGTTTTGTCATGCAGCATTCGGGACTATTTCCCCATTATACCATTCAGCAGAATATTGCGGTAGTTCCTGAGCTATTGAAATGGGACAAAAAGAAAACAGAAAGAAAAACATATGAGCTTTTGACCAAGCTTCACCTTTCTGAAGAGATACTTTCACGATTTCCTCATGAATTAAGCGGCGGACAGCAGCAACGGGCAGGCATTGCCAGAGCACTGATTGCAGACAACCCTGTTTTGCTGATGGACGAACCTTTCGGAGCACTCGATAATATTACCAGGGCTGATATTCATTCGGAATTTAAATCGTTGGAAGAACTTAAAAACAAAACCATCATATTGGTTACCCATGATGTACAGGAAGCCTTTGAGCTGGGCCACCGGATATGTCTGATGGATCAGGGAAAAATTGTACAGATGGGTACTCCCAGGGAAATGCTTTACCATCCTGCAACCCATTTTGTGCGCAATTTTTTTGCTGAAAACAGGCTTTTACTGGAATATAAGGTAACGGCTCTACATCATATCAGCCCATTTCTCCCTCCGGAAAATTCATACTTAAGGCGATACAGTACATCCAATACCAGTGTGTGGGATATTTTACAGCAATTGAGTTCTGATCACCAAAACGCTGAGGTTTACGAGCAACTGGTCAGAGCGTTTAATCAGTATAGAAAATCACAGATGGTATGACGCAGCAACAGAGTTTTTGGCAATTTATTGCTGAACAGCAGGAAAAGCTCACCACCCAGATCATTCAGCATCTCGGGCTTACGTTTTTGTCTTTGCTTTTGGCCATCCTTGTTGGAGTGCCTTTAGGAATACTTATTTCCAGAAAAAAAAGACTTTCCAGCCCGGTGCTGGGCATTGCCGGTATTTTACAAACCATTCCGAGTATTGCATTGCTGGGATTTATGATTCCTGTTTTCGGCATTGGTCCGAAGCCAGCCATTGCCGCTTTATTAATCTATGCTCTTCTTCCCATTATGCGGAATACCTACACTGGAATTATGGGTGTAGATCCCGCAGTGATTGAAGCTGCTAAAGCAATGGGGATGAACAAAAGCCAGCTTCTTTTTAAGGTAAAACTTCCTTTGGCCATGCCGGTTATCATTGCCGGTATCAGGACTGCTGCTGTAATTAATGTAGGAGTGGCTACACTGGCTTCTTTTGTGGCAGCAGGTGGTTTGGGAGAGTTTATCTTCGGAGGCATTTCACTCAACAATACGAATATGATCATGGCTGGAGCCATTCCGGCAGCATTATTGGCTGTTTTTCTGGATCAGTTCATTGCCATGATCCAGAAATCAGGTTACCGTTTTTTTCAAAAACTGAAATATATTCTTCCTGTTATCCTTATTATTCTGGGAGCAGGCTATCTTCTGACTTTTGTATCACACCGGACAATTAAGGCGGGTTTTACACCGGAATTTATGGGTAGACAGGATGGGGACATCGGGCTTCGTTCAGTATATGGGCTTAACGTTAATCCCCTTGTGGTAAGTGATGCAATTATGTATAAGGCTGCGTATGAGAATGAGCTGGATCTTATCAGCGGATATTCTACAGATGGCAGAATCAAAGCTTATGATCTGTATGTGCTGAATGATGATAAAAAAATATTTCCGCCTTATTATGCAGCCCCTATCATCAAAACCAAAACACTGAAAAAATTTCCGGAATTGGAAAAAACCTTAAATCTATTGGCCGGGAAGTTCAATGATTCTATCATGACGGATCTGAATTACAGAGCTGATCATCTGCATCAGAATCCTGAAAAGATTGCAAAGGACTTTCTCATCAGAAATAATCTGTATAAAAGCCCAGGAAAAGGAAATGCAGGAACTGTCAGGATTGGATCAAAAATCTTTGGGGAACAATATATTCTCGCAGAAATGTATACTATGCTTATTGAAGGGTATACAGATTATAAAGTGGAAACCAAAACGGGTTTAGGGGGAACAAAAATATGTTTTGATGCCTTAATGAATGATGCCATAGACTTTTATCCTGAATATACGGGAACAGGGCTTCTGGTGCTTTTAAAACCTACAGCAGAGACCATCAGAAATGTTTCCAAAAGTCCCGACATCACTTATCAGTATGTGAATTCAGAGTTTGAAAAACAATATGGGATCCAATGGCTGAAACCGTTGGGGTTTAACAATGCCTATGCTCTGATGATGCGAAGAAAGCAGGCAGAAGAACTTCATATCAAAAGCATATCTGATCTTGCTCATTATTTTGATGGAAACTAAATTTCTGTTGACAGCCCGGATAGATTGAACAAAGACTATTTGTATTTTTTCTCAACAACAGGAAAAGTCTTCTGAAATCCCTCATTTTTTTCAAAAGCCCTATCTTCGTACCTTAAAAAATGGACAAAATGAAGAAATTCCTATTGCTGGCTTCGGCTGTATTTTTTTTCCAATCCTGTATGGTAAGAGCTGCTACAAAAGTAGTATCAGGTGCAGTAAACTTAAGTTATAAAGCGGTAAAAGGTACAGTAAACGGAATCAGCTGGGCAGTAAGCAAGGCGAAGGGAAAAATAGATGAAGACCGTTTGGATGGTACGTGGAAAGTAGTGGGTGTTTATCGTGGTTCTTTTGAGGACTTTTCAAAGGATCAGAATCCTGATGGTTCGTTTACTTCGGAATGTACGGAAGGTTTTGACCAGATTGTTTTCAAGGCCAAAAAGTCTAAATTCAAGCCGGTGCACTGCAGCACACAGGATGAAGATTGGGTGAAATATTCTATGGAGTTTGGAAAAAATCCTTCTACCAAAGAAAAGGAAAATTATATAGAATACAATTCCAGCAATTATATTTCTGTGATAGATGTCACCAATAAAACAATGGTTCTGGAAGGCAATCTGATGCCCAAATTAGGATTTTCCGGTGGTAAATTGTATCTCCTTGAGAAAGTAAAATAGAAATACAAAGGGTGAGGTTATTTCAAAAACTGCTCTGCAATAAAATAACCTCCTCCTATTACTGAATGACTCCTGCTGCAATGATGATATAATATTGCCACATAGCTTTCGTTTTATTTCTGTTCATCCCATTTCATCCTGAAAACAAACACTTACCTATTTCAGATCGACACTCCGATTACACAAATATTTTTATTGTATAAACAGTTATCTGGTTTCTGTCTCTACGATCTTCTTTCCTTCCTTACCCAGATAATGTAGAACCAGCTTCTCATACACTTTATAACCATCATCTACATTGGTAAAAATTACAATTCCTTTTCCTGAATTGGGCAATACGATGGTAATACACTGCGTGCCAAGATCGGCGCCGCTGTGGGATAAAGCATAATCACCATTTCCGAGATCATAGATTTCGAATCCCAATCCGAAGTATTTATTTTCTTTCGTTTTTACCTGTTTTCTGATCATTTCCTGAAAAATTTCCGGTTTCAGATTCTTCCCATTCATGACACTGACCATAAAATTCCCGTAATCTGTTATCGTGGTATGGAGATCATCGGCGGCATTAGCCGTTTTATTTTTCACGGTTGGATAAGCTTTACCTTCTTTATCATATCCTATGGCAAATCTTGATTCATCGGTATTCTGATCCCAAACATAATTGGTATCATTCATCCTGAGTGGCTGAAAAATATGCTCTTTCGCAAGCTGATCGAGTGATTTTCCAAATTTCTTTTCCAGAGCCTTCCGAAGGTATTCAAAACCTTCACCTGAGTATTGGTATTTTGTGCCGGGATCAAACTGAAAATTCAGTTTTTTGTCTGCATTCATCCATCTCCAGTTGGGAAAGCCAGTCTGATGGCTCAGGATCAATCTGGTGGTTAATTGGGTATGCCTTGGATCAGCCACAATATCAGGATCAGTCCAGTATGCATCTAAAGGCTCATCAAGCTTCCATTTCCCAAGACTTATCAACCGTAAGGCAACCATTGCTGTAACAGGTTTGGTGAGAGATGCTACATTGAATAAGGTATTGGAAGGTGCTGAAATTCCGTTCTTTATCCCGCCAAAAACTTTTACCTGCTTTAGCTTCTCATCTTCGATAATTCCCAGTCCCAGAGCAGGAATGTTGTTTTCTTTCAGCCAATTTTGCATCGACTGATCGTTATCAAACATGGTTTCATTATCGGTAGTCTGCTTCGGATGGTGATTAAAACTCAATGAATTTTTAAGCTTCCACTCAGCATTTTCCAATATCCATAAATGGGTAAACTTTGCTTCCCCGACTAATTTCTCAGCCTGACTCCCCATTTTTTCATAAAACAGATGATCCCCGTTCTGAATGGCTGCGTAGATCTTTCCGTCTTTATACATGGGATAAATTTCTGTGCTTTTATTAATCAGAACTCTTTTTATCTGGTAAGTTTCCGGAGATTTGCATAATCCGTTTTTAAAGTCAGTGATAAAATTTTTTCTGTCCTCGAAACCGCCTTTATCGTGATAAAATTCAAACCTGTCGCTTAACAGACTTTCCATCTGCTTCGTGTTGCAGGTATTGTAGCCCACAGAAAAAAACAGGCTGTCTTTCGATATAATGGTTTTGTAAAGAGGATCGGTTTTTTCTGTCTGTGCCTGCATGATGTTCACAAACAGAATTAAAAAAGGAAGGATAAACCCTGAAGACTTTGTCATTGTTATTTTTTATGACAAAGATTCAATTTCATTTTGTTTTTCTGCTAAAAATGAACCCGACAAAAACCCGACAAAGGCCTGACAGGATTTATATCATACTGAATTTCAGCCTGAAATAGAGTTTTTTATTTTTATCGATTTCTGCTGCATTGCGAAGGATAATCAACACATTGGAAAGCACAATCAGAATCATAAGGATCAGGGTAAACTGTTTTCCGAACTTTAAAAAGATTCCGAGCATGAAGGTAATAGGAGCCATTACTGTCCAGATCATCTGAACCGAAATAATCTGCCTTGCCAGACTGTTTCTCTGTTTCATACTGTGCATGAGTATGAGCGGAACAAAAATATTCAGTGGAGGTAAAAGGGTAAAAATTAATGAGGAAAGATTAATGATTTTAATATAAGAATAGTTGATTGGATTCTCTTCTTCTTTTACTTCTATTTCCACCTCATTTACTTCTGAAAGTACTTGAGGCTGTTCCTGCTGTAATTCAAACTCTTCTATTCCTAAAGTCTGCGCCAGTACTCTGAGCGTATGTCCTTTAGGTTCTGTTCCTGCTTCTATACGTTGAATGGTTCTTACAGATATTTTTGATTTTTCTGACAGTTCTTCCTGAGTCAGATTTTTTTGTTCTCTTATGGCTTTTAGCTTGGACATGGTATGCCTTCCGATTAATTTTCGTCAGCTAATTTACATTTTTTCAGGTCCGGAAACAAGATACAGATTACTCCTGTTCTTCCTTTGACTTCTTTTTTAAAGTTTCCGCTTCAGAGTTTTTCCCTCCGAAAAGCTTTTGGGTATAGGTATACCAGATTCCGCATAAAGAGATGACTATCAGTAATGAAATAGTGAGCCACAGCATTCTGAAACCGTAGTTTTCAGCAATAAAAGATCCTAAAAGTGGGGAAAGGAATAAAGCAGCCGAAAATATTCCTCCAAATAGACCCATATAAGCCCCTATATTTTTGTCTTCCGCCCTTATAGACGTGATTGCTGATAAAAAAGGGATTACCCACACATTGAATTCCTCCGTCAAGCAGACCCGAAGAAATGGCAGAACCATTGATCCTGAACGGTAGATCAGCATAATAACAGAAAGCATCCAGGACTCCCTTGCTAATCCTTTATAAGCATCTGAAAAAAAAGTAATGATATTGCTCATGTCACTTTAAGGCCAGTATTTCTTGAATAATTTTTCCGGAAAACACATATACTTCTTTCTATGGTAATTGAACTGAGTAATCTCCGAAACCCTGAAAAATATCATCTGCTCTTTCCGGGATATGAATGGGCAAATAATAATCACCCAATGAATGAGCAAAAAGTTTTCAGGATTCCGGAATTATTACACATTAAACTTTCCTGATCAGCAGATAGAAATGATGAAGATCATAGAACTGATTGTTTTTATAAACAGCATCAATAGAAATTCCTTCTTCAAGAAAACCGTTGTTTTTCAGCACTTTCATAGGAGCTGTATTATATTCAAAAACTCTGGCAAAAATCTGTTTCAGATCCAGGTTGTTTATGGCATAGTCTATGAGTTTTTTCGTTGAATTGCTGACTATTTTCTTTCCCCTATCCAGAATCCGGGCTCTGCGCTTTTTCTGTACACTTCAGGTTGCTTAATAAGACTTATCATTCCTGCAAAATGACCATTGTATTCTATCGCAAACGTAAGCTGAGAATCTTCCGCAGATACGATATCAATAAATTGAAAGGCATCTTTAAGGGTATAGGGATGAGGAAATATATCCCTCATATTGTCCCATACTTTTAAAAATTTCGGGCAGCTTATTTTTGTTTCTTTCCAAGCTCCTTTACTTTCTTCAGCCATTGAGACCGCTGTTCATCCTTAGAATTCCGGATTATGCCAATATAAGTCAGTTTAACAGGTTTTACCCCACAATATTCCAGTACAGATTTTTTAAGCTGATTCACGCTGGGCCTGCCAAAAAACAGACGGTAATACCAACCCGGCTGGTCTAAAGTGGTAATAATGTGAGCGGTCTTTCCTTTCAACAGCTTGTCCCACCACACAGAATTTTCACGGTATTTATAAGCCATTCCGGGTAAAAAAAGACGGTCTATAAATCCTTTCATTAGCGCCGGAAATCCTCCCCACCAAACCGGGTGTATCCAAACCAAATGATCTGCCCACTGAATAATTTCCCAGGCTTTCAACAGATCCGGCTCAAGCTCCATTCTTTTCTGATATCCAAACTGTAAGTTGGGATTAAAGTTTAAATCCGTAATTACTATTTCTTTTACTTCAGCTCCAGCTTCCATTGCACCTGATCTGTAAGCTTCTGCTATCCCAAAATTGAAAGAATCTTTGTTGGGATGTCCGTTGATAATGACTGTTTTTTTCATGATTTCACCTTAATATTGATGGAATCATAGGCATTAAGCTGTGCCATTAATGATAAAGGCTCATGCAGCTGGTGGCTGAAATACACTTTATTTTGATGAGGGTTTCTCAACAGTTCCTCGGTATGCAGAACGGCAGATAAAGCGGTTAGTTCTGCCTGCCCTTTTTCACTCTGCAAACTCAGCTTCTTTTCTCCGGAATGGCTATTAACTACAATTTCAAAGACCGCCTGATCTCCGTTACCACTGGATCCAAAAATCATTTTTCTTTCCTTTAATGACAAAATATTGTAGATTCTGAGATATTGAAATGATCCCAGCAGCCAGGTAATGAATCTTGAATTATAAGTCATTTTCACACTTACATCGGAAATCCTTTCTACTTTGTTGAGAATATACAGATCGGGCACATCAAAATTATAGGCATTTCTTTTCCCTATCCCAAAAGAAAAATTAAAAGCTTCTGTATCCAGAAAATGCCTTATAAAAACCTGCTTATCATTCTTATAATGCACAAAAGGAACTGCTACGTTTTCTGCCATAAAGTGAGCTGAACTCTCGCCTGCAAGATCCTTTACGGAATAATAGACAAAGAGTTTTACTTCATTAATATCTCCTGAGTCTGAAAGAATATTAGCCAACCCCGGGACAATCCCGCCCATCCATCCTGAGCTGAAGACAATTCTGCTGTTGATGTCGGATTTTCTGGCAATATCATAAGCTTTCACCAAAGCCGGAGTAGGCTTGGTAATATCCAGATAATCTATTTGATGATCAATGGCAAAACGAAGTACATGATCTTCTTTATCATTCACAGAAAGAATGATGAGTTGTATTTTCTTCTCAATGATCACTTTAAAAGAGGAAGGATCTGTAACATCGATTTTCAGGTCTTTGTCTGTTTTTCCCCCTTTTCTTCCTCCGATGAAAACAGTAAGATGAGGATTTCTTGATTTCAGAATCCTGGAAATTGTTTTACCAACCAATCCATTGCCACCAATAATTAAAATATTTTGCTCCATAACTTTTTTTGACAAAAGTAGAGAGCCGATGTTTCAATAAGCAGGACAAATGTCTAAAAAGAAACTTCCTTTCTGATGCGGCTCAGGTGACGTTGGGTAATGCCAAGGTAGGAAGCAAGATACTGTAATGGAATATTTTGAATATAATCAGGATGTTTTTTTAATAATGTTTCGTAACGCCGGGCAGCGCTGTCTCTTTGCAGCTGAAAAAACCGTGTTTCAAGTTCAAGATATTCCTGTTCGGCAATAATCTTTAAAAATTTTGTCCAGTTTATGCTATTCTTTACCAGTTCATCTACCGCTTCTTTTTTAAGGATAATCACCTCTGCATTAGTAATGGCCTGCATACTTTCTTTACTCGGGCATCCTGAAACAAATGAGGAATAGGCAGCGATCATATGATTGGGAAACCGGAAGCAGTAGGTCATATCTTTTCCATCATCAGAAGTATAAAAAGAACGGAAAATACCAGACTTTACCAATCCTACTTCCTTACAAAGCTCTCCTTCCTGTATGAAATATTCATTTTTACTGATATGTCTGACTTCGGAAAACTTAAGGAGTTCTTCAATTTCATTCTCTGAAAACAGATTAAAGCTTCGAAAATATTCACGTTCCATTCTATAAATAAGTTTCAGCGAAAATAAATAAAATACTTCTTTGTAAACGCTGCGTTTTCATTTTTATAGAATTCTATTTTAAGAAAGCAAAGACGGAGACTATCTCAAAAATGAAATAATTTGGCTTTTGTCATTGACTTTGTCGAATCTTCGATTTCTGACGAAGGAAAAATCTCATTAATAATCAGAATCGTGAGATTCTTCACTACATTCCTGAACTGCGTTCGCAGACTTTCAGTCTGTGTTCAGAATGATACTTTTAGACTTGGGATAGCTTCTTTTTAAGAGAAGGAATAGTCATACAAATTTCAATTGAAAACAAAAAAAATCATCTCAGGACGAGATGATCTACCGTTTTGAATTTACTTGAGTTATTTATGAAGATATGAATGATGTTTTGTTGTAACAAAGATAAGTCAACCTTATTTTTTATGCATCAGTGAAATCCCCAGAATTATATCCGTAAAAATACGGTTGTATAAAAAGAAAAGTCCTGCAGGAAATACCTTACAGGACTTTGGATTATCTAACAATATTCAGTTTAATATTTACAATTCAGGGTTTAAAGTTATGATGGTCATCTGCTTTCACCTTTGAATCTTTATTAAAGAGGGCTTACCAGTTGAAGGAACCATTCTTTAACTTCACCTTCCAAGTATGGAGCAAGCTTTTCCTCACAGGTTTTATGGTAACCGTTCAGCCAGGCGATTTCGCTTTCTGAAAGCATTTCTTTCACCACTGTATCTTTGAAGAACGGACAGAATGTTAGTGTTTCAAATTCATAGAATGTTCCGTGAATTGTTGTTTCTGATTCTTTTACGGCAATAAGATTTTCGTGACGAATTCCATAATGTCCTTCAAGATAGTACCCCGGTTCGTTTGAACATACCATTCCCGGAAGAAGTTCCTGAGGATTCAGATCTTTTCTGATATTTTGCGGTCCTTCATGTACATTCATGAAACTTCCTACCCCATGTCCCGTTCCGTGGTTGAAATCTTTCCCTTCCATCCATAGCGGAAGCCTTGCAATAGCATCCAGTTGTACTCCTTTTGTTCCTTTCGGGAATTTTACCATTGATAAACGGATCAGTCCTTGTAATACCAATGTTGAATTTCTTTTAAACTCTTCCGATGGTGTTCCTAAGGCAAAAGTTCTTGTAATATCTGTAGTTCCTTCAAGGTACTGACCTCCTGAGTCTACCAGGATTGTTTCCTCGTTGGTTACTTCTTTGCTTCCTTCTTTTTTGGCAGAATAGTGCATAATAGCACCGTTATCTTTATATCCTACGATAGAACCAAAGCTTTCTCCGACAAAATTTTCACCTTCTGCACGGAATCCTTTCAGTTTTTGTCCTATAGAATATTCATTCATCGTTTCTTTTCCTGCATTGTGCGTTAGCCAATAAAGGAATTTTACCATGGCTACTCCGTCTCTTACCATTACTGTTCTGAAACCTTCCAGCTCAGCTTCATTTTTCTGGGCTTTCATCAGGTTGCCGGGAACCGGAGCTTTGATAAACTGATTGTCTGATTTTAATGTTTCAAAAATCTGTTGGTTGCTGTTCGGAGAAACCAGAACTTTTTCGTTTTTGAAGGTCTTCAGGTAATTGTAGAATTCTTCGTAAGGCATCATTTTTACAAAGGAATCATCCATTTGTTTTCTGGCTGCCACTTCCATTTTCTCTAATCCTGTGAACAGAACAGCATCATTTTTAGTGATTACAATATATCCTAAGAATACCGGATTGCTTTCTACATCACTTCCTCTCAGATTCAGTGTCCATGCCACATCATCCAGACTTGAGATAATGTGTACGGTAGCTTCCTGCTCTTCCATTTTCTGACGGATTGCAGCAATTTTATCGGATACTGATTTACCAGCTCTTTCTACCGGATGAACAAAAATAGGATTAGCAGATGGAGTTCCTCTGTCTTTCCAGACTTCTTTTAAAAGCGGAGCATCTGCAAGTGTAATATTTTTGGAATTGAATTTTTGAGAAAGCAGTTCCCAGTTGGCATGAGAGGCTGCAACAGCATTTACCGCCACTTTACCACCTGCTGGAATTTCTGAAATAATCCAGTCGATATAATTAGGAGTTCCTTCCATCCCATCTTTAAAAAGATCAATTCCGGAACCTTCCAGTTCAATAGCAGCTTGTGTAAAGTATCTTCCGTCTGTCCAAAGTCCCGCTTTGTCTTTGGTAACTACCACAAAACCGGCAGAACCTAAGAAACCTGACAGCCATGCTCTCTCCTGCCATTCTTCAGGAAGGTATTCACTCATATGCGGATCTGCAGAATATACTATAAATGCATCAACATTATTTTTCTGCATTTCTTCACGAAGTGCAGCAACTTTTTCCTTTGAAGTCATTCTTTTTATTTTTAACCACCGAAAGTTACAAAAAATTTGATGTCTGAAGGGTAAATCTACCGCTATTTTGCTTAATAATTCTTTATTGTAAATGAGTTCAAATAAAATCAAAATACTAAATATATTTCATAAAAGAAATCATTTTTAAGTAAAAAAAACTACCACATTATCAAAATAATAATTTTTTTGGAAAGATTATTGCTTCATTCTATATCATGAAACAGCAAAACTATAATAACCACAGGAAATTTTATCCGCCCTATCATTTTATTTATCTTCCATTACTTATAATAGTGGAGATTTTAGGAATTTATAAAATCTGGGACGACCCCGGAAATCAGCTGATCTGGATATTATTTTCTGTTGTAATTTTTCTGCTTTTTTATCTGGCATTCATGACAAGACAGCATTACGCGCTGGGACTTCAAAACCGGATGGTGATCCTGGAGTTTAAACAGCGTTATTTCGAGATTTTCAATAAAAGATCGGATGAAACTGCTGAGAAACTGAAGTTCGATCAGATTGCTGCATTGAGATTTACGTATGATGAAGAGTTCAAAGAGCTTTTATACAAAGCACTTCATGAAAATATCTCAGGAGACGAAATTAAAAGGTCTATCAAAAAATGGAGAGCAGACCGACTCCGAATCTAGTACACCCACAAAAATTGAAACCTATGAAAAAATGGAGCTTTTACAGTATTACAATATTAATGTTGTTGACACTCACAAGTTGTGAAGCTGTAGAAACGATTTTTAAGGCAGGAATGTGGTGGGGAATAATCTTAGTCTGTGTGATAGCAGGGATTCTTTTACTGATTTTTTCGAGGGGTAAAAACTCTTAACCATGTTTTATGGAGAAGAATACAGACTTGGAGATGATTTCTCACCTTAAGCCTTCAAAAATTGTTAAAATAATGAAGGATCCGGAAGCTTCTGCAAAGGCGGTGCATCTTGTATATACCACCGATGCAGAAACCGCCGGAATTACCCGTAAAAAAACCGGAAAGAAATACTCTTATTATAAAGACGGAGAAAAAATAAAGGATAAAGAAGAAATTACCAGGATCAATAAACTGGTAATTCCACCTGCCTGGGAAAATGTCTGGATCTGTGCTCTTGATAACGGCCATCTTCAGGCAACAGGCTTTGATGTAAAAAAAAGAAAACAATACCGCTACCACCCTCTGTGGAGTGCTTTAAGAAATCATACAAAATTTTACAGGATGCTTCAGTTCGGGTATGCATTACCGGACATGCGTCTGCATATAGAACAGGATCTTGCCCTGAGAAATTTTGAGAAAAGAAAAATTCTGGCTTTGATTGTAAGCCTTATGCAAAGAACCAATATCCGTATTGGAAATAATGTATATGAAAAGCTGTACGGTTCTTTCGGCCTGACCACATTAAAGGATAAACATGTAAAGGTAAAAGGACAAAAAATTTCTTTTTCTTTTAAAGGAAAGAAAGGTATTATGCATAAAATTGACCTCAGAAGTAAAAGGCTGGCAAGGCTGGTACAGAAATGCAAGGATATTCCCGGGAAAGAGCTTTTTCAGTATTTTGATGATGAAGGAAACCGCCATTCTGTAGATTCCGGAATGGTCAATGAATATATCAAAGAGATCAGTGGTGAAGATTTTACGGCTAAGGATTTCAGAACATGGTCCGGAACCGTAAGTGCTCTGATCGCTTTTAAAGAAATCGGGTATGCAGAGAATGACACTGAATATAAAAAGAAGGTAAAAGAAGCCCTCGACATTGTTGCAGAACACCTGGGAAATACATCGACGGTCTGCAGAAAGTATTATGTTCATCCTTTAGTCATCAACCTTTACGAGAACAATACGATCAAAAAATATCTTGATGAACTGGAAGTCATAGAAGAAAATGACGGAAAAGCCGATCTTACAAAAGAGGAAAGACTGGTTCTGAAGATTCTGGAAAACGAGAAGATGTAGAATATGGAAGAATGGAAGCTGGGAAAGGGAAGTTATGAAACTCCTAAAACAGTTTTCTGAATTCTCAACTTATTTTGATCAGACTAATGCACAATATTTCCGGCATCTGACTTCCCGCTTCCATCCGGACTATATTGAAATCCTATTGTTATTCAAAAACTGAACTCTGTACTCTTTTGGGGTAATCCCTGCAATCTTTTTGATATGTAAAATGGGAATGATTTTTACGGATTGGTATTGACGTGATTACAAACCATACCGGATCATTAAAAATGAAGAAAAGTGATTAACAGTCCGCTATCTGCAGGCAATGATATAGAATGTATCTTGGCGCTGTAATATAATCACCGTTTTGAACAGCAGCAACCTGTTTATTGTAAGTATAGCCTGCAAAGAAATAGTGTAGCCAATGCTGTGCAAGTAATGAATCAAATTTCACTTTCTCGCAGTTATTGGAATCCTGTATATCTGAAAAATTGTAAATTTCAGGCTGCGTCTGCTGAAGAAGATTAATTTTTGAAATGATTTCAGAGTATGAACGAGTTTTTCCTTTCTGCGCAAGAAGAACCGCACACAACGCTGAGAAAAATAAGACTTTTTTTCATACTTGTTTAATAATGATGTAAAATTAGAACAATCCCAACCCTTCGCCTTTCAAAAAGATTATTTAAAATGTTCAAAATTGCAGTAAAAGTGAATTTATATAAATTTAACATTCTGCCATAAATCCTTTATTTACAGCAGTTAACAGTTGTTTTTAAACCAGGACAAATCATTTATTATCCTTATTACTATAATTACAACAAACGGATGATTTTTTTTGTTTAATCTAAAAAACAAGATAAATATGTTAATATTCCATACCGTTTACAATTAAAAACGAAGTATCTATTATTAACTGTGCTGCATCGGATTTTATCTGATAAAAACAGGCGGTATTTTTTCTTTCTTTATAATTATTGTAAATTTGTATACACATCTTATTTAAATTTAATAAAATAATAAAACGTAATATGTCAAAAGCAATTTCGCAAGTACCATTAGCGGTAAACGAGCCTGTAAACTCATACGAACCGGGATCTCCGGAAGTTAAAAGCCTTATCGACACTTATAAAAAAATGTGGGCTGAAAAGGTAGAAATCCCAATGATCATCAATGGAAAAGAAGTAAAGACTGATACAAAAGTACAGCTTCAGTCTCCACAGGATCACGCTCATGATTTCGGGTTTTACTACCAGGGTGGTATGCAGCATGTGGATGACGCTATCAACGCGGCATTGGCAGCTAAAAAAGAATGGAATGAACTGGGCTGGGAACAGCGTGCAGCAATTTTCTTAAAAGCAGCTGATCTTTTGGCTGGTCCTTACAGAGATGTAATTAATGCTGCAACAATGATCGGACAGTCTAAAAATGTACATCAGGCTGAAATTGATGCAGCTTGTGAGTTCATCGATTTCCTAAGATTCAATGTAGAGTTCATGACAGAAATGTATGCTGAGCAGCCGGTTTCTGACAATGGAATCTGGAATCGTGTTGAATACAGACCATTAGAAGGATTCTGTTTTGCCGTAACTCCATTTAACTTTACCGCAATTTCCGGAAATCTTCCGACTTGTATGGCAATGTTAGGAAATGTTGTGGTTTGGAAGCCATCTGACAAGCAGGTATATTCTGCAAAAGTAATCATGGATGTATTAACAGAAGCGGGTCTTCCTGCAGGGGTTATCAACATGATCTTTACGGATGGTAAAGAAACGGCTGAAAAAGTATTGGCTCATAAAGATTTCGCAGGTCTTCACTTCACTGGTTCTACAAAAGTATTCCAGGGAATGTGGAAAATGATCGGTGATAATATCCACAACTACAGAACATATCCAAGAATCGTTGGAGAAACTGGTGGTAAAGACTTCGTTATTGCTCACCCGTCTGCTAACGTAGAAGCTGTAGCAACGGCATTGGTAAGAGGTGCTTTCGAATATCAGGGT
Organism: Chryseobacterium sp. CBTAP 102; assembly: GCF_003201365.1. Taxonomy (NCBI): domain Bacteria; kingdom Pseudomonadati; phylum Bacteroidota; class Flavobacteriia; order Flavobacteriales; family Weeksellaceae; genus Chryseobacterium; species Chryseobacterium sp. CBTAP 102. The sequence goes on from NZ_QICX01000003.1 coordinate 76,778, forward strand.
CAGAAATGTTCTGCGGCTTCAAGAGCGTATGTGCCGAAATCTCTTTGGGCTGATGTGAAAAAAGTAATGGAAACTCAGATGAGCTCTATTAAAGTAGGTTCTCCAGAAGATACTTCAAACTTCGTAAACGCTGTAATTGATAAAAATTCTTTTGAAAAATGTAAAGGATATATCGACAGAGCAAATGCTTCTGACGAAGCTACTGTGGCGATCGGTGGAAAATATGACGATTCTAAAGGATGGTTTGTACACCCAACGGTAATTGAAACTACAAATCCTCACTACGAAAGTATGGTGGAAGAGATCTTTGGCCCGATCTTATCAATCTACGTATATGAAGATCAGGACTGGAAAGAAACGCTGAAACTGGTAGATTCTACTTCTCCTTATTCATTAACAGGTTCTGTATTCTCACAAGACCGTTACGCAATCAGCGAAGCATACAAAGCTTTAGAAAATGCATCAGGTAACTTCTATATCAATGATAAACCTACAGGTGCCGTAGTAGGCCAGCAGCCTTTCGGTGGTGGCAGAGCATCAGGAACCAATGATAAGGCAGGTTCTAAAATGAACCTTCTGAGATGGGTTTCTGTAAGAAGCGTAAAAGAGACTTTCGTTTCTCCTAAAAACTACAAATATCCTTACCTAGGGTAATTAATAAATAATGATTAATAAGTAATAGGCAATGAGTAATTGTTGTCTGTTCTTGGAATACAGCCTCGGAATTTCGGTTTCGGGGCTTTTTTGTGGAGTGCGAGACACGAGGTTTGAGAGTGGGAAGGTTTGAGAGTTTGAGGGTTATAGCGTTTGAGAATATTAGAGTATGAGAGTATTTCTGGTAATAAAGTATTTTTTGGACTACAATCAACATTAAACACTATACGTTAAACTCGCATATCCCGTATCTCGAAACCCAGTATCTCCACTAACATCTTTTAACAAAATTTACCGATATTTTACGATTCTCCCAGCCTTGTTAGGAATAATTGTTGATTTTTTTATTAATACAACACCACAAAATAAAATAATATGAAAAAGTTATTGCTAACAGCCGTCGGAATAGGAATATTTACAGTGAGCTGTGGAACCAAAGAATCGACAATGTCAACCAGTAGCCGTGATTCAGCAACAGTAGAGAACACACAGAAAAATATAGATCCTGCAGCTACTGATACCATGACTACAAAAATGAAGAATCCCGACTCTATCCAAATGAAAAAGGATTCTGCGGCAATGTCTCCTGTCAAATAGTATTTTATACCTCTAATTTAAAATGGAAATCCACAAATCACTCATTGTGGATTTTTTTATACTTTCTACTATCATTTTTTTATCTTTGATGGAAACAACACAACAATGATAAAAAAATTTCAGCTGCCTTATCTTATCAAGATATCAAATTTGATAATGGTGCATTTCCTGAAATTATATCCAAAGCTGAAAAATACTATAAATCAGTATTTATTAATGCTTATACATACTGGTGTGATCCCTGTAAACTCATGGCTAAAAATATATTCATCCTGCAATCTGTGACTGAATACTATATCCAGCATTTCATAAATGTAAACATTAATACAGAAAAAGGTGTAGGGATTGAATTAGTAGAAAAATACCACATAAACTCTTATCCCACTTACTTATTTATTAATGGAAAGGTGAGCTTATTCACAGAGGTTTAGGTTATTTTACAGAAAAAGAGTTTATTCAACCCGGCAAAGATGCAGATGATGCAAATAAAAAGCTGAATTTCTGAAAAAAATTAATTTTCTTCAACACTAAAATGATCTGTAGCCTTATTCAGGGTATATAAAGATCTCTTTAGGTAATATACAGATCCTTCAAAAAAGATCATGGAGAAAGGCTGTGGCAGCAATTCTTAACATCAGAAAATATAAAGAGCGGTGTTTTATTTCCAAAAAAAGTGTTTGTTTACAATTGCATTCAAGATTTATTATATTTACTCAAGAAAACCAGTCAAAAAAATTACTATGAAAAAATTATTCTCTACAGGAGCAGTTGTTGGACTTCTTTTCCTTGGAAGTTGTGCTCAAAACAAAGAAAAAAGAGAAGAATATAAAGAAGCTCATAATAAAGATTCTCTAAGAAACAGGATGGGAGACTCCGCTGTAGCCAATTCTATACAGACTCCGGCAGCTGCCGATACGTCAAAAACCAAAACCGACAGCACAAAACTTAAATAAAATCACAAATCCACAGATTACTGTGGATTTGCACTTAAAAAAACTTGACTGAAAAAAAACCGGGCAATCAACCCCGATTATGATATATGATTTTCTTCCTGCTCAGAAGAATATATCATTAAAAAGCTAAAAATGGGAATCGCAGTTTGTCTTATAATGATCTTAATTCAGAAATGAAATAAAAGTGATAAGCTGTAACAGAATTGTGTGTGTACTGTGAAACTGGCGCAAAGATATGATAGCAAAGGTTTCCTTTCAAATAATAGGTTGTTCATTTTCGTGAAAATGGCAAGATAGAATTAAATTAAGCCTCTCTTTTTAATCATTTTCAGGAAAATGAACATTTTTATCTGATGTGTTTTCAGCATCCAGATATTTGATATATGCTGATGGAGAATAGTCTGTAACCGCTTTAAAGACGGCGGCAAATTTGCTGTGTGAAGAGAATCCGCATTCGTCAGCCAGAATACTTATTTTATATTGTCTGTACTTCTCATCATTAATTAGTTTGTCTACAATATAGTTGATTCTTAAACGATTGATATACGTTTTGAAATCTGCATTTTTATGCTGATTGATTACGTAAGACAGATATTTTGTATTGGTATTCAGTTCCCCTGCAAGAAAAGACAAAGACATTCCTTTATTGTTATAAAGATTACCTTTTTCAAAATCTTCAAGCAGTTCAAGTAATTTCGATTCGGTTTCGGAAGTCATCAGGGAATCATTCCTTCTTCGGTCTGCTTCCGAGTCTTTTTCATCAACTTCTTCCACAAATATATTCGAAAACTCAGAATCGCCGGATTGAGCTAAAGGATAATGAGTTCTGCTACTGATCATATGTAACTGAGTTCTTATAATATTTCTGAATTTTGAGCGTTGTTTTCTCTGCTTTGTCCTGAATAAAACAAGTAAGCCAACCAGCGAAGTAAACAGAATGACAATGGCAGTATTTTTCACCAGATTCATCTGCCCTCCTTTCTTATTGCTATTCCCTTTCAGAGTCTCAGCTCCCATTGTTACAAAACTTTGATTACGGGCTGCTATGCTGTCATAAGCATGCATATATTTCACCGCATATAATGAAGCTTTAAAATTATCTCCTATTCCTTCATAGTAATCATTTATATTGGAATAAACTGCTTTTTTTAGTTTAAGACTTCGGGATGTATCTGCAATTTTTTCTGCTTTTTTAAGATACCGTTCAGCATCGTTCCAGTTTTTCTGCTTTAGGCGGATCCCTCCTAATCCATTGTATACCAATCCCAGGGTACAGCTTCCATTTTTAAGCAATCCTTCTGCTTTTCGGTAATAACTTTCGGAAACAGAATAATCATTAAGTTTGAAATAGACATCTCCCAACAGCTGATAAGAAGCTGCTGCTGTTCTGTTCTTATTATTGCTGTTTATTTTTCCAAAATATTTCAGAGAGGACTCAATATTCCGTATTGCATTGGGAAAATTCCCCATCTCCATTTCATAGAAGGCCATTTCCTGATTCAGGAGTCCAGCCGCTTCATTACTTTTCTGAAAATCAACAATCTGTCCTGAAGCATACAGTCCTTTTACAATATATTTTTTGGATCTTTCGTATAACCCTACCTGTCTATATTGCCTCGCAAGTAATCTGGTCACCACAGCCATCCATTCCGGATCATTAATCTGATTGATCACAGAATGGGCATTTTCACTGTAACAGATTGCTTTTTTAAGTTCACCTGCATGCTGATATAGTTCTGAAGAGAGCACAAGGCATTTTATTTTCTCTGAGGGTTTTTGTGCCTTCATGTAGAGAGAATCTGCAGTTTTTATTGCTTTGGGTAAATCCTTATAGGCTGTTACGGAAGAAGTTCTCTCACAGATAAGGTCAAAGTTACTTTTTTTCTGAGCGAATAGGGGGACTGATATTGTCAGCAGAAACAAAAATTTCAAAAGACTTTTAGTCATAGAAGAACAAATTATTATTTTGATTTTATAATAATTCATCATTATTTTTACGGGAGTGTCTTTTTGTTTTTTACAAAACTAGTGATATTTTATTTTTTATTAAAACATTATATTGAAATTTAATCATTTAACACAAAACAATCATTTACGTTAATTTTAATAATAAAACCAAAATAATAAAAGATTATCTTTAATACAAGCTGACACCTGTATTAAAATCAAAGTTCCTGTGTAATTATTTTCAATATGAACGGCTCATGTGTCATCATATTTATTACATTTGCAGGGAATAAAAAGTTTTATGAAAAAAATAGCAATACTTTCCTCAATCTTTATAGGAGCCCTTGCATGGGCGCAGGGAATCAAATTTGAAGAAGGCAATTTCGCCTCTATTCTTGCCAAAGCAAAAAAAGAAAAAAAACTGGTCTTTATTGATGCATATGCCTCATGGTGTGGACCTTGTAAACTGATGGTTAAAAACATTTTCCCTCTTCAGTCTGTAGGAGAGTATTACAACTCTCACTTTATCAATGCTAAAATTGATATGGAAAAAGGAGAAGGAATTGAGCTGGCCAAAAAATATAATGTAAAAGCATTTCCTACTTATCTTTTTATAGACGGAAACGGTGAAGCGGTACACAGAACATTAGGATATGTGGAAGAAAAAGACTTTATCCAGTTTGCAAAAGACGCAGAAGATCCAAACAAAAGACTCACTTCTCTGAAGCAGCAGTTTGAAAAAGGGGAAAAAGATCCTGAGTTTTTAAAAAATCTTGCGGTCCTTACCATGTATAACGATGCTGAGTTTGCCGGGAAAGTTCTTAACCGTTACTTTCAGCAGAAAACAAGTTTAGATCAGGAAGATATCCAAATGCTTCTTTCAGGAGTACAAATTACAGATAGTCCTTTGTACAAAATTTTCCAGGATAAAAAAGCTGATATCATTAAATTCTTCCCTGAGGATAAATATGAAAAGTTTGATAAAAATATTAAGCTGAACACCATTTCTAAAAAAGCCTATAATCCGGATACAAAGAAATGGGATGACAGCTATTTTATGGCTGAAACCCAGAAATTCCTGAGCAAAGAAGAAGCTGATAAGATCTTAAAAAGAATGAAAGCCAACAGAGCTTTAAAGAATAAAGATATTCCTGAGTATGAGAAATTAATTCTTGACCTTTACAAAGATTATTCTGCAGTTGGTTCTGATGAACTGAATTCTCTAGCATGGAACTTTTTTGAAAATGTAAGCAATAAAACTTCTCTGGAAAAAGCCATTGCCTGGGCACAGGAATCTGTAAAGAAAGATCAGAATTTTGCCAATACAGATACTTTAGCGAATCTTTACAATAAGGTTGGTGATAAGAAAAATGCAAAAATGTGGGCTGAAAAATCTATTGAGCTGGCCAAAAGTACAGGACAGGATTCTTCCGACACGGAAAAGCTATTGAAAAGTCTTTAATTGGATAGACATTAGTTAATAATAAAACCGCAGAACTGAGGTTCCGCGGTTTTTTATTTATTTTGTAAATGCTTAGTTATTATATACTAAAATCTGCATCTTAGTAAGCATGGATTCTGTATCACCATTATAACCTCCATAACCAGAAGGTACAAAATTCACCGTTGCAGATCCGAACCATGCAGAATATTGTACTTTAAATGTATAAGTTCCTGCTGTAAGGGTTACTGATTTCAAAAATGTCACCGGAACCGGCATACTTCCCAAAGCTGTGCCTCCAGGAAAGCTTCCTGCTTTAGAAGCAAAGGCTGAAGAAATTTTTGTTCCGTTTTGTACAAGGGCAAAAACCCCCTGACTCGAGTTACCGTCTACCAATGTTGCATATCCCAAAACAGTAAATAAAAAGGTCTGAGTTCTTCCTGCAGGAACTGTCAGAGTAATTGTTGCGCCTGGCACATCAATTGTCGTTCCCTGTGCGGCTGTAGCAGCAGTAGTTCCCTGTACATAATAAGCGCCGTTAATAGTTCCGCTTATTGTATTCAGGGTTTGCCATGTTGGTGCTGCTCCTGCCCCGCCGGATGTTAAAATCTGCCCTGAAGTACCTGCACTGCCCGCAGTAGTGCCATTACCTCCCACATTGATTTCATTGGTAACCTGTAAGGCACCATTAACGTGTAGAGCTCTTTGCGGTGTAGATGTTCCTATACCTATTCTTCCGGAATTAGCATCTGTAAGATACATCAGCTCGTTGGGAATCCGCCCAACACTAAAAGACAGGTAACGATCCCCTGTTGCCGTTGTTGTGGAAACATCACCAAAGTTAATACGTGAAATAGGTCCTGTAAATACTGAAGATGAAGATTTCATATTAATACCGAAATTATCTGTACGGTTACCATAGCCAAACCCATCTTGTCCAACATTAATATCCAATGCATTTTTAGTCTGGGCTGTAGTAACTGCTGCATTAAGCAACTGACTGCCTTCTACGTGTAATTTACTTGAAGGAGTAGTGGTTCCAATTCCCAGACGGTTATTGGCAGCATCCACAGATAAGGTAGTTCCATCTACAGAAAATGCATTGGTCTGTGTTCCTGTAAATGTAAGGGTATTGGCTCCCTGTGTTACCGTTCTGTTCCCTGCAAGAGTACCGTCTGCGGTATAGATATTAGTAGGGGAAGCTCCAGCTGCTCCTCCGTCGGTAGACCTCCAGAATGAATTGCTGAAAACAAATTCCAATGCTTTGCCATTAGGAATAGTAACGCCATCCAGTGTAGCCCCAAATCCACCTGTGGTATTGTTATAAACAATAAGCCGCTGGCCCGGGTTGGGAGCGGCAAAGGCAGAAATGGCCACCGTAGCTGTAGCGGCTCCGGTAAGCTGTACCTGGCTTACATTAACCGGAATAGTAACAGCATTACCCGCAACGGCTAAAGCAGTTTCACGGTTGGTAATGGCCCCATTAACATCCAATGTAGTACCGGGAGCAGTAAGCCCGAGCCCCAGATTACCATTAGAGATCATCACCAGGTCATCTTTAGCCTGAACGGCATTAGGAACTCCTGTTGTCGGATTATTCTTTAACCCGTCAATATTAAATACTCCCTGAGGATTGGAAGTGTTAATCCCAACTTGTGATTTTACCACTAAAGAAAATGTGGTAAACAAGCCTGCTAGTAATAAATTTTTTCTCATAATGTATATATTTAAATTAATATTTGCTCATACAAACTTCTTAATAAGCCACTTGTATTACTAAACTGAATGGCTGGGAACGATCTTTCAGTTTTATAAATATTTTTAAAGGAATAATTTTATTTAAAGTTACAAAAAAAACATACACAAGTAACTAAATACCTAAAAATCTATCACTTAAATATAAAATTTAATATATAAACAGCAAATTATCTGAAAACAAAACACAATTAAGTGAAATATTTATAAGAGAAAATAGACTTTAATAATGTAAAAATTATTTAAAAAAAATCCTTATAAAGGGATATTACCCATCAGTAAATGAACAAGAAAATGGACAAAATCATAGCCGGAAATGTATAAAGCCATTCTCTATGCTAACGAAATTTGTATAGCTGGCAGCAACACCACATTATGCCTGGTTAATAGTTTTTTGACAAGAAAGCTTTATCTCAAAACCTAATAATGCCGGCAGATCATCCTTTGCATGAAAATTGTTCACCGGCAAAGAGTGTGGGGAATAATAAAAAAGTCCTTTTTAACTGGTTGTAAAAAGGACTCTTCTAATTTTCATATAGGAATAAATTAATATTCAAACAAGACGCTTCCCCACGTAAATCCGCTTCCGAATGCTGAAAGAAGTACAAGGTCTCCTCTTTTGATTTTCCCTTGTTCAATCGCTTCGCTTAAAGCAATGGGAATAGAGGCTGCTGTTGTATTTCCATATTTCTGGATGTTATTAAAGATTTTATCCTCCGGTAATCCAAATTTTTCCTGTACAAACTGAGCAATTCTCAGGTTGGCCTGATGTGGAATGAACATGTCAAGATCTTCAATGGTTTTTCCAGCTTTATTCAATGCCTCCATCATCGTTTCAGGGAATCTTGTTACCGCATGTTTGAATACGAAGTTTCCGTTCATAATAGGATATACTTCTTTGTTTGTTACATTTTCAGGATCTCTTCTCATTCTGTCACTCCATCCGTATTTTGATCCCGGAAACTGGGTACAAAGATCGTCTGCATATTTTCCTTCAGAATGCATATTCACCGCTAAAATATCTCCTGCATTTTCATTTTCTGATGCAGAAAGAACAACAGCTCCTGCCCCATCACCGAAAATGACCGATACACCTCTCCCTTCGTCAGAAAAATCAAGTCCGAAAGAGTGAACCTCTGCTCCCACCACCAGAATATTTTTATAAGTACCTGATTTGATGAATGCATTGGCAACGCTCATAGCATATACAAATCCTGAACACTGGTTTCTTACATCCAATGCTCCAATGGTATCACATCCCAGCATATCCTGAAGTAATACCCCACACCCCGGAAAATAATAATCCGGCGAAAGCGTTGCAAAAACAATATAATCAATATCTTTTGAGGTAAGGCCGGCATTATGGATGGCTTTTTCTGCAGCTTTAAACCCCAGATAAGCGGTAGTTTCCTGAGAGTCATCTCTGTTTTTTCTATGTCTTCTTTCCTTAATACCTGTTCTTTCTGTAATCCATTCGTCATTGGTTGTCATGAGTTTTGCCAAATCATCATTTGTAACAACGTTATCTGGAACATAAAATCCGAACCCTTTTATTGTACTTTTAATCATATAGTTTTTTAATTTTGGCAAAGATAAAACTTATTTAACACATAGTTTTTCAAAATATTAGTATTTTTACTTTATGCCAATTGATACGATATACAGAACCTCCCAGTGCGAATGGGTAGATGTAGAGGCTCCTACTTTAGAAGACCTGAAATTTCTTCATGAAAGATATGAAATCAACAATCTTCTTCTGGAAGATACGATGGATCCTAATCACCTTCCGAAATATGAAGAAGACGGGAATGTAAAATTCTTTTTACTCCGTGAAAGTACAGAGCTGGAAAGAAAGAATTTGAACACCATCAGTGATATCAGTACCAAAATCGGGATTTTTCTGGTGGAAAATACCATTATTACCATCCACAGGATGAAGACCAGAAGTATTTCAGATACCAGAAAAAAGGTTTCTTTGATTCAGGAAGATCTTAAACCTCAGCAAATCATTCTGATGATTGCGATATTGATCATGAAAAGCTTTGATGATGAATCTTTAAGTCTGTTCGAAACAATGGACAATATAGAGAATGAAATTTTTCTTAAAAACACCAATCATACCAGCCAGATCCGCCGTCTTTACAAGCTGAAACGAAAATCAGGATTAAATTCCCGTGTATTGGTAATTTCTACAGATGCTATTGATAAATTTAAACTGCTGAATTTACAGGACTCAGAAACTGTTGATCTAAAAGATAAACATAAAGATGTGGTTGCCGATTTTGATCATTTAAATATTCAGATCACCAACCTTATTTCTATGTTTCTGGCACTTTCGGATCAAAAAGCGAATCAGGTGATGAAAGTTCTGGCGATTTATTCCGTTTACTTCTTACCAATTACCTTTATTGCCGGAGTTTATGGGATGAATTTCGATAATATGCCTGAGCTTCATCATAAGTACGGATATTTTATAACATTGGGAGTAATGGCAACGGTTGTGATCAGTACGTTTATTTATGTGAGACGAAGACAGTGGTAATTTAATATAAACACAAAGTTGCAAAGAAGAATATGTTATTATATTCTCAGTAAAATAAAACACTGTAGATTACTTTTTGACTTTAACACACCATCAAAACAAAATACCATGGCTCCTGAAAACCTTAACAAAATTCTGGAAGATTCTTCTCTGTCAGATGCATCCAAGGACAAATTGCTTGCTTTACACAGGAATATCTCTGCCAAAGAATTCTCTGATCTTCTGGATCAGAATGGTAATCAGTATATAGAATTTGTACAGGAAGGAGGTGGCGTCTGGGGAAGTGCATTGGTAGGCTATCTTTATGGGTTGGAAATATTTGGAATCCGTTTTCTGAAAGTAGCAGGAACGAGTGCCGGAGCTATTAATACCATGCTTATTGCTGCCTGTAAGACCAAAGAAGAACCTAAAAGTGAACTTATTAAGGATATTCTTTTCAGCTGGGATTTTTCGGATTTTATGGATGGAAAAAGTTATGTAAAAACGACTCTCCATGCGATGCTGAACAACAAAGATTTCTTTAAGATCAATGCTGTTATTGCCGCTATCCTTTTTATTATTCTGATCAGTATTCCTTTTCTGGCATCATCATCAACAATACTGAACGCCAAACTGATGTTTCTGATTCCCCTGATTCCGGCTGTTATTCTCTCTTTCTGTATCCAAAAACTGTATAATAACTTCAGGAAAGAAAACAGCGGACTGAATCCCGGAAATACCTTTCAGAATACCATGCAAAATGCACTGGATCAATTTGGAATACAAACAGTTGCCGATCTCAACAAAAAATTCATTCAGAAAGGACAGGAACTCAATCTCAGCTACCGCTATGGGAACGGGCAGGAATATTATCAGATGGCTTTGCAAAACATTGAAAAAATTAAAATCAAAAATCAGGAACATATCGACCAGACCCGATACAGAATTTTCTATGAAAGTGCGGTCAATAATGACTATTATAAAAACAATCCGTTTTATCTTCTTACATCAGAATATGTTGTTATTGCCACTGATATCAATGCCAAAATTAAAGTAGAACTTCCTACGATGGCCAATCTCTACTGGTCCGAAGAGGAACTGAAACATATCAGTCCTGCCGAATTTGTAAGAGCTTCTATGGCAGTTCCTTTTTTCTTTGAACCTTTCCAGAAACAAATCAATAGAGACGATGATTCCGTAAAATATGCCTGGAGATACTGGATGAATACGAAACCCGAAGACATTAATCCTTCAGGAGTTTTCATTGATGGTGGCAGTATTTCCAACTTTCCTATTGACCTGTTTCATGCGGATGAAGTTTTTTATCCCAGAATGCCTCTTTTTGGAGTGCAGCTAACCAGTGATTCAGCTATTCTCTCTGAAAAAGGAAAAACAAGTGAAGAAATCCTTAAAACACCTTTCAGCTATGCCGGAAATATCATCAACACTCTGAAAGGTTTTAATGATAAGACATTCCTTACCAAACATACTTTTTACCGTTTATACAGCATACAAAGCGTTAATTGCGGTACCAGCAGCTGGCTGAATTTCTTTATGAAAAAAGAAGAAAAGGAAGATCTTTTCAACAGAGGTTTTCAGGCTGCCCTTGATTTTCTCAACACATTTGATTGGGAAAAGTACAAATATGAAAGAATGATGCTTACCATGAAGGAGAAAAAAATACTGAAAGAAGAGGATACGCCTACTGTGGGATAAAGATTTTATAGTAATATGAAATACAAGAAAATCAATAGAATCTTTAAATAAAAAATAGATGAACTGGATTATAAGAAGTACAAAGAAAGTAAAATTCCATACTAATCTTCAGGAAGTTTTAAAGCCTATATGGGATGATCTTGCCATTTATAAATGGATTTTGACAGATTTAGATTTTATATCTGATCAGACTCTTCCCATTAATTTTGATGAAGATTATTTTGTGTTGGATCATCCGGAATTTGAACTGCTCTATCAAAGCAATACTCAGATCATTTGGGGGATCATTTCAGCCGTTCCAAATAATATTGAACCCGATACTTCAGCCATTTCTATCTTATCTGCTGAAGATACAAGTGTTTGGGAATCTAATCAATTTTTAATACCAGAAAGTATTTTAGAAATTATTGCTTTTGACAGCGGGTATACTATTGTAAAATTTAAAGATAAAAGTCTCTCAGATCAATTTGAAAACTATTTTAAGGAACAAGTAATAGATCTGCAAAAGTTCAATGAGAAATATATTAATCGAACATGAAAAAATTGATCTCAGAAAAATTTCATATTATTCTTTTGATACTCACTTTTGGATTTATTATATTCTGTTTAATTAGTGCTAATTCAGGAATTAATGATCTGCTCAAAAGTCCGAAATATACCATTGGAGAAGCTATATCGGACTGGCATCACAAAAACAATAATGGTGTAGGAATAGATTATAAATATCATGTTAATGGTATTACTTATTCTAAAACTGCTAATGTCTCTTATCAGAAAGGAGATAAATTCCTGATCATTTTTGATTCTATAAAACCTGATAATTCGGCAATACTTGACATCTACTCTATTGAAAACTATCTTATAGATTTAAAAGTTCCTTCAAAAGGTTGGAAATATCAGGATGTTCCCTTTAATATTGATAGTAATACCATAAAGAAATATATTCAGGACTGGAATCCAGAGCCTTTTGAATATATTCAGAAATAAAGTTGAACTCTTGAATTCCAGAGCCCAACTTCATTTTTATATTGTTATAAATTATCCAAGAATTCCAGATACATCGGAACACTTCTGTTGATCCATTCATCGGAAGAATCTCTTTCAATTCCGTAATAAACAAAGGGTTCTTTATAATCGGCTTTTATATAATCAAAAGTCAGTTCATAAGGTCGGAGAAGTTCCTTCATCGTGTATTTATATTCTCCGGCTTTAGAATATCCATCTTCATCTATTCCTGCGGTAACAGCCAGTGATATTTTCTTTCCGGCCAGTTTGAAACCGCTTTTGCTTCCATACGCCCAGCCATATAAAACCACCTCATCCAGCCATTGTTTGAAAAGCGGCGGACTGCTGAACCAGTAAAAAGGAAACTGAAATACAATCTTGTTATAAGATTCCATCAGCTTTTGCTCTTCTGCTACATTGATTTTTCCATCAGGATAAGCCTCGTACAGCTGATGAACAGTATATTTTTCAGGGTGTTTTTTTAACTCGTCGATCCATTTTTTATTGATCGCTGATTTTTCAATATCAGGATGCGTCACAATCACTAATGTTTTCATTATGCTTAAATTTCTGATACAAAATTACTGAACGTTACTTACATTTTGTACATTAGCAACCTATTGTATGGTACTATAAAAAATGTAAGTAATGACAAAAATAAAAGAAAGCTCTACCAATTTTGCCAATAAAAAAGCCCTTGCAGATGAATGCCCGGAAATCTATGCATCCAACATTATCGGAGGGCAATGGGCATTGGCAATCTGCTGTTATCTGATCAATGGAAAAATGAGATTTGGTGAACTTAAAAAAAAGCTTCAGAACATTACCGAACGTATGCTTACCCTTCAGCTTCGCAGGCTTGAAGAAGATGAAATCATCACCAGAACCGTGTATGCCGAAGTTCCTCCAAAGGTAGAATATGAACTTACAGAAATCGGGTACAAGCTGAAACCCATTATCCTCGAACTCGAAAAATGGGGTAACGAACATAAACAGATTATGGAAAAGAAATAAAAAGATTGGTTAAAGAATTTTCATAGTATAATTTTTTACCTAATTTAATTCTTATTAAATATTAAAACAATCTCTATGAAAAACCTTACTTTTTTTCTCTCTTTTACGGCTCTCACTTTTTTAGGAAATCTTCTGAATGCACAAAAAATTTCTGATGGCCAAACACTTGAAGTCAACGGTATGGCTGTTACCTTTACTATCCTCAATAAAGAAAGTATAGAATCCGGTGGAAAATCCTATGACCGTTATAAAGTTTCTGCAACCATAAAAAATACATCAGATAAGGCATACAATATCAGACTCTCTGCTTTTCCTCAAATTGTAAGCGGTATAGGTCTTGTGGAACTTGACTGCATAAATGCAACAGGAGCCAGGCTGACCTCAAAAAAGATAGAATTAAAAATGAAAGCCCAGATGATCAATGTTACTTACTCTGCCTACGACAAATCCGGAAAATTTGTTAACAGTACAATCCCTGTAACCGGAAGTTATTACTTTGATCCGGGAGATACCATCAGTGATGATGCAATTTTCATTGTTCCTCAAGGTGAAAAACCGGATGTTTCCGTAAGAAGTATGAAATAGAACAGCACTTTATACAATCTCTTTGTACCCTATTCAATCAGTTTAGAAGTTGATTGAAGCTTTGAAAGGGTAAAAAAAATGGATTCCTCCGGAATGACACAGTGTATGCATAATGTCAAACAGTCCTATATGTCATTCCGGAGGAATCCAGGCTTATTAATTGAAAGAATAGCTGTATTCTACTTCCTCTCAGCCTCTTTCCAAAAAGGTTTTTGATCCAATACTTTCGAATGAATTGGACAGGATTCATGGTGAGCTCCCTTCAGATATCCGGTGCTCATAAGAAATTCATTGACAATCTCTCCTCCTGTGAATTTGAACGTTTTCTTGAATAACTTCATCCATTCCTGCAATGTTTTGGGGTGATGATGTTCCAGCCATTTTTCGAATGAACCAAATTCCTTTTGAAGCTCAACAATTGTTTTTGCATTTTCAATGGCAGCATTCACTTTCAGTTTGTTTCTGATAATCCCCGGATCATTTAAAAGTCTTTCACGGTCTTCCTCCGTATAGGCCGCTATTTGCTGAATATTAAAATTGTCATACGCTTTTCTGAAGCTTTCTTCTTTTTTCAGAACCGTTTCCCAGCTTAGTCCTGCCTGGTTGATTTCCAGAATCAGTCTTCCAAACAGTTCATTATCATCATGGATAGGATATCCGTAATAGTTGTCATGGTAATTTTTGTGCAGTTCTTTCCTGCTTTCAGGCTGCATTCCTTCTATGGCTAAACAATAACTCATTGAAATATTCTGTTTAAATTCTAAATAATATGGTAAAGATAAGACAGCTTTGTGACAACTGTCCGTCAGCAGTATTTTAAAGTTAATAATAATTCTATCTTCAAGATAATTTTCTGCAATTTATTAAACTTACATTGAAATAAAGTGTAGTTTTGTAATTATGCCCAATTCAGGACTTCATATGAAAAACTATAAAGCAGTCATTACGCTGCTTATATTGGTCTTTTCATTGTCTCCGTGCTCTGTAAAAAGAAATGTTCTTGATATTTTTGATGTTCAGCTCATCAGCGGGCTGAATAAGGCAAAAACAACTACCTCAATTTCCTTCAGCTGTGATTCCGCTTTTGCTTCTTCAGAAGCTGCCGTTTCAAAAACCAAAATTCATCACCGATACAATAAATTTTTATCCGGTTTTAATTCTGGTAAATCCAATTTTTTTGAAGAAAAGGCTTTTCTCAATAACTATTCCGGGTATTCTACCGGTAACAGCCCTCCGAAATATATTCTGTTTAAAAGACTGAGACTTCATCTGATTTAATTTTTTCAGATCAAATTATAAAAATCAGTTTTTTACAATACAATAGTAATTTCAATGAAACATATTTTAAACAGCCGGTCTACAGACATGGCCGGATTATATACTTTATCCCTCCGCATGGTGATCGGATGGACTTACTTTTCAGCGTTCTGGCGCAGATTGATCCTCGAAAACAAGCTTATTCCTGATGAAAAGGGATATATCGGGGAAAAATTCAATCATTTTTTACCCAATGCACTCGGAATAAAACCTATTATTGAATATCTGGTGACTCATCCCGATGCTTTACAACGCTCTATGATGATTTTTACCATTATTGAAGCGGTTGTAGGATTATTCATTATTCTCGGATTATTTACACGGTTAATGAGTATCGGAATTTTCAGTCTTGCCCTCGGAATATTACTGGGTTCAGGCTGGCTGGGAACAACCTGTCTTGATGAATGGCAGATCGGAGTTTTAGGAATTGCCGGCGGATTCGTACTGTTTCTTACCGGAAGCGGTCCTTATTCACTGGATTATTATTTCATGAAGAATAACAAAAGCTTCACTCAAAAAAGATGGTTTCAGTGGCTTGGCTCAGGAAATGTTCCTGTCTCAAACCCAAAAGTATTTGTGCTCGCAGGCTCAATTATTATATTTGGATTGACTCTTTTTACCAATCAGTATTTTCATGGAGGTGTATGGGGAGCACTGCATAATAAATCGGTAAAACCAAAACTGGAAGTTTCAAATATCTCTCATCAGCATTCAAAGTTAACATTTGAAGTCTACCGGACGGAAGGAGCTGATGTATATGGTTCTTTCCTGATAGGAATTCATATTCTGGATAAAAACGGAAAAGTTTTAAAGGAACTTGATCATAAAGAACTGGCCGGATTTTCTAAAGAAAATATTCAAAACCATTATGTTGCCAAAGTAAAACCGGGAAAACACAGTCTGGTAATTCCATTGGGAGCAAAAGCTGATGTAACTTTGAATATTGATGATATTTTCCAAAAAAATGATATCCACAGTCTGAAACTGATTGATGTAAGTGGTATTGAATGGATAGAGAAAATTGATTAGGAGTTCGGGATGCAATGCGTTCGTAGTATGTTTTGGCTAAAAGCCAATCCATGATTATTAATAGCAAAAGAGGCTGTCTCAAAAGTCAAACAATCTGGCTTTTGTCATTCTGACGAAGGAAGAATCTCATTGATAACCAAACATATGAGATTCTTCACTACATTTCATTTCGTTCAGAATGACACTTTTGAGACAGCCTCTCCTATTGAATGCTGTTGTACAATTTCCGGGTATTATTCATGTTGGAGGCTATTTCCCGGAGACGATGACATGATAGCTGCATGTGCTGTCCGGATCAAGCCTGAGTACTTTAATATCCAATAAAACATCCAGTCCCATAGTCTCGCAAATGCCCTGTATAAAAAGGTTTGACCACTGACCATTTCAACAGACCTGCAATTTGCAGACTATGAGTGATTTTATGGTAACGGTCTACTCCTTTAATGAGCAATTCGCATTTGTAGTCATTTAATTCTTTAAATTCAAAATTATATTCGGGACTGGATGTAAAAATGGCTTCCATCAATATTTTTGCAACAGCAGGAATTCCAGGCTGCAGGTTGGGTTTCGCTTCAAAAAATCATGGTTAAGTTTAAATAATAAGTCTAAATACAATATTCAATACAGCTTTCCTGAAATTAGAAATTTGTCTTCATAAAATATGAAAACAAATAAAAAAAATCCTTCGGTTGGTATTAATATCCGATGTTTAGATGAAGATCCGGTACTGTATTCCTGTAAGTCCTTTTTGAAAAAACTGCGGAAAGGTGAGGGAATTTATTCATATCTTTTTCATTTGGTGATGTAAAGCTAGAAAAAATAAATAAACTCTCCAACAAGTGATATTATTTTTTATTTAACAAAATGAGAACAAAAGGTATTGTTTTTCATTATTTTACAAAATAAAAAACCTTCGAGAATTTCGAAGGTTTTTTTATTTAAAATTTAGTGCATGGCTTCACTCAAATCTATTTTTTCTTTACTCTTTCTTTCTTTTACGAGTAAGATAAACGGAATACATATCAGGAATACGATTCCGAGGTAAAGAAATACATCCATATAAGATAAAACAGTGGCCTGTTTTGTTACAGATAAGTCGAGCATTTTATAGGCAGCATTCATTGCGGCATCAGGAGTCATTCCTTTCGCAATAAAATTGGCTTTCAATGCGGCCAGCCTTTGCTGAACATCAAAACTGTTTTCGTCCAGATGGGAAATTAAGTTATTTCTGTACTTCTGTCCTGCATTGGCAATAAAGGTAGTGATGGCTGCAATCCCGAAAGATCCTCCCAGCTGTCTCATCATCCCTGTAAAAGCCGCTCCCTGCCCAATCTCCTGCCCTTTCAGTGTACTTAATGACAAAGAGGTAATCGGAATAAATAATAATCCCAAGCCTGCTCCTCTTACAATCAGCATCCAGAAGAAGGCATCTTTGCCGGTATCCGGTGTCAGAATTTTGTATCCCCAGAAGCTGTAAACGAAGAAGATAAAGAGTCCTAATGAAACCAGGATCTGCTGTTTTGCTCCTTTTGCCAGTAGTCTGCCAATGATAGGCATCATGAAAGCCGTCGTTAACGCAGCCGGAATCATCAAAGCTCCTGACTGAAGTGCCGTCCATCCCAAAATACTCTGGGTATACAATGGAACAATGAATGTAGAACCGTACAATCCAAATCCAAGAACGAATGACATCATAGTTCCGATTCTCAGGTTACTGTTTTTAAGTACTCTGAGCTCAACAATCGGATACTTGAAGGTAAGCTCCCTCCAAAGGAATAGTATAAATCCTAAAACTGCTGCTACAGTGAAGGCTACGATCATTCCGCTTTCAAACCAGTCTTCTTCATG
Source organism: Chryseobacterium sp. CBTAP 102 (assembly GCF_003201365.1). NCBI lineage: Bacteria > Pseudomonadati > Bacteroidota > Flavobacteriia > Flavobacteriales > Weeksellaceae > Chryseobacterium > Chryseobacterium sp. CBTAP 102. Next base: position 95,160 of record NZ_QICX01000003.1, read on the forward strand.
TCCTCTTTCCAGAATAAACTGTAATGAACCTACTGTTACTGCCAGTAAAGCAATTCCAATCCAGTCTACATCGGAAACTTTACGTTTTTCTGCATATTTCGGACTTCTTACAAACTGAAGGGTCATCAGCGTAGCTGCAATTCCAATCGGAATATTAATATAGAAAATATACGGCCAGCTGAAGTTATCAACGATATATCCTCCAAGAGGCGGCCCTAATGTAGGACCAATAATTACTCCCAGACCATAAATTGCCTGAGCCATACTTCTTTTTTCAATCGGATAAGATTCCGTAATAATCGTTTGTGAGGTTACCAATAAGGCTCCACCTCCGATTCCCTGCATCAATCTGAAGAACACAAGTTCCCAGATATTGGTCGCATTTCCACATAAGAATGAAAATACGGTGAATATAATGATGGATGCCGCAAAGTAATTTCTACGCCCAAACTGCTGTGAAAGCCAGCTCGTCATCGGAACAATGATAACGTTCCCGATGGCATACGCTGTAATCACCCACCCTACTTCTGAAAGCGTAGCTCCAAGATTTCCCTTCATTTCATTCAAGGCAACATTAACAATCGTGGAGTCTACAATTTCAAGAAGGGCACAAAGGATAGCTGTAATCGTAATGATCACTCTCCGCGCTCCATATTCTACTAATGAATCCTGCATAAGTTTTTTTCGATGTGAAAAGTCAATTGTGAATTGTGCTTCGCAAGTGAATAGTGAATTTTAAACAGTCCATTTAAGTTAACTGCAAAGATGATTCACTACTGACAACGAAGTTCATTGACTTTTAACAATTTTAAATGTTATTTCAAAGCAACTTCTGCCTTCACGTTCATTCCTGTTCTCAATCTTTTGGCAATATTCTTATCAAGATTTACAAAATCGATTTTTACAGGAAGTCTCTGAACTACTTTTACGAAGTTCCCACTTGCATTATCCGGAGGAAGAATAGAGAAAGTAGCTCCTGTAGCCGGAGAGAAAGAGCTTACTACTCCTTCAAATTCCTGATCAGGAAAAGCATCAATCTCAATTTTTACTTTCTGGCCTTCTACCATTTTATCTACCTGTGTTTCTTTAAAGTTGGCCACCACCCATTTCTGGTCGTTTTTAACCAAAGCAAACAGTTGTGCTCCCGCCTGCAGATACTGACCTGCCTGTGTAGGGACTTTTCCAACGTATCCATCTTCAGGGGCAAGAATTACGGTGTATGATAAGTTCAATTTTGCATTTTCTACATCTACTTCTCTTTGTTTAGCCACAGAACCTGCCACGCTGATTTGTTGTGAGCTGGCAGCTGTCTGAGAAGAAGCAATATGTGTTTGCTGGGCAATCTGATTTCTCTGGTCTACCAACACCTGTAACTGTCTGTCTGCAGATTGTTTTGCTGCCAAAGCCTGCTCATACTGCTGTTCTGTAATAGAGTGATCTTTTACAAGATTGGCATATCTCTTCAGATCCTGAGAAGTTTTCCAAACATTTACTTTTGCCGCTTCAATCTGGGCATTAGCCGTTACTACTGCTGCTGCTGAAGAGCCTATATTTTTTGAAGTAGCTGTGGTAGCAGCTTCTGCATTGGAGATATTGCTTTTGGCAGTAGATAATGCTGCCTGAGCCTGTTCAAGAGCCATTTTCTGATCTCTGTTATCCAAAATCACCAATGTATCTCCTTTCTTCACAAACTGATTGTCTTTTACTTTTACCTGAGCTACATAACCGGAGATTTTAGAAATTACCGGTGCCATATTGGAAGCAATCTGAGCATCATCAGTCTCTTCGTGATACTGTCCGTAAGTATACGCTCTGTAACCGTAGATTCCTCCTCCAATTACTACTGCTGCTAAAATGATAGGAAAGATTAAACTTTTTTTCTTTTTAGGTTCAGCTGCCTGTGTATTATTATTTTCCATTTTGGTTTCGATCTGATTATTTAATTGTTAAAGTTCCTGTTGTCTGTAATAGTTTTCTGTATGCCAGTGCGGCATCTGCCTTAGCATTGATCACGCCAACGTTGGCAGCAATCTGTGCAGCGTCTGCATCCAATAATTCAGTCATGGTTGCCAACCCGTTGTCGTATTTATTTTTGGTAATTCTGTAATTTTCATTAGCCTGTTCCGCCGATTTTTCAAAAACAGCAATTCTCTTTTTTGAATAGTCTGTGTTTTGGTACTCTCTGTTCACATCAAGCTTAATATTATCATTCAATAATTCATCAGTAGCGGCAAGCTGTTTCTCTCTTGCCTGTGATTGTCTCAATGAAGAATTTTCTTTCCACAGGTTGGATAAGTTATAAGAAACCCCGATTCCTACATTGATGGCATTGTATACCGTAAGAAACTTAGGAATGTCTGCAGCTACATAACCTCCTGTAAATGCGATGGAAGGAAGGTTTTCTGCTTTTGCAGCTTTGGAACCCAGTTCTGCGGCTTTTCTCTTCTGTGCCAGCGCCTGTAAATCTTTACGGTTTTCTCTGGCTTCAGTAACGTAAAAATCAACAGGTTTTACGTCTGATCCTTCTTCAATATAATTTTCATCTATTGTAAGTTCTGTCGTTTCAGGAAGACCCAATAAAAGATCCATATTGATGTTGGCAATATTGTAGTTATTCTTAGCTTCCAACAGCTGAAGTTCAATATTTGAGGTCTGAAGATTTGCCTTTAATCTGTCGTTTCTTGCAATCAAACCATTGTTTTCCATTTTAAGGAAGGTTTCATCTCTTTTTTGGGAAGCGGCAAGATTTTCTTCAAAAACCTTGATGGACTGGTTAGCCTTAAAAAGGTTATTATAAGCCTGGGCAACGTTATAAGCAATGGCAATTTTATCATTCTCAGTGCTTAATTTGGAAGCTTCTACCAGATATTTAGCAGACTGAATTCCGTACTTGATTCTTCCACCACTGTAAATAGGAACGCTAAGATTTGCTGAACCGTAAACTACCTGATGTATCTCAGGTCCGCCAGCTCCTCCTGCAAGACCAGGAAGTTTGATATCAACATTCGGTTTTATCGGAAGATACATATAGCTGCCCGACACTTTTAATTCCGGTAGTTGTCTGTTTTTAGCCTCCAAAAGATCAGCAGTAGCCTCTTCGATTCTGGCTGCATCGATCTTGAGATTCTTGCTGTTCTGGATTCCCAGCTGCACGGCCTCGTCAAGAGTAAGTGTTCTTTTCTCCTGAGCATTTGCATTTGCTATTCCTAAGAATAGTGATAATGCAATCACTGAGTTATTTATTCTCTTCATAACCTAAAAGGTCTTTTAGTAAATATTTAATATGTTTATTAAGTTCTGTATAGTATTTTTCATCAAAAGCTTCTTCGTCTTCTGTTTCATTCAGGAACTCTTTATACATTTCTTTCGCATTGAATGCATAAAACAAGGTTCCGCTTACGGTAGAATGAAGCAGATAAATGGGCGGATTTTTGGTAAAAACCCCATTTTTAAGACCACTTTGCAATATTTGCGAATACATGGAAAGGAATCCCATTTTGATTTGCTTCAAAAATTCTACAATCTGAGGATTCTTGGTATGCAGCTGTTCTCTCTGCATAATCCTGTAGAAGCATTTTTGAGTCCGGATCCTGTGCGAAAACTGATCAATTACTCTTTCAATCTTCTGCCATTCGTTGATGTCTGTTCTTCCCAAAAGATCTTTTGAAAAAAACTGACCTTCATTCATTCTGTATTCCACTAATTTCTCATAAAGTTTTTCCTTAGAGCCAAAATAATATGAGATCATAGAGATGTTTACATTAGCTGCCTTTGCAATTTCCCGGGTGGAAGTTCCTTCGAATCCCTTTTCTGCAAAGAGCTTCTCAGCAGCGAATAATATATTTTCTTCTTTTGAAATCATGTTAGTGTTCATTTTTCAGGGCGCAAATGTACACAAGTTTTTATTCAAATCAAACGATTGATTGATTTTTTAATATAGATTTAATTTATTGTAAATAAAAGACTATTTCTATAATACGATATGAAACTGACAGGAGATGATTCATTTCCTGAAAGAACTCTCAATAATTAGCAGATATAGTTAAAATTTTATCAGTGTTAAAAAAAGTATTACATTTATCCTCTTTAAAAATTTTATATTATGAAAAAAATATTTTCAATGGCAGCAGTAGCTTTATTCACACTAGGATATGCTCAGGAGAAACCAAAAGAAGGAGGATGCTGCGCTGGAAAAGATAAAAAAGAATGTTCTGTAAAAGACAAAAAGGCATGCACAGATAACCATCATAAAGATTGCGGCATGAAAACAAAAACAGCGGAAAATACTCCTAAAACAAAAGATAAAAAAACGGTAAAAATAAAGAAAGCTTAATATAGTCTTAAGTATAGAAAATAAAAACTCCGGTGAAAGTACCGGAGTTCTGTTTTATGTGCTTTTGTGAATATACCTTGATAATTTTATCCCAAGATCGGTCCAGACGATTTTAGGATTTCCGTTTCTGGTCAGGTGCAGGTCGGCCGTATTGATTTCTTCTAAGATGTTTTCAATATTGGCTCCACTGATAAATTTAGAAAACCCGGCCCAATTGAAACCGTTCGCATTGATCTTTTTATACACCAGATTCTCAGACTGATAGTTCTGAAGTAATGCAAGCCTGAAAATTTCAGAACAATAGTTGAGGAAGTTTTTTTGCTTTTCTCTGTTCCATCCTGCAATTTCTCTTGCCCAGGAAATGATACTTCTGAGATATTCCGGTTTCTTTTTTACCATAAATGCATCTCTTACCCATTGTACAAAAAGCTTTTCAAACTCATTGCTTTTGTATCCTGAATTCAGAAGCTTAATGGCATCATTAAGATCTCCCTGTGCTTCATGAACAATCTCTCTTACTTTATCTTCTGAAACTGAAAAATTCTTTTTAAGATAGTTTTCAATATCTTCATCATTAATTCTCGGGATCTCTACAATCTGTGTTCTGGAAAGAATAGTAGGAAGAATGTCGTTTGTACTTTCTGCAGTAAGAAGAATGACAGTTTTTGCCGGTGGTTCCTCCAAAAATTTCAAAAACTTATTGGAAGCCGCGATATTCATTTTATCGGCCCTCCAGACGATAAGAATTTTGGTTCCTCCTTCAAAACTTTTTAAAGAAAACTTCTGATTCTGATCATCCACTTCATCCGCAGAAATAAATAACTGTTTATTTTCTGATTCTAAAAAAGCAGTCCAGTCATCATAGCTTGCATAAGGAGAAGCCAGGATCATCTCTCTGAACTCGTCAAATTTATTTTTACTTAATGAGTTTTTATTGTCTGTAAAAACCGGAAAACTGAAATGCAGATCCAGGTGATTGAGATGCTCTACCTTCGCAGCAGCATGTTCGTTTTCCTGACTGAAAATCTCCCGTGCATAAGCCAATACCATAGGCAGTGTACCGTATCCCTCTTTTCCTACAAAAAGCTGGGCATGGCTCACTCTGTTTTCAGCAATGCTTTCTCTAAGAAGTTTTTTCAGATTTGTCTGTCCGGCGATGTTCTCCCAATTCATGTTTCAAAGATAAAAAATCTTACTTCAATTCATAAAATTAAGTCTGCTTAAAATAAAATTGTTGGAATATCTATAATAAAAATCCTTTTACACAAGCAATACATAAAGGTTTTTACAACTTAAAAAAATTAAACAGAAATCTTAAGAAATAAGAATATACATAAAGACTGTTCACTACAGAGCAACATTCTTCATAGCAAAACTGACATTTTATATTGTTGAAAATTTGCATTTTTCTTTTAAAGAAAGGCCCTTAACAAACTTTAACCACATATAATTTTTACAATTCATTAATATTTAAGATATTTGCGCATTGTTTTAAAAATAAAGAATGAAAAAAATCTTTGTAGTATCATTCATATCAGTTGGATATTTTCTGAATGCACAGAGTCTAAGCAACTCTCCTTATGCAACTTATGGAATTGGAGATGTGAAATATGATAATACGATCGAAACTGCTTCTATGGGAGGTATATCTACTGCTTTTATAAGTGATTTTACCAGTAGTTTCAATTTTGCCAACCCGGCAAACAACGCCAATTTTGAACTTACGAGTATCAGACTGGAAGCTACCAACGAAAACAATTATTTCAAATCGAATTATAACGATATGAAATCTACAAAGCATTCTACGTATCTTTCCAATATTTCGATTGCATTTCCATTATCTTCCAAAGTGAAAATGGGGATCTCTTATCAGCCATACAGCTCTAAAAGCTACGACATCGTAACAGAACAGCTTGCCAGTGATAACACGACTCCTCTTTACAGAAATAATTTCAAAGGAAGCGGAACATTGAATACCGCTCAGATTGCTGTTTCTTATAAGATCAGTCAGGAATTATCCGTAGGGGCAAAAGCCAATCTTTATTTTGGAGACCTTAATGACCTTAATGAATTCCGTGCTTACAACAGTAATCTTGGAACCTATTTAGGTGAATATGTTAATGGTTATGAAACTAAAAACAGAGTCAGAAACTTTAATTTTACGCTGGGAACAAGTTACCAGACTTTAAATACACGTACTGATAAAAAGTTCACAGTAGGTGCTACTGCTACCTTTGGGAATACCAGTAATATGACTACTCAGTACACCAACAGCACGTACAGATATTCTGATGCTCAGGAAACCACCAAGCTTAGCGGATCTGAAACCATTATTGAACAAAAAGAAACAAAATCCAAGAACCTTCTTCCATTACAGGCTTCATTAGGAGTTGGATATGGAAGTGAAAACCATTGGTTTGTATCAGGACAGGTAGATTATAAAAAAGGAGAAGATATCTCTTATTTTGGTAAAGATTTTAGTTTCCAGGATACCTACAGAATTTCTGCAGGTGGATGGTATCTTCCTAACTATAACAACTTCAGAAACTACTTCTCAAGAGTAATCTACAGATATGGAGCTTTCTATGAAAGAGGAAATCTGAATCTGGAGGGAAACAGTATTAACAAATTCGGTATTTCTGCCGGAGTAATGTTACCATTCAAGAATAGTAGTATTACAAGAATGAGTGGTCTTGAAATCGGATTAGAAGTTGGTAAAAGAGGAACTCTTCAAAACAACCTGATCAACCAGAATTTCGTCAACCTGAGAATTGGCTTTAATTTTGCCGATAAGTGGTTCAGAAAGACACTTTATAACTAAAATGAGCTTTTCAAAAAAAATATCATATAAAAATATAGCATGCCTTTTTAGTTGTGCTATATTTTTTATACTGACATCCTGTGAGGAGGATCTTACCAAAAGAAATGGCAGCCAAAGCAAAAATTTCCCTTCACAGATCATTAACAATGCCAATATTATACAGCGTGACTCCGGCTTTGTTACATTAAAAGCCAAAGCACCCATCATTGAAAAATACGAATTGATTGACAGTCCGTATGTAGTAGCCAGAAAAGGAATTGATATTGAGTTTTTTGATAAAAAGAAGCCCAAAGTTCCAGGACGAATTACCGCTAAATATGCCCGAATTTTTGAATATAAAAAATTCTACGAAGCTAAAGGTGATGTAAGAATAAAAACCAATGAAGGGCAGAGGTTTGCCATGCAGAGTATTTACTGGGATCAGAAGAAAAACAGAATCTACACCAAAGACACGGTTTATGTTACCATGGAAGACGGTTCTACACTGGTAGGTGCCAATGGGATGACTGCCAAAGATGATTTTTCCGAATACACTTTCTATAACAACTCCGGAGATTTCAGTTCCAAAAGAATTTCTGAAAACAAAAAATAAATCCAAAAAGAATGAAAGCTGTGGCTATTGGACTGATGTCCGGGACAAGTCTGGATGGTTTGGATATCTGTCTTGTTGAATTTGAAAAGCAGAACACGTGGACCTTTCAAATCCTGAAAGCCGAGACCCTCTCCTATTCTGAGAATTGGGAAACCCAACTTAGAAACTCCATTCATCTTTCTTCTGAAAATTTATTGGAACTGCATTCAGCGTATGGCTTTTATCTTGGACAACAGGTTAAAAAGTTTATTCATCAACATCGGCTTGAAAATATCGACCTTATTGCCTCTCACGGACATACAGTTTTTCATCAGCCTCAAAAAAAATTCACATTACAAATCGGCGATGGCAGAGCCATTAAACTGGAAACCGGACTTCCTGTTATCTATGATTTCCGAAGCCAGGACGTATTGATGAATGGAAACGGAGCACCATTGGTTCCTATAGGCGATGAATTACTTTTCTCCGGATACAGCGCTTGTCTGAATCTGGGCGGATTTTCCAATATTTCTTTACGTTCAGAAGGAAAAAGAATCGCTTTTGATATCGCCCCGGTAAATATTGTTTTGAACCATTTGGCTCAACAGCTTCATAAAAATTTTGATGAAAACGGAGCACTGGCAGCAAAAGGAAAAATAGATGAAACTCTACTGAATCAACTTAACGTCCTGGATTTCTATCAGATTTCGCATCCAAAATCCCTGGGAATAGAATGGTGCCATCAACATATATTTCCACTTCTTGAAAATATTGAAACATTGGATGCACTGGCTACTTTTACAGAACATGCTGCGCAGCAGATTGCCAATGTCATCAATCAATATAGTATAAAAGACATCCTTATCACTGGTGGAGGTGCTTACAATACCTTTTTAATTGAAAAAATAAGAGCGAAAACAAAGGCAGAAGTGATCATCCCTGAAAAAGAGATCATCGATTATAAAGAGGCACTGATTTTTGCCTTCATGGGCGTTTTAAAAATGAATAATGAAATCAATGTGCTTTCTTCTGCAACAGGAAGTACAGCTGATCATTGTTCGGGAGTTATTGCTTAGATATTTGGTCATGTTTCAAATATGTTGCTTTCCATTATTAACAGACTTTGACAAAGAAAATTATAATAATTGACTTATGCTTTAATTAATACTAGAGATTAATGATTAACAAAGGTTTTCTTATTGAGAACCCTTCAGCAGGCTCAGGGTGACAGGTCGAATACCAACCGAAATTTTTAAGCGTTGTCAGGCTGAGCCTGTCGAAGCTATTATTACAAAATAATTTAAAAGCAGGTAATCTAAATGGTTGACTGTTTTACTTTTACCAACTTTCCTCTAAAAACAAAAAAAACCTTCATTTTGAAGGTTTTTATTATTTATAAGCTTCGATTTTATCGGTAAGCGTATTGATAAAGTTCTGTAACGGCTTCTCTACCATCATTTTGATAAATGGATTGAATTTCCCTTCAAATAACATCTGAACCTCAGTCTGGTTTTCGCTGATCGGGTTTAATGTGGCTGTTAATGAGAAATCCAGGCTTGAACTTGCAGATCTTAAAACAGCTTTGTGATCATCCACCTCATCAATTTTTAATGCGATTTCAGGCATTCCCTGTAATCCAAATTTGAATCCGTTATCTCTTGTTTCAAATTTCTGAAGACCATCCGGCATAAAATCTTTATAATTTTCAGGAGATTTCAGCAACTCTGTAAGTTCTTTAGATGATTTATTGACAATAATCTTTCGTCCTTCTAAATTCATTTTTTATTTTTGTATTTAAATTCTTAACTATTACAAATGTATAAAGTTTTTGTCAACGAAAAAAAATTATTACTATCTAAGCATCCTGAAGATCTTGAAAAAAAGCTTGGGTACGAAAATTATACAACTTTAGAGATCGCTCTGGATCTTCTGGAGAATACTTCTGTGCAGGAACTGAACGTGTATGGAGAGAATTTGGAAGAAATCTGGCAGGAATTTCAAAAGCTGTTCAGAATTATAGAGGCTGCAGGAGGTCTTGTTAATAATCCTGAAGGCAAAATTCTTTTTATCAGAAGACTTGGCAAATGGGATCTTCCTAAGGGTAAGATGGAAAAAGGAGAATCCAGAGAAGAGTCTGCAGTACGGGAAATAGAAGAAGAAACAGGTTTGAGTGATGTTGAACTTGTAACATTCATCAATACGACCTATCATATTTATGTAGAAAGAAACGGGGAGAAAATATTAAAATGCACCCATTGGTTTGAAATGAACTTTGATGGTGAAGACACTTCCAAACCGCAGATAGAGGAAGGTATTACCGAAGTTGCCTGGAAAACGACATCAGAAATTGAAAATGAAGTTTTTCCCAGTACTTTCAAAAATATTAAACTTATTGTAAAAGAATTCTGGAATTTGAAGAAATAAATAATAAGGCTGGAAGCTGGAAGAGTGAAGCCGGAAGTTACGATCCGGCCAATTACTTCTTCAGGTGATTTTTAACAATGAAATTTTATAAGGCTGAATAAAGAACAACTCTTTGCCCATCAGGAACTTCCCTCTCCCAGCCTCCAGCTTCCTTACTTTAAATAAAGTCAATCACTTTCTCCAGAGCAATTCCTCTGGACCCTTTCAGCAATATATTCTCGGACTGAATTTTATTCTGTTTTAAATACTCTATTAATTCTGCTGTATTTTCAAAAGCAAGATCTGAAGAATTAACCGTTTTAAAATGTTTACCCACTGTAATAATTTCATTAAAATGAAGATTCTGAGCGAGTTTTAAGATATTCTGATGCTCCGTCTCACTTTCGTCACCCAATTCCAGCATATCGCCGATAATAATGGTTTTACGGCCTTCAAAACTGATAAAATTATTTAAGGAAGCGGTCATAGAGCTTGGGTTGGCATTATAAGTATCCAGAACCAAAGTTCTGTCCTCTTTTTTCACCACCTGAGATCTCATATTCGTTGGGGTGTATAGCTCCAGAGCGTGCTTTATTTTTTCAAAGCTGATTCCGAAATGAAGTCCTAAACTTGCGGCTGCACAAAGATTGGTAAAATTATATTCTCCTGTGAGCTTTGAAACAGCTTTTACTCCCTGATAAATCAATCCTACAAAATGTTCTTCTGAAAAAGATTCAAAATGATAATGAGAGGTTTCTGCTCCAAAAGTAATTTTAGGGGAATAGTTTTCAGTTTTCTCTACCTGAATAGGATCGTTTTCATTAACAACAATAGTTCTGTTATTGTTTTTAAGATAATCGTAGAGCTCAGACTTTCCTTTAATTACTCCTTCAAAACCTCCGAATCCTTCCAAATGAGCTTTCCCGAAGTTGGTAATATATCCGAAATCAGGCTGCGAAATGGTACACAGGAATTCAATTTCTTTCTGATGGTTGGCTCCCATTTCAATCACAGCCATCTCATGCTCCGGTTGAATGGAAAGGATGGTCAGCGGTACTCCGATATGGTTATTCAGATTTCCAGCGGTGTACTGAACATTAAATTTTTCAGAAAGAACCGCATGAATCAACTCTTTGGTGGTTGTCTTTCCGTTACTTCCTGTAAGTCCTATAAAAGGAATATTAAGTTTGCTTCTGTGATAGATTGCCAATTGCTGTAAAAATTCCAGGGTAGACGGAACATAGAAAATGCTTTTATCTCTGTTTTCAAATTCCGGAAGTTCAACAATCACTGCCAAAGCTCCGTCATCAATGGCTTTTTCCGCCAGAGTAGCTGCATTGAAATTCTCACCGGAAAAGGCAAAGAAAATATCATTCTCTGCTATTTTTCTGCTGTCAATAGTTACTTTTGCAGCCTGCAGAAATAAAGGATAAAACTGTTCTATATTCATGTGGAAATATATATTTTTTTAAAAGAAGTCACACGCAATCGCCAAATCTATACAAGTATTTTAGACTTTTCAGCCAAAGCGATTTCACGGTTCAAAAATAAAAAAACCTTCCGAAAGTTCGGAAGGTTTTTTATAAGTATTTTTTGATAAATATTATCTTCTAGTTCTACTCTTATCGCTGGCTCTGGCATCCTGTGCAACACGGAACCCTACCCATCCATAAGCTCTGTTTTGATTTTTATATCTTCTTTGTCCCGGATCCAGCCAATATGCTGTATCCTGCCAAGAACCACCTTTCACAACTCTAACCTCGTTAGAAATTCCGGAAGTTCTTTCTTTGGTATCTTTCTGCAGTTTCACTCTACCGCTGGCATCTACAACGAAACTTGTTTTAGGAGCGTTGTACATATCGAATCCTGAAGCAGAATCAGAAGCTCTGTAATATTCTAATGAAGACTGTCTGTCGCCATCTCTGTAGTTTCTGTAGTCAGCAATAGTTTGTCTTTCAAATTGTCCGGGAAGTCCTCTGTAAACTAATCTTCCGTCAGCTAACGTATCATATTTGATAGTGCCTTCGTCGATCATTTTATAAGTTCCGTCACCATTTCTTACGATGGTCTGAGGCATGTTTCCTCTGTAGTAGTTGAAATCATTGTAATCTTCATCAATGATTGGTCTGTAAACGTCAGCTGTCCATTCAGAAACGTTTCCGTACATACCATAGATTCCTAAATCGTTAGATGGATATTGTCTTACATCAGAAGTTTGAGCTGATCCGTCGTTTTTCCATCCTGCGATACCTGAATAGTCACCTTTACCCATTTTGAAGTTTTCAAGGAACATTCCTCTGTCTCTTCCTTTGTTACCTCTTAATCTTTCAATTTGAGGTTTTTTTCCCAGATATTGGTTATATTCTCTGTTTTTAGCCATACCAAGAGCAGCATATTCCCATTCTACTTCAGTAGGAAGTCTGAACTTCTGTACCATTGCAGCATTAGGAGCTCTGTTAGCAGCAAGCAATCTCTGGTTTGTAGTTTTCATACCAGTTTTCTGCTGCATTCTTTTCTCATTGATATACCCTTGCATTTCAGGATCATTCGATTTGAATTTATCCATGTTGAAAGCAGTACCTCCCTGGTTGTTGGATTCGTTGATATACAAATCCTTAGCAATAATACCAGCCTGCATCAAAGCTTTTTCGTTCGCTCTGTCTGACAGCCATTCACAGTATCTGTTTGCCTGAGTCCAGGAAACTCCTACTACCGGATAGTAATCAAATTCCGGAGAACGCAGATAAGTTTCATTATAATCGTTTCTTGCTAATTTGTTGTCCCATAATAAGGTATCCGGTAAAGCACCGTTATAGATCTCCTTAAAACTCGGGTCACTTGGTGGGAATACATACTTCAACCATGTAAGGTATTCGCGGTATTCGTAGTTAGTAATTTCAGTTTCACCGATAAAGAATGAACTTACCTGCATTCTGCGAGGCGTGTTATTCCAATCGTGCATAACATCATCTTTCACTAATCCCATTGTAAAAGTTCCACCTTCTACATATACCATCCCAGGCCAACCCTTCTGCTTCTGTTGCTTTCCTGCAAAAAACCAACCCTGTTTTTCGTTTGGTTTCCAACCTGTTTTGCTGACAAATTTTTTGGTACCGCCACCTTTGCTGGTTCCTGATCCGCCACAGCTGGTTAATGCAAGTGTAGAACTTAATGCTATTAATGAAAACAACTTTAGTTTTTTCATAGTCGATATAAATATTTTCAAAGTACAAAGAAAAAATAAATTATTCAATAAATCAAGTAAACATTTGATTTTTTTGAAAAACGTTAACAAATTAATTTTATTGTATCACAATTTAATTCTAAAATTTTCATTTATTTTGTAATTTAGCAATTTCAATAGTAAACATGAAACGAAAAATTACGATTTTATATTTAATCGCTTTTGCATCAACACTTTACGCCCAAAGAAACACCATAGAATGGAATGGCTCTAAAATTCAGGATTTTGGTGACACAAAATTAAATCTTCCTAATTTTAAAAATGAAGGTTTTTCTTACAGCCAAAATAATGTTTTTATTGTAAGCAAGCAAAAAATCGGGGAAAAGCAATTAAAAATCTCAGACCTTGTCTGGGAAAGCGTTTCTAATCAGGATTTATTTGAGCTGGATAAAGGCAGACTTCCGGATTATGATGTAGCAGATGTTTCCTATTATACTTTAGAGGGTGAAAGCTATGCCAGCATCAGTATTGCTTTATTTAAAAATGTAAAAGGCCGTGTCCAGAGATTATCTTCGTTTAATGTTTCAGAGGCTTCTTCTTTTATCAATACAACAGGAACTGTTAATAAAATAGGAACCACTGGTAATCCTTTATCAAGTGGAAATTTCTATAAGATAAAAGTAGACAAATCGGGAGTATTCAAAATCACTTCCCAGTTTTTAAAAGATAACGGAATCAATCCGAGTTCAGTAAATCCTAAAAACTTCAGAATTTACGGAAACGGAGGATTAATGCTTCCTGAATACAATCAGGATCCAAGATACGGGGCTTTACAGGAAAATTCCATTCAGGTAGTAGGTGAAGATGATGGAGTATGGAATGACAATGACTACGCTCTTTTCTATGCGCAGGGTCCTGACGGATATAACCTTTATGATACCGGTAATGGAAATGGATTTAAAAGACACGATACCCGATTCAGTGAAAGAAGCAATAATGTCAAAAACATTTATGAAGATTTCTCTTACTATTATATCAACTTTGATAAGGGGGCGGGAAAAAGAGTTCCTACTGTAGACGGAAATCTTCCTGCACAGCTGATTACAAGATATGACAATTACCAGGTGATCAACAAGGATCAGAAAAACCTGTTAAAAGTAGGAAGAACATGGGTAGAGGATACTCCTTTCACCAATGAAAAGACCATAACATTAACTACCAATTCACCTATACAGGCGAATGATGTAATACGATACAGAACTCAGGTGGTTGCGTACAATTCTCAGCAGAATACAATGGATTTTAAAATTAATAATTTAAATCCGCACCCACAGCAGGTAATTCCTATGGACACTCCTTCCTATCAGTATACCTTCTATCCTGTAACATACACCGGAACATTAACTAATCTTACCGGAAACCAGTTTACCCTGGTTTATAATCCGGATATTTCCAAGAATCCAAATGGAACTTTCTATTTTGATTATGTAGAGGTTCAATATAAAGAAAATCTTGCCTTCAATGGTTCACAAATGAACTTCAGGGATTATTCCATTGTAAGCGGAAGCAACACAGATTACGGTTTCAGTATCAGTAATGCTGCTAATATAGAACAGGTATGGGATGTAACGGATATTACAAATGTTAACAGAAGAGTGAATAAAGCAGGAGCAGGCTCTTTCAACTTTGCTTACACTGCTTCTGATCAGAATTTCAATAATGAATTTGTAGCTTTCCGTGCTGATGCGGCGTATAGTCCACAGTTTGTAGGAAGAATTTCCAATCAGAATCTTGCCGCAATACAAAACGTAGATTATCTTATCCTTACCGTTCCTGAAATGATGGGCCAGGCACAGAGAATTGCCAACTACCATCAAACCAAGAATAACTATAAAGTGGAAATTGTTGACATCAACAAAATCTACGAGGAATATGGCAGCGGAAGTAAAGATCTTACCGCGATAAGAGATTTCGTAAGCAAACTCAATACTCCTCTGGGCAGACTTCAGTATGTATTTATTCTTGGGGATGCTTCATATGATTATAAAAACAGGGTTCCGAACAATTCAAACGTTGTTGCCAGCTACCAGAGTGAACAATCTTCTGATTACGTATCCTCTTTTGTGACGGATGATTATATTGTAATGACCAAGCCGCAGAATACCTTATTAATTGAAAACAATTTACCGGATGTGCCTGTGGGTAGAATTCCTGCAGCCAATGTAAGTGAAGCCGGAGATATGATTAATAAAACACTGGCATATTACAATTCTCTTCAGGGGCAGTCATCTCCTTTTGGAGACTGGCGTATGCGACTTGACTTTGTAGTGGATGATAATGAGGAAGGAGGCGGTCCGTTCCATAATGTAATGAACAACTCCCTGGTAAATATATTTGAACAGCCAGGTCAGCAGGAACTCAAAGAATATAATGTAAAAAAATTATATATGGATGCTTTTACCGCTCAGAGTACCTCTGGCGGGCGGAGATATCCACAGGTAAACCAGGCTATTTCCAATGCTATCGGAAACAGTTTGTACTTATTCTATTTCGGACACGGAGGAATCAATGGCTGGGCACAGGAAAGAGTGCTTACCAGCACAGAGGTTCAGAATGCCAACAACTTCTCCAATGTATACAGCAGATTCCCTTTTGTTTCCACCATCACTTGTGAATTCACATTATGGGACGAGCCTGCAACCAACTCTGTTGGAGAACAGTTTATTAAAATGAAGCAGGGAGGTGTTTCTACCATGATTACTTCCAGCCGTGCTATTGGAGTAGATTACGGACGTGATTTTACCAATACATTTACCCAAAATATCTTTAAATTAACCAATGACGATTTTAATTCGTTGGGAAATGCTCAATTAATTGCCAAAAAACAAAAAGGACCCAACAGTAACCACTTAAAAGTAAACTTCCTGGGTGATCCGGCTATGAAATTAAGCAGACCTCAAAGACTTCTGGTTATTGATAATATTGAAACGCCCGTTCCGGGACTGATCAGAGGTCTGGATTTTGTAAAAATTAAAGGACACATCAATAATCCGAATGGAACGCTGAACAATACCTTTAACGGAAAAGTCAGCATCAATATTTTTGATAAGAGATTAAACAAAAAAACACTCAATAACAGTGGCATTTTAACTCCGGTTTTAGATTATACTGAAGAAGGAAGTGCTATTGTAAAATCTGCAGGAACTGCTGTAAACGGAGTTTTCACTGCTGAATTCTACGTTCCTAAAGATATTAACTATGCTGTAGGGCAAGGAAGGATACTAGCCTATGCTGACAACAAGTCAACGGATGTTTTTAACAACCAGGCTGTACAGGTAGGAGATATCAATCCTAATGGAATTAATGATAATCAGCCTCCAAAAGTAAAACTGTATATGAACAACACCAATTTTGCTGATGGCGGAATTACCAACCAGAATCCTATGCTTCTTGCCTGTCTTACCGATGATACAGGAATCAACTCAACAGGATCCGGTGTAGGACATGATATTACAGTATACCTTGACGGACAGATTATCAATACAGTTGTTTTGAATGATTTTTATGCTCCGGGAGAAGGAAACGGATGTTTAAATCCAAGTCTTGCCGAATATCAGAAAGGGAATGTAACCTACCCTTTCAGAAATCTGGCAATAGGACAACATCAATTAACATTTAAAGTTTGGGATATAAACAATAATTCGACAACTGCTACGTTAAATTTTGAGGTTAAAGATGAATCTGACCAACACCTGACAATCAACCGTCCGCTGAACTGGCCAAATCCATTTACCAATAAAACCTATATTCAGTTTGAACACAATTGTGATGATATTCTGGATGTAAACGTACAAATTTATACAATAACCGGAAGATTGGTAAGAACCTTATCACAGCCAGTGGTTGCAGAACCTTTCCTGCAGGGCTTCAGAACCCCTCGTCAGGCAATAGAATGGGACGGAAAAGATGATTTTGGGTCTACGGTAGCAAAAGGTACGTATATTTTTAAGATATTTGCAAAAAGTCAAAATCAAGAAAAATGCAAAGGAAGTGCTACAGCTGTAGAAAAAATGGTACTTTTGAAATAATAAAACAAGACAATAGACAATAATATTAATAAAAAACTGATAATATATAAAAGACAACATATGAATTTAACTACTAAACTGCTATTAGGATTTGGTTTGAGTGCTGGTTTTTTAGGCTATTCGCAAGATTTAGGTAAAGTAAACCCAGTTCTTACCGGAGCTCCTTTCTTAAGAATTGCACCTGATGCAAGATCGGGAGGTATGGGAGATCAAGGGGTGGTAACCTCTCCGGATGCATTTTCACAATTCTGGAATGCGGCTAAATACCCTTTCAGCAGGACAAGTTCTTCCGTAGGTCTTAACTATACGCCTTACATGGGAAAACTTACCAATGATGTATTCTTATTATATGCTTCGTTCCATAAGTTTTTGGGGCAGGAAGAAAGATCTACAATTTCTGCGAGTATCTATTATTTTAATATGGGACAGGTAGACCTGACTCAATTGGTAGGTACGGAAATCGCTTCCATGGGTACATCAAAACCAAACGAATTCTCCATTGACGTTGCCTATGCTTTGAAACTCTCTGATTCATTCTCAGGTGCCGTTACCGGTAGATTTATCCGTTCAGACTTAGCCGGAGGTTTCAATACAGATACCACTCTTAAAGCGGCCAACAGTTTCGCAGTAGACGTTTCAGCATACTATACTTCACCAAGATTCTCCAGTATTGGTGGATATGATGGTAAAGTGAATGCAGGTTTAGCGGTTCAGAACTTAGGTCCAAAACTGGATTATACAGGAAATGAAGAATCAAGATCTTATCTTCCTACTATGGCAAGATTAGGGGTTGGATATGACATGTACCTTGATGATATGAACAGAGTTGGAATTTCTGTGGAAGGTTCAAAGCTTTTGGTTCCTGGATCTGAGTATGCAGGAATAGACCCGAATACAAGACAGCCCATCTACCAGATCCCGAATGTAGGACCAATGGCTGGTATCGGAAAATCTTTCAAAAATAAAAACAGTATCATGTACAGTGGTGCTTTGGAATATTCCTATGACAATGCATTTTCTGTAAGAGGAGGTTACTTCCATGAAAGTGAAGAGCAGGGAGCAAGACAGTTTGCTACCGCGGGGGTTGGGTTAAGATACCGTTCTTTCGGACTTGATCTTTCTTACCTGATCAATATGTCTAAAATCAACAGTGCTTTGGATAACACTCTACGTTTCGGTCTTACCTGGAACATTGGAGAAGAAACATCCAACAACGATCGTTAATAAAAGAAAAAGCAATATAAAAAAGCCTCAATACATTATTGTATGGAGGCTTTTTTATGTCAATCGTCAATCCGCTCCGCTTGTCAATTTTTGAAAACTTGAAAAAATTCACTATTCACTTTGCGAAGCAAGAATTCACTATTGACCTTTGAATAATGCAATGGTATAATCAAGGAGTTTTCCATCACCGTAGTCTCCATGTCCCGGAACTGCAATTTTCACATCGGGATATTCTTTTTTTACTTTTTCAACAGTAGCGGACCAGGCAGAAACATTGGCATCACCCAAATATCCTTTACCTGCCTCCAGCTCTTTTAATAAGCAGCCACCAAATAAAATATTCTCGCTCGGGAAATAACCTACTGCATTATCTTTTGTATGCCCTTCGTCAAAAAATTTTGCGATAACATCTTTATTCCCGACCTTTAAAATAACAGCATCATTAAAACTGTTTTCAGGAATAGCAAAATTATTTTCTTTGGCCAGCTCAATTGTTTTTGTATAAGAATAAGAAGGAATACGATGTTTATGAAACGCCATCAATCCTCCTAAACTATCATCATGAAAATGGGTTGGAATAATGGCCTTAATTTTTGCATTAAGTTTTTCATTAATCCACCGTATCAGCTCTTCTGAACTTTTATCATTGGTTGGGGTGTCGAAAACAATAGCTTCGTGATGATCTTTCACAACCAATCCATTACAGGGTACATTTCCAAAATCATTGGTCTGTTTAAAGGAAGTATGAATAAAAGAATTTTCCGAAATCCGGGTAATAATCAGGGTGTTGGATTTATAAACTTTCTTTGCCTTGAAGTTTTCCTTTTTCTGTGAACCGCAGCTCAGAATGAAAAAAGAAAAGAATATGATGAAGACATTTTTAATAGTATTTTTCATGAAACCTTTTTATTTAAACTTTGAGACAAGCTAAGGTAGGAATTCGTGGAATAAGATTTGTTACCTGTTCTGTTAAAAATGACCAATTGTGAGTGGTAAATCATTCCTATGTCTCTTCTGTCAATTTATTTTAAATAGCCCAACAGCAGAATTAAAAAAATATAACATAGAAGTTGAGAAAAGTCTTTTTTTTATGGCGATTTTCTTAAATTCAATAGCTATTTTTGTAATATGAACTATTCGGCGGAACTAAAAAAATTTGTAACCAGTCAGTATGTATATTCTGCCATCAGAATTACATTAGCAACTGTTCTGCCTTGTTTAGTCCTCGCCCACTTCGGGATTTTGAAAGAATATTTCCTTTTCCCTCTCGGAACCAGCTTTGTGGCTCTTACAGACCAACCCGGCCCTTTTATCCGAAGAAGAAATGCTCTTACTTTCGCTATATGCTGTTTTGTCTTTGTAGCGCTCATTGCCAGCCTTGTAATGAATATCAAAGTACTGGTGATTCTGGAGGTCATTGTCTTTGGGATGTTTTTTTCCCTCATTGGCGTGTATGGTCAGAGATTAGCTGCTGTAGGTTCATTATCGCTTGTGGTACTCGCCATCTTTATTGATGGACATCTTACAGGAAGCAATATCTTTAAAAGTTTATTGATTTTTGCTTCCGGCTGTATATGGTTTTTACTTATATTCCTTGTTGTAACAACTATTCGTCCTTATAAACTGGCAAGCCAGATGATTGGTGAAAATTATCTCCAGCTGGCTGATTTTTTAAAGATCAAAGCCAATTATTATCAGAAAAATCCTGATTTTAATAAGCTGACAACTCAGGTTATTGCCAAGCAGATTCAAATAAAAAATCTGCAGGAAGATACGCGGGAAACAGTTTTCAAAACCAGAACCATCGTCAATGAATCTACGACCACCAGTCGTTTATTAATGCTGATGTTCCTGAACTCGATGGACCTTCATGAAAAACTGATGACTTCTGAAAGTGATTATCAAAAGCTGCAGCAGAGCTTTGAAGACAGTATGATCCTGGTTAATATCCATGATTATCTAAACCTTTTGGCTGAAGAGATCACCAATATCGGAATTGCCCTTCAAAGTGGTACCAGAGCAAAGCCGATGTTTAATCTGGAACAGGAATTAAAAAGCTTAAATTATAATTATTTCGAACTTAGAAATAAGCAGCTTTCGCCGGACAATCTGGAAAATTTCATGATCCTGCGCCAGATCCTGATGCGTATCTATGAGATCACAAAGGAAATCAACGAGATCTATAAAGTATTTTCACAGGATATCAAACTGGCGAAAAGTTTATCTACAGGGTTAGACCTTAAGAAATTTATGCCTAATGAGCCTAAATTGAATGCCAAGGTTCTGAGAAATAATATATCATTATCATCTTCCCATTTCCGCCATGCCATAAGAATTACAACAGCTTTATTGCTGGGATATGTTTTTTCTATGTTCGATTTTCTTGGACTGGGGCACACGTATTGGATATTAATTACCATTACAGCAATTTTAAAACCAGCTTATTCCATTACTAAACAGAGAAACCTTCTCCGTCTCTATGGAACGATTGCCGGGGCAAGTATTGCGTATGCGATTCTGCATTTTATACATATTAACGGGGTTTTATTTGCGATTCTCCTTATCAGTATGATTATGTGCTTCAGCTTTTTGAAAGGGCGGTATTTCTGGGCAGTTTTATTCATGACAATTTATATTTTTCTGAGTTTTAATTTTTTAAACCCCGGGAAAGTCAATATTATTTTTAAAGACAGAATCCTGGATACTGCCATTGCCGGAATCATAGCTTTTGTGGTGTCTTATATTGTACTTCCGGTGTGGGAACATACACAAAACCTGGATCTGATGAAAAAATCTGCCGCTGACAACCTTATCTATTTCCAGAGTGTAATTTCTAAATTCTTAGAAGGAAATTTCGATCTTGAAGATTATAAGGTAAAACGAAAAAATGCCATTATTTCTTTGGCTAATCTTTCCGATAATTTCCAGAGAATGATTTCCGATCCTAAAAACCAGCAGAAAAAACTGGAAGTAGTACACCAATTTGTGGCTACATCACATCTGATTACGGCCTATACCGCTTCCCTGTCTCAATACTCCAAAAGTAATGAGCAATATCCTGAAATAGATGCTGAAAGCTGGAGCAGAAAGATTGAGGCCGAAATGCAGCAAACCTCTACCCTTCTCAACGGAAACGATGTTAACGAAACACTGAAACGGGAAAGCCGTCTTGAGCCGGAAGATTCTTCCATTGAAGATATGCTTCTGAAAAGAAAAACCGAGATTGAGGAAAATGAAATTGTAGACAGAAGAGACCCTGATAAAATATCACATTTAACAGAGCTTAAAAATATCCATGATATCCTTGAGCTGATCTATGATGTAGCAAAAGAACAGAGAAAAGTGATCGAAAAATATAAAAACGAAACAGAATCTATTGCTACTCCTCCACAATCGTAAAACAGTAATCGTCAAAAAATTCTACTCTGGCTTTGAACTCATCTGAAAACTGATCATCATATACACGGCAGCTTATTTTATGAAGATGCTTCAGCCCGAATGGCTTTACTTCATAGTTTTTCTTTAAAGACCAGTATTTTGAGTGGTGGATTTTGTACATACTTTCCTTCACACTCCATATAATAGTGTAAAAAGTATCCGCCTTATCTTCAGGAATAAATCCACGCTCATTTTCATAGGTAAATTTATCAATAACCCTTAAAATCTTAGGGTTGAATTTTTCAATATCAATTCCTATTTTATTTTTGGAAATAGCAATCGCCGCAAAAGGAAAAGAGTGCGTAATAGAAATTTCCGCATCGTAGGGAGAAAGAAAGGGTTCCCTTTCTTTATATAAAATTTTAGAATCCGGTTTTAATCCTTTCAGGAGCTTGCGAACCATCAGGACTTCCAGTAGTTTTTTAGGATGATAATCTTTTACCTTTTCGGCATTTTCCGGCTCCAGAAGTTCATTGATATCAAGTTCTTCACTTTCATCGTACTTCCAAACCAAAATTGTGGCATTGTCATCTGAAAAATCTCTGTAGAGGGGCATTCTTTTTTATATGAGACAAAAATACTAAAAAAAGCTTGAAGCTGGGAGCTGGAGGATGGAAGTTACTATTCGTGGTAAAAATAATTGTCAGATCAGATAAAAGAAATTGTTGGTAAAAAAGGCTAAGGAAAGGAAGCTGGGAGCTGGAGGATGGAAGTTACTATTCGCGCTAAAAATAATTGTCAGACTTTATAAAAGTAATTCGTTGATGAAAAAACAAACTCTTTGTTTCCCTAATCTTTACAAACCTCCAGCTTCATGCTTCCTGCTTACTTATTTAGCCTGATGGTTCACATCATTTCTATGCTCTACTATTTCCAGATTAGCATCTACAAAATAAGCACTTCCGAAACCGTTTACATAAGATCCTTTTACAGGCTGCAATGCAATTAAAATGAAATCTCCCATTTCGGAAATTACCTCTACTACTTTACCGTGAGTTTTTCTAAGTTTCGCAACTACAATATTCCCTATTTCAGAATCTTTTTCAATCTGAGAAGTGGCTGCTTCAATGGTCAGGCGTTCGCGGGCATAGATTTGTTTAGTCGCCGATTCATCTTTAATAAACATAATAGATGTTTTTCTTCCGTCTGCAAGATTTTTAGTATGTTTTGCCATGAAAGATACCAGAATATAGAATGTATGATCTAGCTGTACAAAAGGTGCATAGCTTGAATTAGGATTTCCTCCGGCATCAACAGTAGCAAGAATTACACTTTTTGAAGCATTAATCAGTTCCTGTACTTTGGGAGCAACAGGTTTGATTTTCTTTTCTGTATGGGTCTGATTCATAATATATTTATTTATCAGCTAAAATTAATTATTTATATTAAGACTAAATAATATTAAATCATGTTTAATCTCATAAAATTGAACCTGGTTTGTCGTTTTTATATCTTAATTATTAATCGTAATTTTGCCTTTCGTTATCAATTGAATTTAAAACTATTCATTACATATGAGTACTACAACACAATACATTCCTTATAAAGTTAAGGATATCTCCCTTGCAGAATGGGGTAGAAAAGAAATTACCCTTGCAGAAGCAGAAATGCCAGGTCTGATGGCTATCCGTGAAGAATACGGACCATCTCAGCCGCTGAAAGGAGCAAGAATCGCCGGATGTCTTCACATGACGATCCAAACGGCTGTGCTTATCGAGACTCTTGTAGCTTTAGGAGCTGAAGTTACATGGTCATCTTGTAATATTTTCTCTACACAGGATCATGCTGCTGCTGCTATTGCTGCTGCAGGAATTCCGGTGTATGCGTGGAAAGGATTAAATGAAGAAGAATTTGACTGGTGTATTGAGCAGACTTTATTCTTCGGTGAAGACAGAAAGCCATTAAACATGATCTTGGATGATGGTGGAGATTTAACGAACATGGTTTTTGATAAATATCCTGAATTCACAAAAGATATTAAAGGTCTTTCTGAAGAAACCACTACAGGAGTCCACAGACTATATGAAAGAATGAAGAACGGAACTTTGGTAATGCCTGCTATCAACGTAAATGATTCAGTTACTAAATCTAAATTCGACAACAAATACGGATGTAAAGAATCTGCTGTAGATGCAGTAAGAAGAGCTACAGACGTAATGCTTGCTGGAAAAAGAGTGGTAGTTTGCGGATACGGAGACGTAGGTAAAGGTACTGCTGCTTCATTCAGAGGAGCTGGTTCTATTGTTACTGTTACGGAAATCGACCCGATCTGTGCACTTCAGGCTGCTATGGACGGTTACGAAGTAAAAAGATTAGACACTGTAGTAGACAATGCTGATATCATCATCACTACAACAGGTAACTTCAATATCGTAAGAGGAGAGCACTTCCTTAAAATGAAAGATAAAGCGATCGTTTGTAATATCGGTCACTTCGATAATGAAATCGATATGGCATGGTTAAACAAAAACTATGGTCATACTAAATCAGAAGTGAAGCCTCAGGTTGATATCTATACTATCGAAGGAAAAGAAGTGATCATCCTTGCAGAAGGTAGATTGGTAAACTTAGGATGTGCTACAGGTCACCCAAGTTTCGTAATGTCTAACTCTTTCTCTAACCAGACATTGGCTCAGATCGAATTATGGAACAACTCTGCTGCTTACAAAAACGAGGTATATATGCTTCCTAAGCACCTTGACGAAAAAGTAGCTGCTTTACACCTTAAGAAATTAAGCGTAGAGCTTGAAACTCTTTCTCCTGAGCAGGCTGAGTACATCGGAGTAGACGTAAAAGGGCCATTCAAGCCTGAATACTACAGATACTAAGGTTCTTAATAAAACATGATATGATCCCACTATTTCTAAGATAGTGGGATTTTTTTATGCAGCATATGAAGCATTTCTTATTTTTGCCGCCTAAAAAATAGCATGAAAAAAATATTATTTCTAGGATTAATGGGATGTGTTGCATTCTTTAACAGCTGCAACAGCAGTAATGACGATGTGGTAAATGGACCTACTGAGAAAAAATTATTATTAAGTAAAATCACTATAGTTTACTATGACAACCCATCTCAGCCACAGACCAGTATAGAAAACCTGGAATACAATAGCCAGGGAGAACTCATAAAAACGATATCCGCATCAGGAAGTTCTACAGTTGAATACAGTAACGGAAAACCCGTCAAGATCAATTACTACACTAACAATCAGACGCTGGAATATTATTCAGTTTTTAATTATAATGGAGATCAGCTGGCAAACGTTAAAGCAATTTATCCAAATCCAGCCAATAACAGA
This sequence comes from Chryseobacterium sp. CBTAP 102, assembly GCF_003201365.1. Lineage (NCBI taxonomy): Bacteria > Pseudomonadati > Bacteroidota > Flavobacteriia > Flavobacteriales > Weeksellaceae > Chryseobacterium > Chryseobacterium sp. CBTAP 102. Next base: position 120,524 of record NZ_QICX01000003.1, read on the forward strand.
ACCGTTACCTACACCTATAATGCAAACGGACAGGTTGCTTCTTCTTCCCTTTGTCAGTCACCGGATTGCTCCAATCCAATGATTGATACTTATACCTATGATGGAAACAATATTTCATCAGAAACTTCAGAAACCGGAGGTTCCTTCGGTACTAGAATCGACTTCTCTTATGATGATAAACTAAACCCATATACGAATCTCAACAAATATCTTAGAATTACGATGAGAGGAGCTTATGTTATAAGCAAAAATAATTATTTGATAGAAAAAATAAGTTACAAAAGTAATGGCGTTTGGATACAAAATCAAACCAGAACTTCCACCATACAATACAACAGCGCAGGCCTACCTATTCAGGTCATTTCAAAAGAAGCCAACGGAAACCTTTCAGCTCAATATAATTACGAATATATCACTCAATAATACAAAGCTCTCCAGAAATTGGGGAGTTTTTTATGAGCTGATCCCGCTATCCGCTCATACTCCTCACGCAAGCACTGTCATTCAATAGGAACGGGCTTTAGCCCGTTTACAGTAAATAAAAATAAGATCCATTGGCTTTAGCCCAAACATAAATATACGTCATACAGTTATTCCGGGTTTTTCCCTATATTTTCTCTCTATTAGAGCTGTATTTATAAAAAATGAATATCTTAGCCCTCTTAAATAAAACATTAAACTATGAAAAAACAAAGAGTATCGAATGCATTCGTTGCTGCGTCGTGGGTAGCTTTGGGAGCAGGAATGATTGGCTTTATTGTTGGTCTTGCAAGAGCAGAAATGCTGCTGAATGAGAAGGGATATTATTTCACCATCCTTCTTTATGGTTTATTTGCCGTGGTTTCGCTGCAGAAAGCAGTACGTGATAGATTAGAAAACATTCAGGTGACAGACATTTACTATGGAATCTGCTGGTTTGCCACGTTATCATCTATCGTACTACTGGCAATAGGGCTTTGGAATGCAACTATTCTTCCAAGTGAAAAAGGTTTTTATGCCTTTGCCTTTTTACTCGCTCTCTTCGGAGCCATTGCAGTCCAGAAAAACACCCGTGATAACATGCTTCAGGAATAAAAAGAGGCTGTCCGAAAAAGTTTGGACAGCCTCAGTTTTTGCTGATTTTATTCGTACCCCTATACAGGAGGCATATTCAAATATTCTATTCTCAAAAGATGTATCTGACTTTTAGGACAGGACATTTAAAAATAAACTATTTATCAAAATGATTGGGATGCTGAGCTTTAATATCATCCACAGTTCCCAGTACTTTATCTTTTAAAGAATCCTGATATTTCTGAAGTTTTGCGGCTACTTCTTCATTGCCGCTTCCTAAGATTTTCGCTGCTAAAATTCCTGCATTCAGTGCACCGTTCAAGGCTACGGTAGCTACCGGAATACCTCCAGGCATCTGAAGAATAGACAATACAGAATCCCATCCGTCTATAGAATTACTGGACAAGATCGGAACTCCGATTACCGGAAGCGTAGTACAGCTCGCTACCATACCCGGAAGGTGTGCCGCTCCTCCTGCTCCTGCTACAATTACCTTTAAACCTCTTTCCTGAGCAGTCTTTGCATAATCGAACATTCTTTCAGGTGTTCTATGCGCCGAAACTACAGTTAATTCGTAAGGGATATCAAGGCTCTTAAGAAAATTTGCAGCCTGTTCCATGATCGGCAGATCACTCTGACTGCCCATAATAATTCCTACCATCTTCAATTTTATTAGATGTTCAAAGATAAAAAATAAAGATGGAAGTTGGAAGAAGGAGGCCGGAAGTTCTTTAAACTCCATGTACCATCTCTATTTTATTCTATCTGTATCAGTAAAAAACAAAGCAACTGTACCCATCATAATCATTTTAAAACGGCTAATTTTGTTGGTTACACTACTTAATATACATTGAAAGATTATAAACTTATTTTTGCTGTTCTTACCGTTGCTATCGTTTGGGGAACTACTTTTTTAGCTATTCGTATTGCTGTGGAAACAATTCCTGCATGGTTTGTAGCGGGAATCCGGCAGCTTCTGGCTTCTGTTATCATGCTTATTGTTCTTATTTCGAGAAAGCAATTCAAGTGGATTGGCTGGAAAAGTTTAGGATATCAGATTATTTTTGCATCCCTGATGCTGGTGGTAGCGAATGGGATGACTACCGTGGCTGAAGAAACTGTTTCGAGCAGTCTTGCCTCGCTGATCAGTGCATGCTCTCCTATTCTTGTGTTTCTGGGAAGTGTAGCTGTAGGATTGCAGAAATTCAGTGTACGCGCACTTAGTGGCGTTCTGCTTTGTTTCAGCGGCATTCTTTTTATTTTTTGGGACGGACTTAAAGATCTTGCCAATCCTGATTACAGAATGGGAATGATCTTCCTTTTCTGTGCCATCGCAGGCTGGGCCTCGGGAACTATTTTCACTAAGAAATTAAACATCCAAAGCGGAAATATTACATTGAATCTGTTCTATCAGTTCCTCTTTGCAGGAGTAGTTCAGGTTATTTTTGCTTTTCTGTTTTCTGAAAATTACAACTTCGGAAACTGGACAATCAAAAGTATTTCAGCGATGTTATACCTTGCTGTTTTTGGTTCTGTTGCTGCTTTTTTCGCTTTTCATTATGCACTGACGAAAATTTCTCCGGTTCAGGTTTCTATCCTTGCTTACATCAACACTATTATTGCCATATTTCTAGGCTGGCTGATTATGGATGAACAAGTAACGTTTAAATTTATTCTTGCAGCTGTCATGATTATCTGTGGAGTTTTCATTATTAATTACAAACCGGAGATGTTCAAAAGACAAAGAATTGAATCTTAAAACAGAAAATAATATCAAATTATCTTACCCTATCTATTCAACTGTTTTCTAACTTATTAAATATAATTAAAATCAGATCTGTTCCTGCTGGGTTTTGTATTTCCTTCATTTTCCTTATATTGTATACTCCAACCGATACAATATGCTGAAAAACACATTTTTTTTATTGCTGGCTGCCTCTTTTCTATTGGTAAGCTGTAATTACAAAGAGAAGGAAAAGAACCTGACAGACAGGGAAAAACAATTATTAGAAAAAGAAAAAGTATTCGCAAAAAAAGAATCCGAATATCAGTCTCTTCTGAAAATGAGAGACAGTATTTTTTCCAAAAAAGATTCTGTAGTAATTGCTGCTGTATGGCCTACGGAAATTTCCGGCCCATGGAACGGTAAGGTAATCTGTACAGAATCCAACTGCAGCGAATATGCTGTGGGCGACCAGCGTACTGATATCTGGGAATTCGACAATGATTCTACCCAGCCCATCACCAAAATCATCAATAACAATAATCTGGTAAGGCTGTATACGGGCAAGTTTGAAAACAATGAGATCAGACTGTCTTTCAAAACCGATTCTACAGCCAAAAAGAATGTAGAAATGAGCGTTCTTCTTAATGATATTTCAGACAACAAGATCAAAGGAACCAGAACTATTACTTCTGATGGCTGTACCGCCAAGTTCTCTGTTGAATTAGTACGTTCCACAAAATAAACACATATGATTTTACTGAGTATACACAACCTGAGTCTTCCTATAGAAGACCCGGTACTGAAATTCCTGTTGGTACTGGTCATCATCCTTGCAGCACCATTGCTGCTTAATAAAATCAAAGTTCCTCACCTTTTGGGACTTATCATTGCCGGGGCCATCATTGGTCCGAACGGATTCAATGTTTTGTCCAGAGACAGCAGTATTGTGGTAACAGGAACTACCGGGCTTCTTTACATTATGTTTCTGGCTGGGCTTGAGATTGATATGGGCGATTTTAAAAAGAACAAATGGAAAAGTCTCACTTTTGGCATCTATACCTTTACAGCCCCTTTTGTATTGGGATATCTGGGAGGATATTATCTTTTACATTTCTCCATGCTGACCTCCATTCTGTTTGCCAGTCTTTTTTCTTCTCACACGCTTATTGCTTATCCATTGGTGAGTAAGTTGGGAATTGCGAAAAATAAAGCCGTTAATATCACCGTTGGGGGTACCATGATCACAGATATTCTTGCCTTATTGGTACTTGCTGTGATTGTAGGAATGTCCCAGGGTGATGTAGGAACAGAGTTTTGGGTTAAATTATCGGTCTCTTTTGTGGTCTTTGCCCTGATTGTACTTATTGTATTCCCTATTATTGGCCGTTGGTTTTTCAAAAGAGTGGATGATAAAATCTCACAGTATATTTTTGTACTGGTGATGATTTATCTGGCGGCTATGCTTGCTGAACTGGCTGGTGTAGAAGCCATCATCGGGGCATTCTTTGCCGGATTAGCTCTGAACAGACTTATTCCTCACACTTCTTCATTGATGAACAGGGTTGAGTTTGTAGGAAATGCCATATTCATCCCGTTCTTTTTGATCAGTGTAGGAATGCTGATTGATTTCAAGGTGTTCTTCAAAAGCTGGGAAACCCTCGAAGTAGCAGGAATTATGCTGGCAGCCTCTATCGGAGGGAAATATCTTTCTGCAGTTGCCACTCAAAAAACATTCAGGCTGACCAAAGAGGAAGGAAAACTGATCTTCGGATTAAGCTCCGCTTCTGCAGCGGCAACACTGGCTTCTGTAATGGTAGGTTACAACATCATCCTTTCTGAAACCGAAACCGGAGAGCCGGTAAGATTATTAAATGAACACGTCTTGAACGGAAGTATTTTACTGATCCTGATTTCCTGTACCATCTCCTCTTTCATTTCTATGGCCAGTGCCCAGAAAATTGCGGAAAGTGATAATGAAGATACCGTTTCAGGAAATACCCACGAAGAAGAAAATATTCTCTTAGCCATCAACCACGAAGCAACGGTTGAGAGAATGGTGAATCTGGGAATTCTGATCAAAGCACATTCCAATACGGAAGATCTTTTTGCGTTGAATGTCATCAACGAAGACAAAAATGAATCTTCGGTAAAGAATGCGGAGAAACTTCTTCATCAGGCAGCAGATACAGCGGCGGCGGCAGATGTAAAATTACAGTCTTTAAAAAGATATGACAATGATGTCATCAATGGAGTGAATAATGTGATTAAAGAACAGAAAATCACCGATCTCATTATTGGACTGGAAGATGAAAAAGGGTTCTCCCCTTCTTTTGTATACAATCTTTACAACGGTTATCTGCAGAATGATGATGTGAATGTACTGGTTTACCATGCTGCACAACCGCTTTCCACCATTAAAAAATATGCAGTGATGATTCCCGAAAATGCTCATCAGGAAGCAGGTTTCTTCCATGCATTGCTGAGGGTGTGGAATATTGCCAGAAATTCCGGGGCCAAAGTTGTCTTTTATGCTCCTGAAAACATCATTGATATTCTTCAGAAAATCATTAAAAAAGCCAATATAGAAGCAGAATTCATTATCATGAGCACATGGCAGGATGGTGAAAGAACTGCTGCCCAGCTGAAAGATGACGAAGCCTTGATTATTCTGATGGCAAAACGCGGCATGAAATCCTATATTCCAAGAATGAGACTGATCCCTGAACTGTTGAACAGGAACCTGAAAGACAATAATTACCTTCTTATTTTTCCTTTCTCAGAATACGACAAAAACAGTCCGGAAATACGTTCTGTAGGAAATCACGGAGATTTTATGGAGATTGGAAATGTGATTCAGAAGATTTTTAAATAAAGCTGGAAGCAGGAAGAGGGATGATGGAAGTTATCGATGGACGAATAATCATTTTTTTTTCATCAATAATCAATAGCGTCGGGCTTTAGCCCGATGTGAACCATAGAAATAAAATTGGTTTTAGCCGAAACCTGAAATTAAGTTTTGGCTAAAGCCATTTGAATTGATAATCATTTGTAAACGGGCTAAAGCCCTTTACTCTTGAATAATCTCATAACAAAAAAGGGAGCTGTTATCTTTCAAACAGCTCCCTTTTATATGTTTTAATTGGGTTATTCAGAAATTACTCTCACCATTCCTTTCACCTGTACAAGCTTTTCCATAAGCTCTTCCCTGGAATCTGCAAGAACGTTGATGTGTCCCATTTTTCTTCCCGGTTTGGTTTCTGTTTTACCGTATAAATGAATGTACGTTTCGGGAAGTTTAAGAACATCTTCCATTCCTTCATACACTACTTTTCCAGCGTATCCTTCTGCTCCAACCAGATTCAGCATTCCACTGTAAGTGATGGCGTCTGTATCAGCTAAAGGTAAGTTTTTCACCACACGGTACATCTGCTCAAATTGCGAATTAGTATTTCCTTCCTGGCTCTGATGTCCTGAATTGTGAAGCCTTGGAGCAGTTTCATTCACCCACACTTTTCCTTCTTTATCAAGGAATAATTCGATAGCAAACAATCCCGGTGAGTTCACAGCCGCCAGAAATTTCTCTGTAATAGAATCAATCTGGTTCTGAACATCTTCTGTAAGAAGAACCGGACATACATTGAAGTCTAAAAGATTCAGTTTTGGATCAGCTACCATTTCCGTTACCGGGAAAATATTGGTTTCTCCTTTTTCATTTCTTGCAACAATCACAGAAAGCTCTTTTTCAATGTCTACAAGACTTTCAATAACAGAAGCTTCAGTCCATATATGCTGATAATCTTCTTCCGTTTTAATTACCTGTACTCCTTTTCCATCATATCCTCCTGTATTCATCTTCTGAACAAATGGCAGTGGCATGATGATCTTCTCATCACTGTTCCACACCACCTGAAATTCCGGACTTGGAATATCATGAGCTTTATAAAATTCTTTCTGAAGGATCTTTTGCTGGATTGTTTTGATAATATTGGCATTGGGAACTACTTTTACTCCCTGCTTTTCAAGTTCTGCCAATGCGTCAGCATTTACGTGTTCTATTTCAATGGTTACAACATCTTTATTTTTTCCGAAGTTCAGAACCGTTTCATAATCATTGAAATTTCCCTGTGTAAAATATGAGATATTATGACATGGAGCATCAGATGCCGGATCCAGCGTATAAAACTCATCATCATACTTCAATGCACTTTGTATTAACATTCTTCCCAGCTGTCCGCCTCCCAGAATTCCTATTTTCATTTTTTATTTTTATTAGATTTACGCTTATTGAATTTTATCGATTTTTAAATAGCCAAGCCCCATCGGGTTCTCCTGATTTTCTTCATCAGACTTTTGAAGGACGATAGAATACTTTTCTTTCATAGAGGCAGGAAGGATATCACTTACATTGAATATATCATCAATATCCACTCCATGTTTATCATCAATATGACTTACAGCGCCTTCAAATCCCATTGTCTGATAAAATTCGGTTACTTTTGCTCTTTTTACAATTTCTCCCATAGACTGTCCTACCATTAAGTGCTGCTCATGAAATTCTTCAAAAAAACCAGGTTTGTACCCGCCTAAATTCAGAAAAAACAACTGATTTTCCGAAGATTTCTCTCCTTTTTCTACAATCTCCACTTTGTACCCATCTGCAAATCTCACTTCCTGATAGCAGTCCAGATGAATTTTTCCTTCAGCTTCCTTCCAAAATTCTTTCATATCAGGAACCAGATCTTTAAGATTTTCCGCTATTCCGAAGAAAACATCGTGCTGTTCTATATTTCTTCCTTCAGGTGTTGCCCCGAGGATGATATAAAATAATTTCAACTCATTTTTCATGCATGCAAAAATACGTTAAATTTATCTTTTTCAAATGTTTGGCAGACTACCACAATAATTTTATATTTGTAATATTATTTGTAGTATGTCAGAAATCATCATACTCTTCCTTGGCGCAATTTCTGCGGGTCTTTTAGGTTCGCTTACAGGTTTAGGAGGAGGAGTTATTATCATTCCTTTATTAACGCTAGGTTTTGGTGTTCCAATGCATTATGCTATCGGTGCTTCGCTTATCTCTGTGATCGGAACTTCTTCCGGGGCGGCAGTAGCTTTCGTAAAAGAAGGCTTTACCAATATGAGAATCGGAATGTTTCTCGAAATAGCCACCACAGCAGGAGCTATTATTGGTGCCCTGGTTTCCGGAATGCTTAACCCCAATACCATCGGAATTATTTTTGCAAGTATTCTTCTTCTAACAGTTATTTTAAATCTTAAAGGAAAACCTGATCACCAGGAACCTTTAGTAAAAGGAAGTTTGGAAGAAAAACTGAAATTATACGGAACATTCCCTGATAAAGGAGTATTGAAAAGCTATTCTGCAAGAAATACTGTTCCCGGATTTTTGATGATGATGTTTGCGGGAGCAATGTCCGGACTTCTAGGAATTGGTTCCGGTGCATTGAAAGTTTTGGCGATGGACAATATGATGAAGCTTCCTTTCAAAGTATCTACAACTACCAGTAATTTCATGATCGGAGTAACGGCTGTGGCCAGTGCACTGATCTACTTCCAGAGAGGTGAAATCATTCCGGTAATTGTGGCTCCCGTATTGATAGGAGTTGTTATCGGAAGTTTTATAGGTTCAAAAACACTGATGGTATCGAAGACTAAAAAATTAAAAGTATTTTTTGCCATTGTTATTACCATTCTTTCTATTTACATGATGTATAACGGTATCAACAAAAGCTTCAGATAATGAAAAAGAATTTTACAGATGTAGATCTGAACCGTTCGGTAGGAAATCTTCTGAGACTGGGTGTTATTCTGTCTGTGGCTACATCGCTGATTGGTTTTGTCAAGTTATTTTTTGAGGGTTTTAAAATGCCTGAAAAATATACCAGTCTTGTGGTAGGAACTTCTTCCGAAAAAGTATGGGGCCATTTCTGGGACTCTTTATGTAAAGGAGAAGGTACGGCTATTATTCAGCTGGGTATTCTTTTATTGATCTTCACGCCTCTGATGAGAATTGTTTTTGCTTTAATAGGCTATTTAAAAGAAAAAGACTACGTATATGTAGTCATTTCTTCTATTGTTTTAGCGATTATGGCGGTGAGTTTCTTTGCAGGATACGCCCACTAATTTTTCACATTTCATAAAACTCTAACGGCAGCTGGTCGGGATCCCGGGTAAAGAAAAATTCTTTTCCGGTGAATTCATCGATTCGGATTTCTTCACAGTTTAACCCTTTTTCCATGAGTTCATTTCGCTTTTCCGAAACATTTTCTACAGAAAAAGCGAGATGCCTTAAGCCACATGCTTCGGGACGTGACGGCCGCTGTGGGGGATTAGGAAAGGAAAACAGCTCAATCACATAATGATCTCCTATGGCCAGATCAAGTTTATAAGACTGTCTTTCTTCTCTGTATACTTCACGGATGATATTCAGATCTAAAATTTCCGTATAAAATGCCTTCGAAACGGCATAATCTGAACAGATGATGGCGATATGATGAATCTTCATTTTTTCTGATTTTAAACTAATTTTTAATTTTATTACTGTATTTCTTTACAGTTATCTTTTCTTCTTGTATCAATAATATACTGAATTTTCCATTCGGTATTCTGTTTTACGAGCTGAAAACTATTAGCCCCGCAATGGGATAATTTCCCCTTTACATAAAAAGAATAAGGAGTAAATACACTGGCCAGATTTCCATCCGTATGAATGGCTTCTATAATAATTCTTTCATCCAGATCTCCTTTTGTAAATTTTGAAACCGAAACAACAAAATCCTGTATGCTGTTACTTTTTACAGTACCCTCTTTTGTAATGGTCTGCAGCACTGCATTCTCTGCAAAAGCGGATTTTACCAACTCAGAGTCTGCATTTTTCATACCAAGGAACAGGTTTCGGATAGGTTTTTCAATATCTTTATTCTGCTGGCCGAAACACGAAATACTGATAAGAACAAGAAATAAAATTATTTTATTCATAGTATGGATTTAGATAATTAAAAATAGATAAAATAAAATTTAAATTGATTAACAAATTTTAAAATTCATTTTCCTTAAATTGTAACCCAATTATTTCAGAGATTTTATATGTGGATTATTTACCTGACACTGGCCATAGTTCTTCTGGTCATGACTATATTACCAAAAATACAGTATTCTCACTGGATATTCAGAGTTCCTGAATTTGCTAAAATACAGGTCACCTACCTTATATGCTTTACTTTTCTATTAGGTTTCTTCATAGATTCTACAGAATATTTCTGGTATTATCAGGGTCTTCTGCTGGTTATGTTCATTTATCATGGTCAAACATTGATCAGATATACCCATTTCTATCCTGTAAAAAAACACAGACAGCGTCACAGGTCTTCTGATAAACTGCATTTTATTTCCGCCAATGTGTATCAGTTCAATAAAGAGTATGAGAAATTCATCGGACTTGTCAAAAAACATAATCCTGATTTTTTCATGACCATGGAAAGCAATGGCGATTGGGAAAAAGCAATGAGACCTTTAGAAAAAGAATACGGTTTCCAACATAAAGTGACTCTCGAAAACACCTATGGGATGCATTTTTATTCAAAAGTTGAGATTAAGGAAGCGAAAACCCATTATTTTGTAGCTGATGATATTCCGAGCATCGAGATCCACATGAAAACAGCTGATGGCTTTTCTTTTGTTTTCTTCGGGGTTCATCCTCCGCCGCCAAGTCCTACGGAGGAAGAAACATCAAAGGAAAGAGATGGCGATCTTTTAAGTACTGCCAAGCGTGTAAAAGAAATCCAAAAACCGGTTATTGTGGTAGGAGACTTCAATAATGTTGCATGGTCACGATCATCTGTTCTTTTCAGAAAAACCAGTCACCTCATAGATCCCAGAATCGGGCACTCTTTTGTTTCTACGTTTCATGCAAAATACCGTCTTTTAAGGTTTCCTATCGATCTGATGTTTCACAGTGAAGATATTTTTATTCAACAGCTGAAGACATTGGAGAATTTTGGATCAGACCACCTTCCGGTCTACTGCGAGTTTTTCATAGATCATCACAACGATGAGCAGGAAGAATTGATAGAAACAGCAACATCTGAGGAGAAAGCTGAGGCTGAAATCATGATAGAGGAAGGAAAGAAAGAAGATGGCGAACGGGAAACGGTTGTTACTGAGGATTAAAAAAGTGGGCTAAAAAGCCCACTCCCATTGAATATTTATTCTTATTTAGAATCTCATCACATCCTTTACTACTCCATTTTTTTGAGTATGCTGTAATAATTCAGCTTCAATAAAGGCTTTCATCTGTTCCTCAGAACCATTGCATGGAAACAGAAGGTGAACATTCGCTCCTGCATCCAGCGTAAAGAATAAAGGAAGACCGGTTTCTCTTCTGAAATCCCATATTTTATTGATAACTTCCAAAGTTCCTGTTTTCATCAGGATAAAAGCAGGATCACTCATCATCATCATCGCATGCAGTGTAAGTGCTTCATGTTCTACCAGCTTGATGAAACGTTCCAAATCTCCGTTTTTCAGGATTTCTTTCATGGGAACAAAGTTTTCCCTTGCTTCCCGGAATCTTCTTTCTGCATAAGGATTGGTATTCATCAAACCATGTCCTACCGTTGAAGAAACACTTTTCTGTCCTTCATGAATCAGCAAAACCCAGTCATTAAAGTTTTTGAAGACTTCATGAATTTCTGCATCAGGATATTGTACTCCGAACAAATCTGAGCTTCCGGCTACCTCATCCGTTTTTCCCCACACCACAAGTCCGTTATATAAGCTTCTGCATGCACTTCCACTTCCTAATCTTGCTAAGAATGAAGCTTTTCTCAATGACTCTTCTTCAGATGTTTTTTCAGTAAAGGAAGCATCTAAAGACATCAGACATTTTGCAATGGCTCCAAATCCTGAAGCTGAACTTGCAATCCCGGAACTATGAGGAAAAGTATTTTCTGTCCTGATGATATATTTTCCTTTTAAAATCCACGGAAGATACTGCTCTATATTTCTGAAATATTTTTCAATTTTTTCGGCAAATTTCACTTCTTCATTTCCAGCCAGGAAAGTCTGTACTGAAAAAGGCTCGTTCGCTGTAAATTCCATTGAAGTATTGGTCTTGCAATGGTTTAAGGTATAACTGATGCTTGGATTAGCAGGAATCTGATCAGCATATTTTCCCCAGTATTTGATCAGGGCAATATTGGACGGACAGCTTTCTGAAACCGTTTGGGTATGAATGGTGAAATTTTCTTTTCCTATAAAATCTTGTGTCGTCATAGTTTAATTTAAGTGTACTGTTTAGTACATTTTCTCTATAATATCTGCGTATTTTTTAATCACTACATTTCTTTTGACTTTCAAGGTAGGAGTAATTTCTCCGGTATTGATATCAAATTCGGCAGGCATTAAGGTGAATTTCTTCACTTTTTCATAGTCTGCCAGATGGTTTTGTAATTCTTTAATTTTCTCTTTATAAAGATTGATTATCTTTTCATTTTTTACCGCCTCTTCCCAATTGGTAAAAGGAATATTATTCTTTTTGATATACTCCTGTAAAAACTCAAAATTGGGAACAATCAATGCTGAAACAAACTGTCTTCCTTCTGCAACCAGCATAATCTGCTGGATAAAATTATTGTTGGTCAGAAGATTTTCAATCTGTTGGGGAGCAATGTATTTTCCGTTGGAAGTTTTCATCAGATCTTTGATTCTGTCTGTAATGATCAGGTTTCCTTTATCATCAAATTTTCCTGCATCACCGGTTTTGAACCATCCGTCATCTGTGAATACTTTCTCGGTTTCTTCAGGCTTGTTGTAATAGCCTTTCATGATTCCGTTGCCTCTGGCCTGGATTTCATCATTTTCTCCAATACGCATTTCTACTCCAGGAAGTGGTTTTCCACTCGTACCATGTTCAAAGTGAGTGAGAGGGAAAAGCGTCAATGTTGCCGTAGTTTCCGTTAACCCATATCCTACTGTTACATGAATTCCCACTGATTCAAAGAAACGGGTAACTTCCGGCGACAAAGAAGCGCCGCCACAAGGCAGGAACCAAAGTCTTCCACCCATTTTATTTTTAATTTTACTGAAAACCAGCATATCAGCTACAGATTCTTTGAATTTTAATCCAAAAGGTACCGGTCTTTCATTTCTTCTTAATTCTGCGGTTTCCCATCCGGTTTTAATCGCCCAGTCGAAAATCTTTTTCTTCAATGATGAACCTTCTTCCGCTTTTTCAAGAACTCCGGCATATACTTTCTGGAAAAACCTTGGTACGGCGCACATGGCAGTAGGTTTTACTTCTTCCAGTGCTTTGGCTACATTTTTAGGATCTTCAAGGAAATAAACACGTGCACCACCGTATAAACAAAGTAAGCTCCAGCTTCTTTCAAAAACGTGGCTTAAGGGTAAAAATGCCAGTGAAAGTTCTTCTTCAAAGTTTTTAAACTTAAAAAACTCAAAGTGTGAGTCGAATGCCCTGATGAAATTTCCATGGGTAAGCATTACTCCTTTTGGGATTCCGGTAGTTCCGGAAGTATAGATCAATGTGGCTGTATCATCATTTTCTTTTTTACAGATCTCAAGTTCTGATGAAGCTTTTGCGATAAAATCTTCAAGATAAAAACTGTTGAATTCTTTCTTGATCCACACTGCTTTTTTGGAAACAATAATGGTTTCCAGATTGTTTTCTTCTTTATGTAAAAACTCAAGACAGGCATCATACTGCATTTGATTTCCTACTAAAACAGCCTTCGCTCCGGAATCGTTGATGATATGTTCTGCCTGCTCAGCATTATTGGTAGAATAAACAGGTACCGTGACAGCACCAATCGCCAAAGAAGCCAGATCCATAATCATCCATTCCGATGAATTGTCTGAATAAATAGCGACTCTGTCATTCTCCTGAACTCCGGATTCTTTTAAAGCATTGGCCGTTTTAAAAATAATCTCACTGAATTTTTTCCAGCTCAGCTCTTTCCATGCTGCATCTTTCTTTTTAAATCCGATAGCTGCTTTTATAGGATGTTTTTCTACATTTTTAAGGATAATTGCCTCTGCAAGGTTCATTTCTTCAGCTTTTTGTCGTTAATATAATTATTCAGGTGAAAGTCTATGCTTTCTTTTACAGGGATAAACTGATAGTTTAGTTTTTCTCTGACTTTGTGATTGGAAATGGTGTTGAATGAAGAAATGGCCTCGATATTTGATCGGGTAACCATTTTCAGTTTTGGAATGAGCCATCCGAAAAGGATATTGGCAACTCTTCCGATATTGAGTACAGATTGTGAAAGAATTCTGGCATCTTTAAGCCCCAATCGTGTTCTTACCTGTTTGGCAAGGTCTGCATACCTCTTGTTTTCAGCGACAATAATAAAACGTTCCCCGAAAAGATTATTTTCCATTAATCCAATAGCGGTATTGGCTACATCTCTTACATCAACGTAGGCAGAACCTCCTGAAAAGGTAAAACTATTGTCTTCAAAGGTTGAGAAAAGCTCACCGCTGCTTTGACTCCAGTTTCCGCTTCCTACGATCATTCCGGGATTGATAATGATCACATTCAGACCTTCTGCTGAAGCTCTCCAGGCTTCCATTTCTGATAAATGTTTAGAAATAGCGTATGCAGAATGTTCCAGTTTCGGATTAAAGTCAGATTCTTCATCAAGTTCTCCTTTTTCATTGAAATTGTCCAGGACGGCAACGGAACTTACATGGAGAAATTTTTTAACGCCTGATCCTTCGCAGGCATACAAAAGATTTTCTGTACCATTGATATTCGTATGGTACATTTCTTTTTCATCTTTGGGATGAAAACTCACTTTTGCAGCACAATGATATACTTCATCTACATCTTGCAGTGCAGTTTTTAAGGAATCGAGGTCATCAAAATCCACGTTTACCCATTCAATTTTATTGAAAAAATCGTCGGGATTCTCCGTATAAAAGCTGTATGAATGCTTTACTTCGTTTAAATTGCTGCCCGGTCTTTTGGAAGCACGTACATTTTTTCCTCTTTTAAGAAGTTCCAGTACAATTATTCTTCCCAGAATTCCGGTAGCACCCGTTACAAAAATCATTAATTATTTTACTTGATTGCTGACTAAAATATAACAATATTTTCTATCCGGCAATTCTTCCGGATCGGTAAAAATTCTTTAGAAAAACTGTTTTTGCAAATTTGCGATTTTTAAAGCATAATTCAACTTAATTTAACCAATATTATCATTCCGAATACAACAAACCGGAAAATTTTAATTTCAGTAGATCATCCAAATGAAAAGTCCTGAAAGAATTGACAACTTTCAGGACTTTTATGCTCAAAAAGCACATTGTTTTTAAGCCATTACCTCATTATTTCTTCTTGGAGCTTTGTCGCAGAGAACATCTGCAATGCTTTTGGAAATAAGGTTTCCTTCTGTAAGATTATCCAGCCAGAAGAATTCTCCTGCCGCATTGATCTCGATAAAATAATATTCGTCTTCAGGAGAAACAATCATGTCTATGGCTCCGTAATCTACGTTGTACATATCAAGCAATTCAAGCAGTTTTGCTTCTACACCTGCCGGAAGTTCTGTTCTGTTCCATTTATCAATAAGATTAACACCGTCTTTTCTCCAGTCTACTTTTGCGTCTTCAGACTGCTGGGAATCTATTTCGAATGCATACACATCTCTTCCCACAATGGTAATACGAAGCTCTTTTTTCTTCTGAATCATCTGCTGAAACTGCATAGGACAATATAATAACGAATCCAGCTCTTCCAGCTTATCCTCTCCCACAACATTCGTAAACACTACATTTTCCACACCGTTTTCATAAATAGCAAAACCGGTTTGCATTTTTGCCACCACATTTTGATGTTTCAGGATAAATTTTCTTGCCTCATCAGGATTATTGGTAAGACAGGTTGCCGGAATGGTAAGACCTAATTTATCTGCAATTTTCAACTGTTCTTCTTTACTGTCGAGCCTTCTGTAAATACTAGGCTTTCCTAAAGAATAAGCATCCACAGATTCAAAGAAACCAAAAAGGGTATTTCTGATTTCTCCCATAGCCGCACCGTAGAACTTAGAATCCATTTCTTCTTTTAATCCTTTTCCGATATTGTAAGCTCTTCTGTACCAGATGGCAGAAATATCGTCCAAACGATGTTTTGTTTCAGGAGTTTCAAGGTAACTGATCCATTCTCCATCCTGGAAAATAGTGGACAGTTTGTTTTGTAATGGATAAACGTCTACATCAAAGCGAATGACTTCACAATTATTTTTTTCTATGTATTCTGTAACTTTTTCAATGGAAAAGTTATCTGCGGTATGGGTAATTATTAAAATTTTATTCATGGAAATTAATTCTTTTGATAAGGTTGTCGGCAATTCTTTCTGCGATGGGAAATCCCAGCTCTTTCTGAAGCATTCCCCATTCTCCCTGCGGATTGACTTCAAGGAAGTAATACGCTCCGTCTCTTCCTTTGATCATATCGATCGCTCCTGTATAAAGTCCCATTTCGTTCATCATGGAAGTGAGATTGGCTTTAACGGATTCAGGTAATTCATATATTTCCCAGAAATACCCTTCACGGGCCACTCTCCAGTCTACATTTTCACTGTTATTGATTTTTCCTGTGAAGAACTCACCGTCTACATACATGATTCGTAATTCGTATTCTTTGTCAATGTAGGGTTGAAAAATCATCGGACAATACGCGATATCTGAAAGGTGTTCAAGAGATTCTTCCTCAATAACTGTGGTAGAAATCATATTTTCTCCTGACATTGTTTTTGCCGTAACTCCGTGAAGCTTCGCAATGGCTTTTCCCTGACAGTATTGATGGAAAAATGTTGTTATTTTTTCTTCATCATTAGAAAAAATGGTTTTGGGAATGGTTAAGTTATTTCTTTGTGCTATTTTCAGCTGAAAGATCTTATTTCCATCTATTTTTTTTTCATTTTCATAAGGGTTGATCCAGGGAATATCTTCTAAAGATGTTATCAGATTATACCTCAGACTTCCATATTCATTGAGAAAGATTTTTTCATAATCCTGATCCAGTTCTTCGGGAGCGCTGATTCTCCAGGCTTTTCTATGCCATACTCCTTTAATGGCATCAGAATGAATGGTATTTCCGGACTCATCGGTCAGTTCAAATGAGTTTTCATAAATGCTGATTTTCTGAAGATGGTTCAGGCGGTCAGAATTCAGTCTGAAATAAGGAATATTTTTAGAAGCCAGATATTCGAAAAAGAGATCAATATTATAAAAATCCTGTGAGTGAGTGATGCAGAGAATCATTTGCCGGTTGTATTAAAAAGGGAAACTTAATGTCTAAGTTTCCCCTACTATTTTATTTAATATTCTTTCTGATCTTACAGTGGAACGTTGATTGTATCATCATCACCATCAGAAGGATATTTCAGCGTGTGCATCATATCGTCTTTTGGAGAAGTCACTGTATCTATTGCCGGTTTTGTAATGACATCTCTTTCAGGAATTGAGATATCTGTTCCTCCTTTTACTGTTTCAGGATCTTTTACCTGTTTTTCTAAAAATGATGCGAAAAACGGCTTTTTCTTTGAGTTGTTGCTTTTCATAATGTTTTAGTTTTGGGTTGATATATTAGCTTAAGCTGTATTTATATTTAGTCTAATTCTAAAACACCTTCATCACCGTCTGAAGGATATTTCATCGTTACATTGTCATTATTAGGCTTTGTAATGCTGTCTTCAAGCGCTGTAGTAGTGATATGATCCTTGATTACTGAAGTAATCTGATCTGCAGCAGCAGAAGTAAGACCTCCTCCTGTTATTGTTTCAGGGTCTTTAACCTGCTTCTCTAAGAATGACGCAAAGAATGGCTTCTTTTTTGAATTTTTGTTTTCCATAAGTTAATATTTTTATCGTTTTGACAAACGCAAAGTACAAAAATTTCAACTCATGGAGAAATAATATAAATTTTTAATAAAATTTTAACATAAAACTAAAAATCAGAGTATAAAATCAATTCAAACCAAGAAAATCCTTGACAACATTTGCAAAATCAACCGGATTTTCTGCCTGTACCCAATGTCCGGCATTCTTTACTGTCACAATTTTAGCTTTAGGAAATTGCTGTTTGATACCGAATTCGTCCTGTGGAAGGATATAGTTGGATTTTGCTCCTGCAATAAACAGTGTATCACCTTCAAAAACCCCAAATTTAATGGCATTGGAGACAAATTCTGTATATTTTTCAGATAGCGTTTTAAGATTGAATCTCCAGCCCAGTTTTTTATTATCATCCCAATACAGGTTTTTCGTAAGAAACTGTACGGTAGATCTTTCAGGAATATATTGGTTCAGGACGGCTTCCACTTCATTTCTTGAAGTTACCGTATTGAAATCAACGGTCTCCAGCGCTTTAATAATTCCCTGATGATGCGGCGGATATGCTTTAGGCGAAATATCTACAACGATCAGTTTTTCAACCCGTTCAGTATATTTTATCGCAAACTGCATCACTGCTTTTCCTCCTAATGAATGTCCCAGAACATGAGCTTTCTGAATACCATAATGATCCATATAACGGGCAATATCATCTGCCAGATCATCATGAGACATACTTTCTGAGTGAAAGCTTCTTCCGTGGTTTCTAAGATCGATCAGGTGTACCGGAAGATATTCTCCCAGATCCTTTCCGAAACTTCCCCAGTTGTCGAGCATTCCGAATAGTCCGTGAAATACAAGAAGCGGCGTATTCGTTACATTTTCGCCAAATATTTTTGAGTTTAAGATTTCCATATTTTTTACCATTTTGCCAGTCTCTTCAGATAAGCCTGAACCGTATTTTCCAATCCCATATAAAGTGCTTCAGAAACCAAAGCGTGTCCGATAGATACTTCCAGAAGGTTCGGAATGGTATCTGAAAAATATTTCAGGTTTTCCAAGCTCAGATCATGCCCGGCATTGATTCCCAATCCGAATTTTGTAGCTTCTACAGCTGTGTCGTAATAAGGTTTTATAGCTTGTTCTTTATTGGTAAGGTAATTTTTTGCATAAGCTTCTGTATACAATTCTATTCTGTCTGCACCTGTTTTAGCTGCATATTCTACCAATTCCGGCAAAGGATCCAGAAAAATAGAAGTACGGATTCCTGCTTTTTTAAATTCTGCAATGATGTCTGTAAGGTAATCGAGATGTTTCTGGGTATCCCAGCCTGCATTGGATGTAATAGCGTCATCAGCATCCGGTACGAGAGTCACCTGTTCAGGCTTCACCTCCAGTACCATATCGATAAAGCTCTGATGAGGGTTTCCTTCAATATTAAACTCAGTCGTAACCAACGGCTTCAGATCATAGACATCTTTTCTTGTGATATGCCTTTCATCAGGTCTTGGGTGTATGGTAATTCCCTGTCCTCCGAATTCCTGAATTTTTACAGCAGCTTCTGTAACACTTGGGGTTTCACCTCCTCTTGCATTTCTTAACGTCGCAATTTTATTAATGTTTACGCTTAGTTTTGTCATTTTTTATTGTAGATGTTAGATATGATATGTTAGAAGCTTGAAGCCTGAGGCTGTAAGTAAATCCAGACATTGTACTTCCTTTGGTCTTCTATATTCATGATCATTTAAAAATTTAATTAAAATTTGTTTTAAAGGTGCTGAAACTTCCAGCTTGCTCTTCTGCCTTCAAGCTTTTCTAAACCTTCACGCTTACCTGCATCACCTGAAGTTCAAATTCTTTCGAAGCCACCAGTAAATGGTCAAAAATATCGGCCTGAATCTGCTCAAAACGTTCCCATTGTGAATCATTGGCAAAACAGTATACTTCAAGTGGCAGCCCTTGTGGGGTAATCTCCAGCTGGCGCACCATTCTCGTTCCGTTTTTATCCACATCAGGATCATTTTCGATATACTGTTGTGCATAGTACCGGAAAACTCCGATATTGGTAAGCTGTTTTCCATTCACAATTTTATCTTTATGTTCCAGGCCTTCTTTTTCTTTTCTGATTTCAGAAGTCTTTTCTTTCAGATAATCAGAAATTAAATTGATTTCTTTTAACCGTTCAATATCTTCATCCGTAAGAAACTTAAAAGAATTAATGTTAAAGTAAATTGATTTCTTAATCCTTCGGGTATTAGATTCAGACATCACCTGCATATTCTTGATCTCGGTGGTCATCAAATCATAAGTGGGAATCGTAGAAACTGTTTTATCAAAGTTGGTAATTTTGGTTGTCAAAAGGTTGATCTCCGTAATATTTCCTTCGATGCTGTATTTCGGAATACTTACCCAGTCTCCTACTTTCAGATTTTTGGAAGTAGCCACGTGAAGACCTGTTACAAACCCAAGAATAGTATCTCTGAAAACCAATACCAGAACAGCTGTAATTGCCCCAAGACTTCCTACAATAGTGGTTCCTTTGATTCCGAAAATCACACAGAGTCCCACTACTGTAAATATGAAAAGTCCTAAAATTTTTACAGTTTCGGAAATGGCATTAAGCGCCATTATTTTATAGAAATCCTGTTTAATGCTGAAATAATTCCTGAAAGCTGTCAGTGATCTGTAAAGCATTCCCGCTAATATCAGGACCAATCCCAGATTGATACATCTTATGATAAAGATGGTTGTTTTTGGCAGTGCATTTTCCGGAAAAACAGATCCCTGAATCCCGGCAACAGCAATCAAAGCAGCAAAATGAGCTACAGAATTGGTGATTTTCGACTGGTAAATGGATTTTAAGATCGGAAACTTCTGTTCATTATGAAATAATCTGAATACGGAATTGATGATGAACTTAAAAATAAAATCGGCAATAAAAAACAGGACAAGAAGTAAGCTCAATTTTACAATGATATGAAAAATCCAATCCAGCCCGGAAGGTGAAATCCGGGTAATGTAAATATAAAGCTGCTCGCTTAGCTCCTGTATAAAGTTTTTGGTTTCTTGTAACTGGTCATTCATCACGGCAAATTTATGAAATTAAGAATCATCATTTTACTATTCACAATCAATTTTCATCCCAAAAGCTATTCACCCTAAAATATTTAATAAAAATTATGAGCAATGATCTTAAAAAATAGTAAGTCTACCACAAACCACAATTATAGATGAAAAATTAACTATTAATTACAGATTTAAATAAAAAATATTAAAATAATTTCCACTTTTAATGTTTTAATATCAAAAATTAATTAAATTTGATTAAAACTAAACCCATCAAAACCAATTAAATATGAAACAAAACTACTTGTTCATCATGCTGTGCAGCCTTGTACTGTTAGTCAATTGTAAAGGCGGTGATGACTCGATCAACCCGGAAGTTTCCAAAACAGTATCCACTGGAACTGTAGAAGGCAAAGTATTTGCTAAAAACGGAACAAAACCTATTGGCGGTGCCATTGTATTTACTATTGACAGCAAAAATCAGGTTTATCACACGTATTCCAATGCGGATGGTTCATTCAGCCTGACTGCACCTGAGGGAAATACAACCCTTCACATCCAGACTGGCAATGGCCTTAATTTCAGGACTGAAATTCCCATTACGGTTAATAAAAATGAAACAACCAGTGTTGCCAGCAAAGATTCCAAACTGAATCAGATTGCAAAAATAGCTTATGTAGAAGGTAGTTATGACGAGATAGAGGCCATTATTACAAGTCTTGGTTACACCGCGACAGAAATCAGCTATCAGGATTTAAAAAATTTCAATACCATTTCTCAGTATGATATTATTTTCCTGAACTGCGGTTCACGTAATCCTGCACAGACGGGAACCAACTCTCCCGGTAATGATCTTTCTGTTTTCAGTAATCTTTCTACTTTTATCACGAATGGCGGAAGCATTTACACCTCAGACTGGGCAGCAGCTTATCTGGTAGGGGGAGATAAATACGTTTCAGGCTGCAGTACTTATGGAGGTTTTCTGGATCTCACAAAGATTTGTTTTACCAACACCGGAAATTCTGCCATGTATAATAACTGTAGTGTTACCAATACTGCTATGGCGGCAGCATTAGGGTTTAGCACACTGGATATTCAGTATGATATGTCTTTATGGGAAAAAATTCAGCATTATGATCCTACATTCTGGGAAGTACTGGTACAGAAAGGTAATGAACCTTTGATGATAAGAACTAATAAATATGTGGATAAAACGGCTCCTAAAATCTCAGTGGGAACATCTTTAAACAATAATCATATGACGATCTGCCATCATACGGCAGGTGGCAACAATGTTACCATTACCATTAATCAGAATGCCTGGAATGCTCACCAGGCGCACGGTGATTACGTGGGATCATGTTCAGGAACAACAAGTAGTGGAAATATCTACTATACCACATTTCATAACCATGCAAGCGGAAATATCGGTAAAGCAGGACCGATTCTGGAATACGTAATCTTAAATTTGTAATAAAATTTTATAACTCAGTTCTCAAAGTGGCTTTTTATAAGGTCACTTTTTTTATATTGCATGTATATTTTTTTTAAGAATGGATACAACAATTATTAATATTTTCTGCCTCATTTTATTATTTATTGGAATATTGGGTACTTTTCTTCCGGTATTGCCTGGTCTTTTACTGAGTATCTGTGGACTTTTGATCTATAAATTCGGAACGGATGCTGATCTTTCCATGATTTATATCTGGGCCTTCGGAATTCTTACCTTAGCTTCAGTAGTATTAAGCTATGTAATTCCGGCAAAGACCAACAGAAAATATGGAGGTACCCGTTGGGGAAGTATCGGTTCTTTTATTGGAACTATTATTGGAATTTTTATTCCGATTCCGTTGGGATTTCTGATAGGAATGTTTGCAGGGGTATTTATTGGTGAATTACTTCACGACAGCAAGGATATGAATAAAGCCTTACAATCAACCAAAGGAGCATTGATTGGATTCATTTATGGAACCGGATTCAGTTTTGTGGTGGGAGTGGCAATGTTTTTGGTAGTATTACTTGATATGTTTAACGTCATTTAATTAAATATAAGAAACTATGTTCCATAAAGTTATCATACTCAGTCTGGGAATATTTGCATTAACAGGATGTGATGCCCAAAAGAAATCCAGGATGAATACAAAAGCTGCTGAAATGTCTACAGGTACAAAATCAACAACTACAAATAACCAGAAAGACGGTGTTATCTACCTGAATGAAGGAGAAAACAAGTTTTTAAGAGAATACCAGATGAATGTGACATTCAAAGGGGTTTCTGAAGACAGCCGTTGTCCTGAAGGAGTCAATTGCATCTGGGCAGGAGTTGCTCTTGCCCAGGTGGAAGTAATGGGAACTTCTACCCGTCCGATGATTCTGAACCTCGCCAGCGGAGATTTCCCGGGAAGAAATTATCACCAATCGACAGAATTTAATGGTTACACTATTACATTGCAGGATATTGCTCCGTATCCGAAATCTCAGGATGGAGCAAAAGCATTAGCCGGAAAATATAAAATCGGAATTACGATAGAAAAAGCAGATCAATCAGCTGATTCTACCAGGAAATAGGCTTTTTTCCCTTGGAAACAAGGTATTCATTGATTTTTGAGAAAGGCTTGCTTCCAAAAAAACCTCTGTATACAGAAAAAGGTGAAGGGTGTGCCGATTTAAGAATAAAATGTTTAGCCGGATCTATGAGTTCGGCTTTTTTTTGTGCAAAAGCGCCCCACAATACAAACACTACATTTTCTTTTTTATCTGAAATTTCCTTAATGATAAAATTGGTGAATTTTTCCCAGCCAAGGTCTTTATGTGAATTGGGTGAATGCGCACGAACCGTTAATGTAGCATTCAGCAGTAAAACGCCCTGTCTTCCCCAATCATCAAGTTCTTTGGAAGTTCTTACCACTCCCAAATCATCTTTTAGCTCAATAAAAATATTTTTAAGTGAGGGCGGTGCGGCAACCTGCTCAGAAACAGAAAAGCATAAACCATTTGCCTGATAATCGTTATGGTAAGGATCCTGGCCAATAATCACCACTTCAATATCATCAAAAGCAGTAAGTTCCAATGCTCTGAAGATCTGATTTTTTGGCGGGAAAACTTTGGTTGTTGCATATTCATTCTTCACTTTCTCCCAAAGGGTAGTAAAGTATTCCGTACTTTTTATGGGGGCTAAAATTTCTGTCCAGGTCATACTGCAAAAATAATAATATTAAAATAAGGGCTTCCATTATACTTTAAATATCTTCACTTTTCTTTCAATAAGCATATACGAAAAATAGGACAGCAATAGTGAAAGAGAGATTAACAAAAGATTATTAAGATGGTAATTATTCACAATAACAAAATCCTGCTTCTTCACCATATAATGGATAATGTATAACGAGTAAGAAATATTTCCTAAAAAATACACAGCCTTGGTTTCTAAAAATGTTTTGAGATAGTTAGGCTTTCCTTCATAGAGATATTTAATCATCAATGCTGATAATAAGGGGATAAACAACAGCCCTTTTTCCACAAACAACATGGACACAAACAATAGGATAATGATATAAAGGATCTGGTTTTCTTTCTTCATTTTAAATGATGGTAAAAGAGCAGCTCCAATACCAAGAAAATAGGAAGAAACTGTTCTTAACAGGGAAACAAAACCATAAGGAAGATCAAGATATCTTGGTGACTCTCCTATTTCCATGGGATGTTCGGAGCCAATATATAAATGTCCGGGTAAATAAGGAAGAAGAAACCTCAAAACCAAACTTATGATGATTAAAATTTCGCTGCGTATTTTATAATACAGGATGAACCATAACATAAAAGGGAATATCAGATAGCAAACCCATTCTGTACTCAGTGACCAATAGACCACATTCAGCAGATAATCCGGGTTAAAAAAACACTGTAATAAGGTGGCGTTTATGAAGAATCCCGCTACAGAAGGCTTCATTAAAAATAATGCTATAAAAACTACTGATATAATGTACACAGGATAAATCCTGTTGATTCTTTTTTTATAAAAAACCTCTATTACTTTATAATTCAGATTCTTCAATTTTCCGGAATAAGAAACTGTTAGTAAAAAAGCACTTAACACAAAAAAAATATCAACTGCTACATATCCCTTTCCTACTACATCCTGAATGAATTCATTCCTAAAAAAACTAAAATGAAAAAACGCTACCCATAATGCAACAATCCCTCTAAGTCCCGTTAAAGATTTTATTTCATTTTTCATATGTAATGTCAATCGGCAATAAAGATAGAGAAAAACCTAGCAGATCTCATAAGAGTTGGCTGAAGCTCTTTTCAAGCTAAAGATAATATTATCCGGAAAACCTTCATCCTGCTTTCCTTCCTGCAAAATAAAATGGTGTTTTAAAAGAAGACCTTTTGAATTTTCATTGAATGTATTGGTAATAGCAACAATTTCATCTAAATGTAATTCATTAAAACCAACATCTAAAACCGCTTTTAATGCCTCAGACATAATTCCTTTTCGGTGATACTCCGGCAACAGTTCGTAACCAACTTCTGCTTTCTTCCGGTCTTCAGAAAAATTCCAGAGACAGATGGTTCCGATAAGATCCGGCTGATCTTTTAAAGAAATCCCCCAATAAAAAGTTTGGTTATTCTTAGTTCTCTCCTTAATGGTCAAAATAAACTGAAGTGCATCATAATTATTCTTCGGTGAGTTTCTTATAACAAACCGATTGATTACTTCATTACTTCGAATGCGCAAAATATCATCAACATGGCTTTCGTTGATGTTTTTCAATAATAATCTTTCGGTTTCCAGTTTCATGGCTCAAATGTAATAAAAGCAGCTCAATCCTATTAAATTCATGGTTAATTTATTCTGTACATCTCTCAGATATACGTAATAATCAAAATTCTCACTAAATTTGCACTGTGTATATAGATAAAGAAGATTTAGACGAATTAGAGTTTCCGCAATTGCTCGCGGAAATCTCCCCATTTGCGTATTCTCCGAAAACAAGAGAAAAAATTCTTCAACTTCGTCCGATGGAAATTGACGAGGCGGAACTTTCATTAAAAAAAACGTCAGAATATCTGTCGAGTTTTGAAAGTTCAAATGCGATTCCGTTTGATGAGTATGAAGATATTGAAAGTGAGCTGAAATTGATGCTGATTGAGAACTACCGTCTGGAAAATGCTGCTTTCATCAAAATAAAAACCATCACGGAACAGATCGGAAGACTTCAGAAATTCTTCCCTACCATGCCGGAAACGTTTCCTACGTTATTAGAAGAAGTTTCTGTACTGGAATTCAGAAAAGAGATCATTGAAAAGGTAGATAAGGTTTTTAACCGTTTTGGTGAAGTGAAAAATGAGGCTTCTCCAGCTTTGAAAGGGATAAGAACTGAAATTCAGCTTGCTAAAAAAGCAATCCAGGAAAATTTTAACCGTGCGCTTACCACGTATGGACAGAGTGATTTTCTGGACGATATCCGGGAAACGATTATTGATGACCAGAGAGTTCTGGCGGTAAAATCAGGATTCAAAAAAAGGGTTGCCGGAAGAACATTAGGAATTTCCAAAACGGGTTCCATTACGTATATTCAGCCGGACAGTGTTGTAAAACACTATTTCAAGCTGCGTGAAAATGAAGAGGAAGAAAAAAAAGAAATTGATAAAGTTCTCCGTAAGCTTACTGCCGAACTGGCAGAATTTCAACCTCAGCTATGGAGATATCAGGTGTATATTTTTGACCTTGATCTTACGAGAGCTAAAGCAAAATTTGGTGAACTGATCAACGGAGTTCTTCCTAAAATCAACCATCATAAAACGCTTAGATTAAAAGATGCTTATCATCCTCTTTTATGGTTAAGAAACAGAGTTGAGAACAAAACAATTCACCCTCAGACACTTACTTTAACAGAACATAACAGGATTATCTGTATTTCCGGTCCGAATGCCGGCGGAAAATCAATTACCCTGAAAACAGTTGGACTATTGCAGCTGATGATTCAGAGTGGTATTCTTGTTCCTGTTCACCCAAAGTCTGAAATGTTTTTCTTTGAGAAAATCATGACGGATATTGGAGATAACCAGTCCATTGAAAACCATTTATCGACCTATTCATCAAGATTGAAGAAAATGTCAGGAATCATCCGTGAAGCAGATGCCAATACCCTTCTGCTTATTGATGAATTCGGTACGGGTTCTGATCCTGAACTTGGAGGTGCGCTGGCAGAAAGTTTTATGGAGTTTTTCTATGACAAAAAGAGTTTTGCCATCATCACAACGCACTATACCAATATTAAACTGGTAATAGAGCAGCTTCCCAACGCTCAGAATGCAGCCATGCTCTTCAATGAAGAAACTTTGGAACCGATGTATAAGCTGGAAGTAGGACAGGCAGGAAGTTCATTTACGTTTGAAGTTGCAGAAAAGAATAAAATTCCGAGATTCATTATCCATTCTGCCAAGAAAAAGGTAGAGCATGATATTGTGAATCTTGACAAAACGATTGTAAAACTGCAGCAGGAAAAATTTGAAGTTGAAAAACTGAAATCCGATCTTGCAGAAAGAAAAGAGTCTGTAGAAGATAAGCGTGATAACCTTCAGAAACTGAATGACCAGCTTCAGCAGAAACTGTTCAATTTCCAGAAATTATATGAAGAGGAACACCGCAAACTTCAGTTTGGAAATAAGATTGAAGCATTCATCGACAGCTATACCAAAGGGAAATCCAGGAAGGATGTTGTAAAAGATTTTGTAAAACTTCTTGAGCAGGAAAAATTCCGAAAACTGGGCAGTGATAAAGATGAAACCAAACGTCTGCAGGTTGTTAAGAGAAAAATTACTCAACAGCTGAAAAAAGAAGAGGTGATTGAAAAAATTGCTGAAACCAATGAAAGACTGGAAGAAAAACGTAAAACCGACCGCGCTGTCTGGATGAAGATTGGACAACGTGTTCGTATTACAGGAAGTACCAGTGTAGGAACTATTGAGAAAATTTCCAGAAACAAAGTGATCGTCAATTACGGAACTTTCAAAACCACGATTGATGCGGATGAACTTGAGAGAATTTAATTAATCTATCTAAGGATTAAGTTACACAAATACAGCGAGAGCACTTTTCAGTGTTCTCGCTTTTAATTTTATTTTTTAATGAATCTTTTAATTCTCTCTTGTATAAAGGTTTTTAATATATTTGAATTCATAAAGTATTAAACATTGTGAGAAACTTTACTATTCTTTGGATCTTTTATAAAAAAATACTGCTTCCTGCGTTACTGTTTTCATTACTTATTTGTTTTCTGCTTCCCTACAGGCTTGAAACATTTGGATTAAGTTTTCTTCTGATTTTACCTGTTCTTCATTACTTTATGTATGAAATAAGGTTTAAAAGCGAATATTACTTTTATGCCAATTCAGGGTTTTCAAGGATTTTTCTTTGGGCAGGAACAATAGTATCAGGGGTTATTGTAAAAATTATAACATTGTTTTTATGAGTAAACTTCATGTTGATAGTGTAACAAAATCTTTTAATGAAAGAAAAATTCTGCAGGATATTTATATAGGATGTGAAACAGGGCAAATTACAGGGTTATTAGGCAGAAATGGTAGCGGAAAATCAACGCTTCTAAAAATTATCTTCGGGATTGAACATGGTAATACGCAGTTTATAAGATATGATCATACCATTTTGAAAACCATTTCCGATAGAAAAAACAGAATTGCTTACTTACCACAGGATCTCTTTTTACCCAGGTATGTAAAAATCAAAAACCTGATTCCTCTTTTTTGCAATCAAAAGAATACTGAACTACTTTTTACTTCAGAATTCATACAGCCTTTCCTCCATGAAAAACCTAAAAACCTTTCTAAAGGTGAACAGAGAATTATTGAAACCCTGATGATTATTTATTCTGAAGCCCATTTTATTTTACTGGACGAGCCATTCCATAGTCTTTCTCCAAAGGTTACTGAAGAATTAAAGAAAAATATACTGCGGGAGTCAGCACATAAAGGTTTCATTATTTCTGATCATAATTTTAAAGATGTTCTGGATATTTCTGAACGTATATTTCTGCTTTCAGACGGTCATCTGAAACAAATACAAGATTTAAGTGAACTGCAGCGGTATAATTATCTTCCGAAAAGCATTTAATTTATATATTTGGAAGATCAAAAAAATTTCATGATGACTTTCATAAACAAAGCATTCTATTTATCCGCTATCAGTATCTTATCTATAACCTTTGTAAAGGCACAGACAAAAGTTCCTTTTGGAGTGGTAAAAGCTGAGGAAGGATATGCTAACGTACGTGTACATAAAGACGATTACCGAAAAATTGTAGACAAGATCCGTATGCGCAAAGGAGATGTATTTGTTTATGTAAAACCGGCTCCGGGAGAAACAGAATGGATCTGGATCAAATATCCGGAAAAACAGGATGACGACAAGCCTTTTGTACGGTATGAAACTCTTGATAAAGAAGGTATGGTGAATAAAGGGCGTATTGCATATGTGGACCAGCTTCCCGCCTATACTCCATCTAAATCTAAAAATGGAAGATCCCTTATTTTCACCGACAATTCGGATCCTAAAATCCCTACTGCCCAAAGAAGCAAAGTGGTGATTGATATTTATCCTTCCAATGCAGGATACCGTAAAAAGGAAAAAGATGCGGATGGAAAGATTCTTACCATTGATAAAGTAAAACCGTGGGGAATTGGAAATGACCTTCCTGAAGGAATGACCGAAATCAAATCCATCAGAGTGCAGCAGCCCGGAAGAGGATCTGTTTTTGTAAGAGAAGCTATCAAAAATATGTTCCAGCCTACCATGGATTTTGAGAAAGTAGGAGTAACATCTCTTGACAATGATAATATTTTTCTTTATATGATCAATGGTTCAGGAGAAAACAGATATACTACCCTGTGGACAATTAAGAAAGGAAGAGTAATCAGCCAGATTATTTATCATAATCCGGAATAAATTCATTATTTTTGCATTCGAAAAGTTTTTACGCTTATTCATCACAGAAATTGGTTCTGCATCACTGCAGATTAAAAGGGAACCGTGTGAAAATCACGGACTGTCGCGCAACTGTAAGTAACTGAAGTCTTTATCAAAGATCCACTGTGCGAGGTATGGGAAGGAGATAAATGATGTTACAAGTCAGGAGACCTGCCTTTTTCTTAAACATGTAACTTTCGCGATTTGAAGTTGTATTGATCTGATGGATTGTTTCAGGAATTCTGTAAGTTCCTGTCATTATTCTGTTGTTTCCAATCATTTCTTATCGCTTTAATTAATAATGATATATGACTACAGAAGAAAGAATTGAAGCATCCGAAACCAGAATCTTTAAAGCGGTTTTCCCTAACACTACCAATCATTATGACACTCTTTTCGGAGGTACAGCCATGCAGCTGATGGATGAAGTAGCTTTTATCACAGCAACCCGTTTTGCCAGAAAAAGAGTGGTAACCGTAAGCAGTGATAAGATTGATTTCAAAAAACCTATTCCTGCCGGAACCATTGTGGAACTGATCGGGAAAGTTTCATACGTGGGAAAAACCAGTATGAAAGTGAATGTTGAAATTTACACTGAACAGATGTATTCCTATGAAAGAGAAAAAGCTATTGTAGGTGATTTTACTTTTGTAGCCATCGATGAATTCAAAAAACCAATTCAGATACTATAAATAAATTTCGGGCGGCCTTTGGCCGCCCGAAATTTTTCCATTCAAAACAATCTATTTACGTATTGACGATAATGATTGGAATTCATTCAGGTTTTCTTTAATTTAGGCCTCAGGAAATTTTTTACCCTTTTCCTAAAACTATAGAAGAACTAATATTACATGAAAAAAATTATTTTAATCATTACACTCATCCTTTCAGTATCACTAACAGCACAAAAAGACGTCAAAATTGAACTCCCGGAAAGTTATGAATTGGGAAATATCATTTTAGCACTCACAGAATACGGTAAAACAGATCCATATGACGTCCAGAAAATCCCTCCGTATTATGATGAAATCATGTCTTATTTTGAGCCTGTAAAAGATCATCCCCTATTAAAAAAAGTAAACTATTCCAGAAAAGACTGGAAAAAATTCTTAGGTTTTCGAACCGATTTCTATGCATTTTCTTTTGATGAAAGTGGTTTACTTAAAAGAGATTTCCCATTCAATTCATTTGGTCCCAAAGAAGTAGATGAAAACCTGGAACTAATTAATGATTTTGTGAAGAAATCGAATTATAGAACCTTTTATAAAAATCATCAGCAGTTTTATAATACCATCATCTCGAACTACAAAGAGTATTATTACATCAATGACACCTATGCTTTTTTGGATAAAATAGCAGCAAGACCAGCCAATGAAGGAGATAAGAAATATGTTATCGCCATTTCTCCTCTGGTAGGCGGACAGAATTGCCATAGAGACATCAACAGTTCATTAACCGTTGACTTCCCTGATATCGGACAAGATCTTATCCTTGGAAATTTAAAAAATAATATTGCCCGAAGACTTCTGGATAATCACACCGTATTTTCAGAAATAGATCATGGTTATGTTAATCCTGTTTCAGATCAGTATTCAAAGGAGATAACGGAAAGCTTCAGTCTGGCGAAATGGGATAAGAAGTCAGGATATCCGGGTATCAGTTCATTCAATGAATATATGACATGGGCTGTTTACGATTTATTTATCAAAGAAAAATTTCCAAAGGAAAAAACAGACAGCCTTTCTGCGATCTATCACAAAGTGAATATCCGACGTGGATTTATTGCACAGACCCTGTTTTCTGAAAAGGTTGCAGAGCTTTATAAAAAGGAAAAGAAGCTGGAAAAATTATATGTCCCATTATTAAAATGGACGAAGAAAATAGGAAACAAAATTTCTCAGCCATCCGTTGTGAATGCCAATAACAAAGATTTTGAAAAAGCTGATCTCAACAATATAGTGGTACAATTCACGGAGCCTATGAAAAAAACACAGACTCTTCAACTGAGATTATTCGAATATGTAGATGGAAAAGAAACCGGTAATACAATAATTACCGTGAAAAACCCGGTGTGGTCCAAAGACGGAAAACAGGTGAAATTTAAACTGGAAACTACTTACAGGAATTTTGAAATGAGGTTTTATGTATGGAACAGTATGGCTGGATTTTATTCGCAGCAGGGAGTTTTATTAAACCCTGATAACTATTTATTGCTGGCCTCATAAAAATTCATGAGATATCCATAAAAAAAGACACTGCCCAATCAATAACCGGACAGTGTCTTTTTTTTTATTATTTCAACACTTTTTCCGTTTCCAGACTTCTGTTTAAAAGAAGTTCAAAAGCCTCTCCCATTTCATCCGATGCTCTGCTGATAGCATTTTCAAGCATATTTCGGATTTGTTTTTCTGTTACTCCTGCTTCCGTCCAGCTCTTTCCTGTAGTATGGGAATTTAAAATAAACGGCATAATCCTGTCGATCCCGCAGGCAAAAATAGCATCCGGTGTTGTCTCTTCTTCAAACTCAAGCCACAGGTTAAAAAATTCTGTACGTAAAGGCTCATCCAGAATTCCAAAGATTTTTTGGGCTGAAGCTTTCTCTCTTTCAAATTTTCCTACCATTGCTTTTTCATCAAAAATAAAAGTATCTCCCGCTTCAATCTCCACAAGATCATGAATGGAAAGCATTCTTATCACCCTTAATAAATCAATATCTGCACGGTTTTTAGCATACGGATAAAGGATCTGGGCAAGAATGATAATCTGCCAGGAATGTTCCGCCGTATTCTCTCTTCGGGAATCATCTGCATTATAATTTCTTCGCTGTACATTTTTAAGTGCATCCACTGCAAGAATAAAATTGATCTCTTTCTGAATTTTCATTTTACTTTTCTCTGTTATATTGTTCTGAAGAGCATACCCTGTGGTTACCCGTTTATTATTTATCTTTTCTTTTGTAAGTACTTTTAGATTTACTTTTTACAAATGATTTAGGTGTTTTTATTTCTAACAAAAATACGAATACTGATACGGACCTCAAAATCAGATAATGAGTAATGAATGATAGCTGGTTACTTTTCTTTTCTCTTCATTTCTTTCATTCTTACTTAAAATTTAAGTGTTTTTTTCACCATTTTTCATTCAAATCTATTTCCAATAAATTTTAAACGAAAATTATTTATTTGATTATCAGTATATTAAATAATTTATTTTAAAAATTTCACTACTTTGTATTGCATAATACCATTTTAATTACATATCTTTGTAATGTAAAATCGAAATAGGTACAACTAGCTAGGTTCCGAACTTCGAAAATTATATAACTAATTAACAAAACTTATCAAAGATGAATACCGAAAATACCAAAGCGCAAATGCGAAAAGGAATTCTGGAATTCTGTATTCTAAGTCTCATCAATAACCGCGAAATGTATGTTTCTGATCTTATTGACGAACTGAAAAAAGGAAAACTGGATGTAGTGGAAGGAACCCTCTACCCTCTTCTTACAAGACTTAAAAACGGAGAGTTTCTCTCTTACAGATGGGAAGAATCTACCGGAGGACCACCCAGAAAATATTATCAGATCACAGAAAAAGGAAAACTTTTCCTGGATGAACTTCTCAATACATGGAATGAACTGACAGCCTCAGTAAACCAAATCACTCAACAAAATTAAAAAACAAAGCTATGAACAAGACACTCTCAATAGGACTCGCAGGTTTTTCTTTTACCATAGAAGAACACGCATATATAAAGCTCAGCGATTACCTGAACGCACTGAGAAGCTCTCTGGATGCTTCTGAGGCTGATGAAGTAATGCATGACATAGAAATAAGAATGGTGGAGATTTTCAAAGATTCTTTAGGAAAACGTGAAGTGATTAACGATACCGATGTAGAAAAGGTAATCGCACAGATCGGAAGCCCTGAAAAAATCGAAGAACAGGAAGAAGCTTATTATTCTGAAAAAACATCTGCCAGAAACAATAATTCAGGGACTCATTATACCGATAAAAAGCAGCTGTTCCGTGATCCGGAAAAACAAAAAGTAGCAGGAGTCTGTGCAGGTTTAGCTCAATATGTAGGAATGGATATTACTACCATGAGAGCAATCTGGCTGGGAATCTTCGTATTAGGAATTTTCACAGCAGCCATTTCCTCTTCATTAATAGGTCTTTTATATGTAATCCTTTGGATCGTACTTCCAAAAGCTGAAACAGCAGCAGATTTCCTGAAAATGCAGGGAAAGCCTATGAACTTCGACAATCTTAAGAATGAGTCTAACAAATTGGTACAATTTGCCAATGAATCTACTCAGAGGGTCGGAGAAATCTACAACGAAAACAAGCCATATATCAACAATGCAAGCAGCGGAGTCTGGAATGTATTCAAGTATATCGTAGGAGGATTCTTCGTACTGATGGCTGTAGGAAGTATTATCGGAGTATTTGTATTATTCGGTCTTTTCGGAATGGATACAGACTTCCCGGGAGCTAATGAGATCAGATTCTATATGGATGATCAGGGGCTTGACAAAGTGCTTGCTGCGATGATGGTGATCGGAAGCTTAATCCCGGCAATCCTTTTCAGCTTATTAAGCATCAAGATTTTCTCTCCAAAAACAAAACTGAGAAATATCGGATGGGTTGTAGGTGGTTTATTCCTTCTTTTGATCGGGCTTGGAACTTACTTCGGAATAAGCATGGCTAAGAAAGACATGATTTACAGAGGAAGCAAGGAAGACGTAGAAAATGTTGCCATCAAAACTACTTCAGATACTGTGTATGTGGATGTAAAACAGATCAACATTCCTCAGAGCTTTAAAGCGTACAACAATGATATTTACTCTGATAAAAGATCGGTGTATGAGGAAGATTATATTTCTGTAGATGTTACAAGAAAACCAGATATTAAAACGCCTTATCTGATCATCAAAAAAGAAGGAAAAGGATATAACTTCCCTATCCAGCTGACAGTTCCTGTAGAAGTGGTAAATAATAAAGTATTACTTCCAAACTACATCAAATATCCATATGAACACAGATTCAGAGATTACAGACTTGATTATGAACTTGTAGTTCCTCAGAAAATGGTGGTTATATCTATGAAAAAAGACCATATCAACATGGATGGTGACTTAGACGGAGACGGTATCAATGACAGCGATCAGGATGGGGATGAAGACAACAACGGTATCAGAATTGAAAAAAATAAAATCACGGTAAACGGTTCCAGTATTGAGTATAACTCTGATGATCAGGACAGTATCATCGTCAATGGAAAAAAGGTTCCGAACAGCCATGCAAAGAAAGTAATTGATTCTGCAGTGTCTACTATCAAAAAATCAAATAAAGATATGGACATCAAAATCAAAGACGGAAAAAACGAAATTTCCATACAAACTAAATAATTAACTTCAGAGAGTGGCAGAAGGTGTGGGTGGATGGCAACCGTTTGAAATTCACACCCTTCTTCTCTCAGAAAAGTGAAAATAAATCTCTATTTAGTTTATTATGTGAAAAAAAAGTTTTAATTTCGTAAAGCTAAATTTAATAACCAAATAATCAAAAACACAGCCTTATCATGATACAATTTGCAATGGAATTCGTAATGAAAATCGTAGATTTAATTAGCGGTTTGTTTTAAGAGCGATAATATTTCAATATATTTGTAAAGTATAACCAAAGCTTGGTTATACTTTTTTGTTTTTAATCCAGGAAATTTATGAAAAAGCTGTTAGGCAAAGCAATGTTAAAAATATTAGGTTGGAAAGTCGTTCTGCAGGGCGATGTCAACAATCTGAACAGGTGTATCCTTGTGGTAGCACCACACACTCATAATATGGAGTACATTTTAGGAAATTTCGCCTATTGGTCTTTGGAAAAACCTTTAAAGATTATTATTAAAGATGCCCACACCAAAGCCTGGTATGGAGGTATCGTAAAAGGGCTTGGAGGTATTGGGATCGACAGGAGCCAGAAAAATGACCTTGTGAATTTCGTAGCCAACCAGTTTTCAAAGGAAGATTTCAGTCTTGTTATTACTCCGGAAGGAACGAGAAGCTGGGTACCCAAATGGAGAAAAGGATTCTATCACATGGCTTTGGCTGCAAAAGTTCCTA
This sequence comes from Chryseobacterium sp. CBTAP 102, assembly GCF_003201365.1. NCBI lineage: Bacteria > Pseudomonadati > Bacteroidota > Flavobacteriia > Flavobacteriales > Weeksellaceae > Chryseobacterium > Chryseobacterium sp. CBTAP 102. Next base: position 156,360 of record NZ_QICX01000003.1, read on the forward strand.
TTGTTCTGGCAGCAGGAGATTTTAAAAGAAAAATTGTTTATCTGGGCTACACCATTCCCTATGAAAGAATAGCATCAGTCCCTTTTTCAGAGATTATGCAGGAAATCCAGGACTATTATATAAAAAATGACATTGTTCCCAAAGTGCCTACCAACTGGAATCCCGATATTATGGGAACCGAGCTAGAAGCTAGAAGCTAGAAGCTAGAAGCTAGAAGCAAAATTAATCATCATTTATCAATTATTAAAATGAAAGGTAAGACAAAAGAAGAAATATTAGCATTCATCAATAAGTGGGGAGATGTAACTCTTGCCAAAACCCTTGAAATCAAATTTATCGATATTGATCTTGAAAACGAAACCCTTACAGCCACAATGCCTGTTCTCCCAAGAACCCATCAGCCGTTTGGGATCATGCATGGAGGAGCTAGCTGCGTTTTAGCTGAAACCTTAGGGTCAAGCCTGTCTAATATTTTTATCGATGGTGAAAAATATTACGGAGTAGGAACCAATATCAATTCCAATCATTTAAGAAGCAAAAAAGATGGTATTGTAACTGCTACGGCACGTTTTATCAGAAAAGGTAAAACCATGCACGTTTCTGAAATTGAAATCCGTGATGAAAAAGGAGTTTTGATCAATCATACTACAATGACGAACAATATCATTCACAGATAAATTGCATCAACATAAAAAATAAAGAGCTTAAATTAAATTTAAGCTCTTTTTATTTTGACATCTTTAAGACTAGTAATACCTTTGTAGAAAGGAAAATCACAGGGGGGAATTTTCTATAATATTTCCCAATGATGATTTTCAAAATCTTTCATAACCCATGATTTATTTCAAATTTCCTTTTGACGAGAGACTGCTGTCTGCGGATGAAAAAAACACAAAAAATGCTGTCACTTTTTTTTCCTATAACAGCTTAGAACAGATCAGCTTCAGCGGAGATATTTTTGAAATTGATGCTGCAGAATTTGCTCATACTTCTATTAATAACAAAAGCCTGATAAGCGATTCTACTGCTTCTTCTGCCGAAACAAAAGAAGAATACTGCGAAACATTACAGAAAGTAATTGAAGTGATTAAAGAAAATCACCTGCCAAAGATGGTTTACTCCAGAAAAAAGATTTTTACAGAATTTACATCTATCGATTATAAAGAGAGTTTCAAAAATCTATGCGAAACTTACCCCAATGCCTTCAGATATCTGTTTAATGATGGAAAAAATGCTTGGATGGGAGCTTTCTCGGAAGTATTAGGGAAGTTTAATAAAACGACTCACGAATTTGAAACTATGGCTCTTGCCGGAACTCTTCCCGTATCTGAAGAATGGTCTGATAAAGAAATTGAAGAACAAAAGCCGGTTACCAATTACATTCAGGATATTCTTAAGAACTATTCTGACAACGTACAACAATCGGAAACCTATGATCATATTTCCGGTAATATCAAACATTTACGAACAGATTTTAAAACCAGTATAAAACCTGAAGACCTTGATCAAATTATTCAGGACCTGCATCCTACTCCGGCTGTCTGTGGTATTCCAAAAGATTTTTGTAATGAGAATATCCGTAAATATGAAAAATTTCCCCGTGAATTTTATGCAGGCTATATAAAAGTTGAAACACAACAAAGTATTCTTTATTTTGTAAATCTACGCTGTGCAAGGCTTTATAAAGATTCTGTACATATTTTTGTGGGAGGCGGAATAACAGCTCAAAGCAATCCGGACAAAGAATGGAGAGAAACAGAACTGAAATCTGAAGCGATATTGAAAAACTTGGCTATTTTTTAGATCATATTATTTTACGTGTTAAGTTGATCACAGATTGCACAGATTTTCACGGATATTTGCATATAGTTTTCCTTGCTGAGTGCAACGCCCTTGCGAACGATTTTAAAGTGGCTAATAATACCTTTGCGAACTTTGCACCATAATTATAAGCTTGGCTAAAGCCTGTTTCTATTGAATATGAAATCCAATAATGTTTTTAATAACGGCGAAAATTCATAATTCATAATTACTATCATCCAGCCCCCTGCTACCTAAAAACCTGTCACCTAAAAAAACAAAAACCTCCTTCAAAAAGAAAGAGGCTATATCTATATTGAGAAATTCAATTTATTTCTTTACACCAATTCTGCTCCAGGTATCCATTACAAAAAGCAGGATAAGACCTATTGCTGCAGCACCCGCTGAGAATACAAACTTAATGTTATCTTCATCTCCAAGAATATCTGTTGCTTGCCAGTTGATAGCATAAAGATTGATGGTGATGAATACAATAAACAGTACTAAAAATACTTTATAAAACTTCTTCATGACTCTTTAAAAATTAATATAATTCTGCACCAACTGGGCAAAATTTGCGGTGAATAATTTAATTGAAATTGCCAAAAGGATGATTCCGAAAACTTTCTGAAGGATCATTAAGGTAGCATCCCCGATTTTCCTTTCCAGCCATTTCGCTGATTTCAGCACCAAATATACGAAAATTGTATTAAGAATAATTCCGCAGATAATATTAATATCATGAAATTCAGCTCTGAGGGATAGTGCAGTAGTCAGGGTTCCAGCACCAGCAACCAGCGGAAATGCGATGGGTACAATAGATGCGGCCTTTGCTTCAGTAGTTTTATTAATTTCAATCCCTAAAATCATTTCCAGCGCTATGACAAAAATCACAAAAGCTCCGGCAATAGCAAAGGAATTTACATCAACTCCAATAAGCTTAAGAATCTTATTTCCTACGAACAGGAAAACAATCATAATAGCTCCGGCAGTAATAGCAGCCCTTCCCGCTTCAATCTGTCCAAACTTCTGCTGAAGACTTACTATAATAGGAACTGAGCCTATAATATCAATAACAGCAAAAAGAACCATAAAGCTGGTAACAACCTCTTTAAAAGAAAAACCATCAAAAATTTCCATCTATTTGTAATTAAAAATTTCGCAAAAATATGAAAATAAACTGATTATTTGTTAATTTGTGAATATAAATTAACAATAGTTTTTAAAAGTTCTTCAAGAGCTTCAGTTGATTTCACAGGATTGTATTTCTCCATCTGAACTTTCTGCTGCAGCTTGCTGTATTCTTCTGCCACTGAAGAACCGTTGTGCTTTTCAAGAAAAGTCTTAAACTCGGAAGCAGAGCCCTGAAAATACTGACTTCTTACTTCTTCATCCAATTCTTCCAGAGTTACAAAAAACTTTTCATACTCTCCGTTATCTTTAAGATTTTCCAGATATCCGAAATAATCATTGATATCTGTTTTCATCAATTCTCTGATCTCCTTTTCTGTTTCAGCTACTGAACCTAAAGGTTTTGAAGGTACAGTTTCCCTAACTAATGTACGTTTTTTTTGCCAATTTTTAAATAACAGATACGCAACAAATAAGCTGATCAGAATAGCAATATTGGTTAAAAGAATATTCCAGTGGAATTTACTTTTTTCTTTTACTTTAAATGAAGTGGTTTTTAACACCGGAGTATTTACTGTCTCCAAAAGGTTATTGGTGTATTCGTTTACTTTTTCTACCGTAGAACGAGCCTCCATAATCTGATCATGAGAAAATGCGTTAAGATCCAGTGTTTTCTGTCCAAGATCTACATATTCTTTATTGGCAGGATCAAAGAAAGCAAATTGCTCTGTCTTAATTGAAATTACCCCTGATTTTTTAGGAATAATCACATAATTAGCCAGGATTTCACCTTTCATTCCCGCAGTTCCCGGAGCTACTTTAGAGGTAATTTTCGGTGCAAAAACTTCATAGTCCGGAGAAGCAGCAATTCTAGGAAGTTCCATATCCGGTAAATTACCTTCTCCTGAAACTTTCACCACTACATTCAGAGGCTTTTTGGCTTCAGGTTTTTCTTTGGAAGCGTTGTATAAGTTGACATTAAAGTTACCAACAGCATTTTTAAAACATTCCGGAGCTCCTTCAGGAAGCTTTCTTACATTGATTTTAACTTTATTGGAAACAATTTTTGTTTTATTTGAATAAGTACTTACCGAAGCGGATACTCCTGGAATTTCAACATATCCGGCTTCATTCGGAAATACCATAAACATAGCCAGAACCTGTGAAGGCATATTTCCATATCCTGAAGGATCTATCTCAGATTTATCAAAATTGATAGGATGTACATTGATATTGTCCTGCTGAGGAAGACGGATATTTTTCACCTTTCTCAGGTTATCCATATTTCTTGAATACACTCTCAGAACAGCTACGGTAGGCTGATCCTGATATACATCCCGGTCATCAATTTCCATGTTCAGATAGACCTCATTGGAGGTATTGGCAGCCAATGATCTTCTGTCGACAATATCACGGATATTGACATCAAAAGGTTCTGTTTTATAAATCCTGTTGTTTACGGTAACAAGAACGGAACCGATCTTTATTTTCCCTTTTTTCTTAGGCTCAAGAGCAATTCTGGAAACTTTTTGGGTAATTAAAGTATTGGTAGCCGGATCAATAACGGTATTGGTAACAGATCCGCTTCCTATAATATTAAATTTTGAAAGATCCGGAAGCTGAAAACCTGTCTGCTGTACAAGATCACTTCCGTTAAGTTCAAGAACAATGGTCAGATTAATGATATCCTTACCCGCATATTCGGTTTTATCTGCGTCCATAGACAGATTTACCTGTCCGTAAGTAATTACGGATGCCAGAGTAAGCAATATGTAAATTAATTTGTGCTGCATCACCAATCCTTCTCGTTGCTTTCAGGCATCGAATAAGAATTTTTATTTAAAATTCTTCTGGCGGTTTCTTTTTCTTTTTCGTTTATTTTATCTAAGATCGCATTTTCAAGATTCTTTGGCATTCTGCCTTCATTATTTTGATTCTGCTTAGGATTGTCACCCTGGTCACTTTTACCTTCGTTTTGTGGGCCGTTACCCTGATCCTGTTTTTTGTCTTTGTCGCCTTTCTGATCATCCTCTTTGTTCTGATCATTTCCGCCGCCGCCTTTTCCTGAGTTATTCTGTTCGTTTTTTTGCTGTTGTTTTTCTTTCTCTTTCAGTTTGGCAATCTCATAATTTTTTCTCGTTACCTCACTGTGGGGATCCTGCTTCAAAGCTTTTTTATAATAATCAGCAGCTTTTTCCGGCTGATTCATCTGCATATAAGCATTCCCTAAATTATGAAGAGCAGCCGTTTTATCGGAAAGTGTCTGTGAAAGTTTTTCTGCTTTTTCAAACTCAGCTTTTGCTTCTTCGTATTTTTTACTTTTATACAATGCGTTCCCCATATTGTAATGAGCGGTAAAATCTTTATCATTGGATTTTATCGCTTCCATATATTTGGAGGAGGCACCTTCATAATCTTTACCGTCAAATTTCTGATTGCCTTCATACACTAAATTTCTATAGCTTTCCTGCCCAAACATGACGCCTGAGAACGAAAGGGCAACAATAAACGATAAAAATATGATTTTAGTATTCATCACTTGCAAAATTATTCCTTTATATGTTAAGAAACAGAGTTTTATTTGTTAAAATTCGGTTAAAGTAGTTGTAGAATTTCTTCTATAAATAAAGGAATTCTACACATTAAAGTCTTTTTTGGGATTAAAAATATAAATTAAAAAGAAAAACAGAAGAGATACTGCAAGAAAATACTGGTAATAATGATTGGCATTTTGCGATTTCACCATAGTTTCCGCACCGGCAGATTTTTTATTAACTGCTTCTACAATTCTGTCCGGAGCTTCATTGATATTATTTCCGTCAATATAATTTCCGTCTGTAGATTCAGCCATTTTCTTTAATGCTTCTGTCTGTCTTTTTGAAATCACCGTACCTCCGTTGGCATCGGTTTTATAACCCATCAGCTGTCCGAACACATATTCCGGAACCGGAGCACCTTCATCTGTACCCACTCCTACAGAAGTAATGCTTATTCCTTCTTTATTAGCCAATCTGATGGCAGCATTATCATTTCCTTCATTATCTTCACCGTCACTCAAAAGAATTACTTTTCTGGATCCTTTGCTTACATTTTTAAATTTTTCAGCAGCAGCCTGCATTCCTTTCAGAAAATCTGTTCCCTGAATCTGCATAGAGCTGGTTTCAATACCGCTGATATAAGTTTCGGCAGAATTATAATCTGTTGTCAGAGGCATAATAGACATGGCATTTCCTGCAAAAATCACGATACCTACCTTGTCATTATTCATTTTCTTCATGGTAGCCAGCATCAGATTTTTGGCTTCTGTCAAACGGCTTGGATCTATATCTTCAGCGTTCATAGAATTGGATACATCCAGCATAAAGATCACATTGTTCAGTTTTTGGGTACTTTTTACCTCTTCTGAACCGTTCAGAAGGTCAATGATAGAGAATATAAGGAACAATGTACCCAATAAATATAAGGCGGGGAAAAATTTTGTAAATCCCGAACTTTTTTCGAATAAATTATCATGAAACTGGCTACCTGCAAAAATTTCTCTCTTCTTCTTTCTCCATTGTAAAAAACGGATCAAGAAAGAAGCTAACAGCGGCAGAAGCAACAGCAAAAATAAATACCAATAATTTCCTAAAGACCAACTCATCAGCTTAAAATTTTATAAAACACCCATCTCAACAATGCATCCAACACCAATATAGCCAGTGCAATCCAAAGGAATATTTTGAAATATTCTTCATAATTGTACAGCTTGGAAACCTTTACATCAGATTTTTCCAGCTGGTTGATCTCGTTATATACTTCTTCCAGACTGCTGTTTGAGGTAGCTCTGAAATATTTACCTCCCGTTGTGTGTGCTATTTCTCTCAAGGTATTTTCATCAATGGTAACCTCTGTTTCCGTAAAAATAAGGTCTCCAAAAATATCCTGAGATGTCGGCATCAGTGCATAACCATTGGTTCCTATTCCTATTGAATATACCTTGATATTATTATTTTTTGCCAGTTCAGCTGCGATCTGTGGAGGAATTGCATTCTGAATATTGCTTACGCCATCCGTCATCAGAATGATTACTTTACTTTTGGCTTTGCTTTTAATCAAATGATTCACCGCTACGGAAAGACCTTCTCCGATAGCTGTTCCAGGTTCAAGACCTGCAGAATTCAGATTTTTAATTTCATCAATAACGACCTGATGATCTGAGGTAACCGGAACTTTAGTAAAAGCTTCAGCCGCATAGGCAACCACACCTATTCTGTCGTTCGGGCGTTTCTGGACAAATTTCACGGCAATATCTTTCAATGCTGTGATTCTGTCCGGAGTGAGATCTTTTGCCAGCATACTTAAGGAAACATCAATAGATAACATAATATCAACCCCTTTTGTATCGTCTCTGTCCTGAGAAATCGTAAACGTTCTCGGTCTTGCCATGGCAATAATCAACGCAGAAAGAATGATATACTTCGAAATTTTCAGTAAAAAAAGTACACCCTGGATGCCACCGCTATGATCCATATTTTTTACCGTAGGAACTTTTATACCTTTTCTTTTATTTCTTCCAATATCCTTAATTAAAAGTGGAATAAACAGCAGAAAAAGCAGCAAAAACCATGGGCTGTAAAACTCAAAATTAAACATCCTTTCTTAAGTTTTCGAATTCTAAATCTTTGGATGATCTTTTCACAAAATCCCTGATATTGGCAAAATCTCTTTCCATGGTTTCCTGATCCGGGAATGTTTTGGCAAATTTCACCAGGTCTCCTCTAAGAAATACATCTTCTATTATTTTTTCGTTGTCCTGCGAGATTGTATTATTTTTTTTCATGACATCTATAAGGTCATCAGTAAGAAGTACATCTGCCGGAAGGCGGTATTGTTTTGTAATGAAGGTTCTGGAAATATCGATCAGTTCCACATAAAATGAACGGAAGTTTCCGCCTTCAATATATTTTTTCTTTTTAAGGGAATCAAGTTCTTTTAAGGTCTGATTGGTGGCCACTACAGGGGAACTCTTTGATTTTCTTCCCCATTTTACAAACATAATAATGGCAATGACCAGTGCAATCCCTGCCAATGCTGCAAGAATATAAAACTTGTAAAGCTCCCAGTAATCTTTGGGTTCAAGTTTCACCTGCTTGTTATTCATGATATCATTGATCTGATCTGCTTTTTGAGCTGTATTAATGACATCTATTTCATAAGGAATCGTTTTAAGTATTCGATCTCCTACTTTGAATTCCAGTTCCGGAATGGTAAATTTTCCTTCTTCAAAAACAGCAAACTCTATCTTTCTTTCATACGTGTTAGCCGTTTGTCCGATACTGTCTTTAGTTTCTTCAAAATGAAAAGGGAGCAGCTCATTTTTGGCAGCCGAAGTTACCTGCTGTTCATTAAGGTTATCAATCTTTATGGTAAGATGATTAATTTCTCCCAGAGCAAGAGTCTTCTTTTCTACGTTAGAGGATAATATCTGTGAAAAAGCATTTGCACAGATCAGAAAAGATAATATTAAAAGTATTTTTCTCAATGTTAAAATAATAAAGGCAGCTGCCTCATGTTTTTTAATTACGAGCAAAGCCCGATGTTATTTTTTCTGAAAGTAATTATACAATAATTTTGAATAATCTGAGCCGGTATTGATATTCATAAAACTGGCAGAGCTGTTGGCAAAATCTTCTTCCAGGGCTCTCAGTTTTTGTTTTTGAGCTTCCGCGAAGGTATATCGCCATCTTGCACTGGAAGTATTGGCCCATATTTCTTTTCCGGTTTCCACATCAAGTAAACGGGCATATCCTACGTCAGGAATTTCATTATCTTTTTCATCATAAATCCTCATTCCCAGCAACTGATGTTTCTTTGAAGCTACTCTCAGCATTTTGGAATCATAGGCATCCTCAAAATCTGAAAACAGAAATACCAGAGATTTTCTTTTAAAAATTCCCATCATATATTCCATTGCCTTGTCTATTTTAGATTCTGCCGGAACATAATCTGCAGTGAGAATATTACTGATAATGGAAAGAATATGTTTTCTTCCTTTTTGAGGAGGAATGACTTTGTATACTTTATCAGCAAACAAGATCAGCCCTACTTTATCATTATTACCTGCTGCTGAAAAGCCTAAACTGGCCGCAATTTCGGCTACGTATTCCCTTTTCAGCTGAACCTTTGTCCCATAATCCATGGAAGCGGAAATATCAACGAGAATCATCATTGTCAATTCCCTTTCTTCTTCCATCACTTTTACAAATGGCTCACGGAAACGTGCGGTTTTATTCCAGTCGATTCTTCTGATCTCATCACCAAACTGGTAGGGACGTACTTCCGAGAAAGTCATCCCCTGCCCTTTAAAGGCACTGTGATATTGTCCCATTAAAGCAGCCTCCGTCTTTTTTCTGGTACGGATTTCAATCTGCTTTACTTTTTTTACAATATCTTTTATCTGCATAGACGAGTTTAATGTTTAAAATTCTAAGTTTAATGTTGAGTGCGGAATTCGGGGTTAATCTTTTAATTCAATAGAAACATTCAACCACTCATTGTCAAACTTCGGGCTGTATTTTTTATAAAAATTGATGGCAGGTTCATTCCAGTTCAGTACCTGGAATACCATTCCGCTGTAATTATGGGTTTTACCATATTCCAGCGTTGCATCAAATAATTTCTTTCCTATTTGTTTTCCTCTCAGTTTTTCTGTCACAACCAGATCTTCCAGATACAGCCTTCTTCCTTTCCATGTTGAATATCTGTCGTAGTACAATGATATTCCAACTATTTCTCCTTCATATTCTGCCACGAAAGCTCCCCAAACGGGAGAAGCTCCGAAACCATCCTGAGTAAAATCCTCCAAACTAACGGTTACTTCATGCAATGCTTTTTCATATTCTGCCAATTCTTTTATCAAACCTAACATGGGAGCACAATCCTCCTGAACTGCTTTTCTTATGATCACATCACTCATTATGGTGCCTGTATTTTTGCTAAAATTCTATTAATAATTTCTTCTGTTGAAATTTCTTCTGCTTCAGCTTCAAAGGTTAAGCCCATCCTGTGTCTTAAGACATCTTTTGCCAGTGCTTTTACATCTTCCGGAATTACAAATGCTCTTCCTTTTAAGAAGGCATAGGCTCTTGAGGCAATAGCAAGGTTAATGGAAGCTCTTGGAGAAGCTCCGAAACTGATATAATTTTTAAGCTCAGAAAGACCGTAATTTTCCGGATAACGTGTTGCAAACACCATATCCAGTATATATTTTTCAATTTTCTCGTCGAGATAAATCTGATTGATAAGTTCTTTCGCATCTACAATATCCTGAAGGGAAATGACAGGTTTCACTGTGGGCTGATGGGATGTTGAAACCATTCTCATCACCTGTCTTTCGTCTTCAAAAGCAGGATAATCGATCGTACACTTCAACATAAAACGGTCGCTTTGTGCTTCAGGCAGCAAATAAGTTCCTTCCTGATCAATTGGGTTCTGCGTTGCCAATACTAGGAACGGTTTTGGAAGTTTCATGGTTTCATCACCAATTGTCACCTGTTTTTCCTGCATAACCTCCAAAAGAGCGGACTGTACTTTTGCCGGCGCACGGTTGATCTCATCCGCTAAAACAAAGTTCGCAAATACCGGCCCTTTTTTTATAGAAAAATCATTGTCTCTGATATTAAAGATCATGGTTCCTACTACATCAGCAGGAAGTAAATCCGGTGTAAACTGAATTCTTGAAAAATCTCCATGAACAGCGTCTGCCAATGTTTTTATCGCTAAGGTTTTAGCCAGTCCCGGTACTCCTTCAAGAAGGACGTGTCCATTTCCCAAAAGTCCTACCAAAAGACGATCTACCATGTATTCCTGTCCAATAATAACTTTGTTGATTTCCTGTCTCAGAAGAGAAAATAAGTAGTTTTTTTCTTTTACTTTTTCCGTCAATTGGCGGATATCTTCAGCTTGATATATCTCTGACATAGCTTGATTTAAAATAAGTGGTAAATTTCTGATAAATACTTGCATTAATCAACATAATAAATGCCATTTTTGAGTTAAAGTTTGTTAAAAATTCCGGCATTGATGCGAGGTTATGAATTGCTGAAGGCTTAAAACTCAATAAGATTATTAATTTTTTTCATAAAAATATATAAATTTTGCTTCAATCATCTGTTCAAAAATTGTCATTTCCAGTTTATTAAACTATTTTTGGAGATTAAAAATTTTGTAAAATGAATTATCATTTTCAAGCACACAGACAGGTAAGAAAGAACCTATTAGATATCCTTCAGAATACCTCTCATGAAGACCTGATTCTGATTCCGGATGGTTTCAACAACAATATCTACTGGAATATTGCACATACTGTTGCCACACAGCAGCTGCTGCACTATTACCTGAGCGGAAATCCTTTCCGTATTGATAAGTATTGGATTGAGACCTACAAGAAAGGAACTTTACCCAACTTAAATGTTCAGAAATCTGAAGTGGAAGATTTAGAATTTTTGCTTACAGAAACTTCAAAGATTTTAATGAAGGATTATGACAGTGATTTCTTCTCAGATTACACTCCTTACACCACAAGTTTCGGAATGGATCTGAAAAGCATACAGGATGCTATCATCTTCAACAATATGCATGAAACCCTTCATTACGGATATGTGATGGCACAAAAAAGAGCAATTTTAGGAGAGAAAGGCAGATAGTGAATCTTGCTGCGCAAGTCAATAGTCAAATGTAAATATGCATCCGCCAGATTGACTTACAAAGTAAAATTCACGATTGACAATTCACTCTATAACTATATAATATATTTTCAATGAAAGACGATTTTATTTTCGGGCTGCGTCCCGTGATTGAAGCAATTGAAGCGGGAAAAACGATTGACAAGATCTTTGTGCAGAATGCACTTCAGGGTCCTATTTATGCTGAATTAAAAGCCATTTTAGCGAAAAATAAAATCCGTCCCAATTATGTTCCGGTTGAAAAACTGAACCGTTTTACAAGAAAAAACCATCAGGGTGTGGTTGCTTTTATTTCGGATGTACCGTTTCATAAGGTGGAGGATATTGTTCCACAATTATTTGAACAGGGAAAAACACCTTTTCTTTTAATCCTGGACAGACTTACTGATGTCAGAAACTTCGGTGCGATCTGCAGAACGGCAGAATGTGTAGGAGTAGACGCGGTTATCATTCCGGAAAAGGGTGCAGCTCCTATTAACTCCGATGCTATAAAAACTTCTGCAGGTGCTATTTACAACATTAAAATATGTAAAGAAAACAACCTGGCTCATGCAGTAGATTTCCTTCAGCAAAGCGGAATTTCTGTGTATGCAGCCAGTGAAAAAGCTCAGAAATTAATTTATGATGTTAATATGACAGAGCCATGCGCTATTGTTATGGGAAATGAAGAAACCGGAATTTCTAAAGAAGTATTGCATCATGCTGATGAAAAAATAAAACTTCCTATTGAAGGAAAAACTCAATCTCTGAATGTATCTGTAGCATGTGGAGCGATTTTGTATGAAGCGGTAAGACAAAAAATGACCGTAATACCCAATCCATAAACCAGGGCAATACAATCACGTTGCAGTATTGTGAGGATATTATTTTTATATGTATTTCAGATTTATCTGTCAAAAATACAGAATCATAATCTTCTCCAATGAATCAGGTGGAGAATATGAAGCAAAACCGCATGATATTGCGGATTAAGAAATAGTAGTAAAAAATAAAGTTAAAAAAATCAAATGAAGAACATTGCAGCGCTTGCGCTTATATCATCAATAGCCCTTGTATCCTGTAAAAAAGAAACGGCAAAAATAACAAAAGTAGATCCTAAAACCGGAAAGACAGTAACTATAGAAGTTCCTGCTGATTCTGTAGCAAAAGTGGCAGAAAATCCGGCAATTAAAGACTCTGCGGGAGTTATCACACAGACTTTCAAATTAGAAAAAGGAAAGACATATCCACTTACCACTTATCAGAGGGATGTAAAAACGATGACAGATCCTCAGGGAAAATCTATCACGGCTACCAGCGAATCTACAGATGAAATGAATTTTGTAGTGGATGACATCAAAGGAAACGTATATGAGATGACCCTTAACCTTGTAGCAAAGAGAAGTTCTCAGTCAGCACAGGGAAAAACGGTAGTAGTAGACACCAAACTTCCTCTTCCTAAAGAAGATGATCTTAAAATGATCTGGAATGTCAACAAAGCGCTTACCGGAAACAAACTTCAGATGAAGATGGATACAAAAGGGAATGTAATTTCTATTACCGGATTTGATGCTGTTTACACAAAAGTAGGTAACGCCGTAGGTACACTTATCAAAGATGCCAATGAAAAAGCAAGCGTAGTAGCGAGCCTTAAACAGTCATTCAACGAAAAAGTACTGAAAGATCAGTTCCATAAAAACCTGATGATTATTCCTAAAAAAGGAGTAAAAATGGGAGAAAAGTGGTCAACTTCTGAAAATGCTGACCCAAGCGGAAGCGTAAAAGTAACATCGAATTATGTGCTTAAAAGTTTAGGAAACGGAGCAGCAGAAATTGCAGTAACCGGAGGGATTCCTAAGAAAACAGAAAAGAAAGCTCAAGGGCCAATTACACACAGCCTGAGCAGTGAACTGGTTCAGAACGGAACCATTAAATTTGACGAAAGTACTGGATGGATTACCAACCAGAATATCAACGTAAAAACAACTCAGATAGAAACCATTTCAGATGGAAAACAATCTCAGTCTATGAAGAGCGTTTCCAATTCTTCGGTAATGGTAAACCCATCTGCCAAATAACTTGAATAAACATTCAGGGTTTAAAGTTTACATGTTAAGCCCTGAACTTTAAACAAAAAAATTATGAAGTACATTCTTGAGTTAGTACTCTCTGCCATTATTATTTTCTTTGTCTGGAATATTCTGAAAAGAATTTTCTTTAAGACATTCTACAGCTATCGTTTCAATAATGATAACCAGAATAACAAACAGCAGGACCTACACAACTCGAATAAGAATAATCAACAAAACCTTAAGTGGGACGCAGAAACGGTAGACTACGAAGAGGTGAAAGAGAGTAAGGACAAAAGGTAAAAATTCCAAGAAATAAAAGATAATAACCAGCATGGCAAAAAATAAAAACTTAATTTATATTGCAGCTTCATTAGTAGTATTTATAGTTTTAGCATTTTTATATTCCACTCCTGTATTTTCAGGGAAACAGCTTTTCCAGCACGACATCGTGCAATACAGAGGAGGAGCAAAAGAACTGCTCGATTATAGAGCTAATACCGGAAATGAGACCTATTGGAGTGACTCCATGTTTGGGGGAATGCCGACTTATCAGATGGGAAGCCAGTTCAAAGGTGACATCATCAAAAAAATCGACAGCAATCTGAATTTCCTGCCAAGGCCGGTTAATTATCTCTTCCTGCTGTTTGCAGGTTTTTTCCTTTTGGGAATGGTAGTAGTCAGAAATTGGAAATATGCACTCTTAGGAGCCACTTTCTTCGGGCTTTCAACCTATTTTTATATCATTATTGCCGCCGGACATAATGGTAAAGTCAATACCATTGAATATTTTGCACCGCTGCTGGCCGGTATTTTACTGGTGTATATCAGAAAACAATACATCTGGGGATTCATTGTCACTACCCTTTTTATGGGTCTTCAAATTGCTGCGAACCACCCACAGATGACCTATTATCTGTTCCTTGCTTTAGCATTCTTATTCCTATCTGAACTCATCAGAGCCATCCAGAAAAAGACACCGATGAAACATTTCCTTATTTCATCAGGAATTATTGCGGCATCATGTGTTATTGGAGTTGGAATGAATTCACAAAGAATCATGGCCAATTCTGAATATGTAAAAGAAACGGTTCGTGGAAAACAGATTTTAACGAACGACAGCCATACTTCAGGAAAATCCGGAATGGACAAAGAGAGCATGCTGATGTGGAGCTATGGGCAACTGGAAACTTTAAACCTTTTTATCCCAAGATTAATGGGTGGCGGAAGCCAGGAACCTGAAGGAAAAGAAATCATGAACAGAGTTCAGGAACTGGTTCAGGAAAATGTAGGTTCACAGGCAGAAATGGATAGAATTTCCAAAGGTTTCAGCGGGGTAACCTACTGGGGAGATCAGCCGGGAACTTCCGGACCAGCCTATCAGGGAGCTATTGTATGTTTCCTTGCCTTATTGGGATTCTTTTTTGCCTCGAAAAAATACCGTTACTGGATTTTAGGAGCTTCCATTCTCACTATTTTGCTGGCCTGGGGAAGTAACTTCATGCCATTATCGGATTTCTTTATCGATTATGTACCGTTCTATAATAAATTCAGAGCTCCTTCATCCATCTTAGTGGTAGTAGAATTATTATTCCCGTTAATTGCTATTCTGGGATTATACAGATTTTTCACAGATGAAAAACTAACTGAAGAGTACAAACAGAAAATCCTTCTTTATGTGGGAGGTGGAACTTTAGGATTTTTGTTGATTCTTTTAGTCTTTGGAAAGTCATTACTAGGCTTTGTTACAGAAAGCGAAAAAACCTACTTCCCTCCTTTCCTTCTCGATTATCTTGTAGATGAAAGATATAAACTATTCAGAATAGATGCGATAAAAGCATTCATCTATGTAGCGATTGCTGCAGCTGCTTTATTCTTAACTTTAAAGAAAAAGCTTAATCAGAATATAGCTTTGATTATCATCGGAGTGGTAAGTTTATTTGATCTTTGGTCCGTCAACAAGCGTTACTTAAACGATGAAAACTACGTAGATAAAATCTTTGCTGAAAATCCTTTCCAGACAGAAAGCTCAGATCTGCTGGCTGAAAAAGTTCAGGGAAATCCAAATCTGGAATCTATTTTATCCAATGTCAACATCAACAAAACATTGGAAACGATTGCTGAAAAAGACAAAACGCACTACAGAATTTACAACCAGACACTGGGTGTAACCAGTGAAACCAATACGTCTTATTTTAAGGCTTCCATTGGAGGTTATCACGCAGTTAAATTAAGAAGATACGATGATGTACTAAATGAATACATTAATAGTGTCGACAGTGTAAAAACACCTAATATTTTAAACTTATTAAATGCCAAATACATGGTTTTCGGAGGCCCTGAGCAGCCACAGGTTGTTCCTAATCCAAAAGCCAACGGAAATGCATGGTTTGTAAGTGATTTAAAATTTGTAGATACTCCTAACCAGGAAATAAAAGCTATCGGGACTATAGACAACAAAAAAACGGCTGTCATTTCTTCATCTGACAAATCATATTTTGATAACAAACCGGTTCAGGCAGATTCTACAGCATTTATTACTCTCATAAAATACCAGCCTAACGAACTTGAATTTAAATCTCAGTCGAAGACGCCTCAATTGGCTGTATTCTCTGAAGTGTATTATCCTCATGGATGGAAAGTGTTAGTAGATGAGAAAGAAGTTCCTTACATCAAAGCAGATTATTTGCTTCGTGCCGTACATGTTCCGGCAGGAAACCACCATATCAGAATGGTTTTTGAACCTGAAGTGATTGAAAAAGGGAAATGGCTTTCTCTTCTTTCATTCGGATTATTTATCCTGTTGGCAGCATTTGGACTTTTCTGGATGAATAAGAACAAGAAAAAAGAGATTGCAGCTGAATAAAAAGCTTAAACAGTATAATAAGGTTTTTAAATAATATTACGAATGTCATTCTGAATGAAGCATAGCGTAATGAAGAATCTCAAAATGAAAACGTTAGGCACTCATAATTACTATGTTTACATACTGACTAATAAAACAAAGACAGTATTATATACAGGAGTCAACAACGATTTGAAGAACAGACTATACTGGCATAAAAATCCAGAAGCTGTTGAAAAAAGCTTCACCTCAAGATATAAATGCTTTTATTTAATATATTTTGAACATTTTGGTGACATTGAGACAGCAATAAATAGAGAGAAACAAATAAAAGGCTGGACCAGACAAAAGAAAGAAAACTTAATTAAAGAATTCAATCCAGATTGGAAATTTCTCAATGAAGAGATAGAGTGAGATTCTTCACTGCGCTACGCTTCGTTCAGAATGACAAAGACCATTAAGTAAATAAATGGAACAGAAGAAAATATTGATTATCACCTATTACTGGCCTCCTGCGGGAGGTCCTGGTGTTCAAAGGTGGCTGAAATTTGCAAAATATCTGCCAGATTTCGGCTGGAAACCGATCATCTATACTCCGAAAAATCCAAGTTATCCATTGCTGGACGAAACGTTGATGAAAGACGTTCCTGAAAATATTGAGATGGTAAGAACCAAAATCTGGGAACCTTATCAGCTGGCTGAAAAACTGAACAAAAGCAATAAAAAATTCAAAGCAGGACAATTTGATGTAGGAAAAAACCAAAGCTGGAAATCAAAACTTTCGATCTGGGTGAGAGGCAATTTTTTCATTCCTGATGCCAGAGTCTTTTGGGTAAAACCTTCCGTTACATTTTTAGAAAAATACCTGAAAGAAAATTCTATAGATACCATCGT
The DNA here is from genome assembly GCF_003201365.1 of Chryseobacterium sp. CBTAP 102. Classification (NCBI taxonomy): domain Bacteria; kingdom Pseudomonadati; phylum Bacteroidota; class Flavobacteriia; order Flavobacteriales; family Weeksellaceae; genus Chryseobacterium; species Chryseobacterium sp. CBTAP 102. The sequence goes on from NZ_QICX01000003.1 coordinate 173,804, forward strand.
TACTTCCGGTCCTCCCCACTCACTCCATCTGATTGGTTTAGGGCTTAAAAATAAAATGCCGGATTTGAAATGGATTGCCGATTTCCGTGATCCATGGACAGAGATTTCCTATTACAAACATTTGAAATTAACCAAAAGTTCGGATAAAAAACACCGTCAGCTGGAAAGTGCTGTATTTAAAAATGCAGACATTACCTTAGCGACAAGCTACACTGATGCGGAAAATTTCAGAAAAGCCGGAGCCAATGCCGTTTGTATTACGAACGGATTTGATGAAAGCGATTCAAGCAAAAAAGCAGAAGAACAAAAAGGTGAAAATACAAATTCACAAATTGAAAAAGCATTTACGCTAAGCTATATTGGGGTTTTGGAACAGTTGAGAAACCCTGATAATCTATGGAAAGCACTTGATGAACTGATCAGGGAAAATGTCGATTTTGCCACTGATTTTAAATTAAAATTTGTCGGAAGAATAGATGATAAAATTTTACAGTCCATTGAAAATTCAAGCCTGAAAAACCATATCCTGAACCTTGGATACCTTGCTCATGGGAAAGCGGTAGAAGAGATGCAGAATTCTGATCTGCTTCTTATTACCAATTTCCCGAATGAATCTTCAAAGGGAATTATCCCCGGAAAGATATTTGAATATCTGGCTTCAGGAAAACAGATTCTTTCCTTCGGGCCTGAGAAAGCTGATGTGGCAAAAATTCTGGAAGAAACTAAGGCAGGAAAACATTTCAGTTATCAGGATACAGAAACTGTCAAAAAGTTTGTTCTAGAAAAATTTGAACTTTGGAAAAATGGCAGCCTTCTTGAAAACACTCAGCATATTGAGCAGTTCTCAAGAAAAAATCTTACTCAGCAGCTGACTGAAGTTTTGAAATAAAAAGAGAGAGGAAGTTAGAGGCTGGAAGCTGGAAGTTTATTTAAGTCGTCAACTTCTAGCTTCTAACTTTGAACTTTGAACTTTTATATCGTCCACTGATCGTTCACCACAGCAGTCAGATAATATTTACCCTGAAATTCTTCCCATACGAAACGAACCGTTTTCCAGTCCATATTACCGGATTTTTCGGTTCCTTTGATATAATTTTCCGTGAAATCAGCTTTAGGATAAATCTCTTTTAAATTATTCAGGGAATTACCTCCTCCGATAAATTTATTTACTGAATATTGTGAAGCTGTAAAGTCTTTAGAAAAAACCCATTTGCCAAGATAATCGTTGATGGTTGCTTTATAAGGATCTCCTGAACCATCCTGTGTACCCCATGTAAACAATGTTTTAGCAGGCTGGTATTTTTCAAAATCTGCTTTAGAAAAATGTTTATCTTCCTTCTGATTAATAAAAGCATACATTGAAAAGCGAATTCCTTTCTGTGGGTGGATCATAGAAGCAAAAGCAGTGTAATCTTTATTCTGCAGTGCCTTCAAAACCTCATCATTAGCCTGCTTTAAAGCAGCTTCTTTATCAGCATTATTCTCAACGGCACCTGCACTGTCTGTCTTATTTTGTGCAATGGAATCGATCTCGTTCGGAACAGGTTTTCCAGCTTCTTTTTTACAGGCTGCAACAAGACTCAAAACGACTACAGCGATCAATAATTTTTTCATATTTTACATTTTGCAATGGGTAAAAACACCAAAACTGATGCCAAGCGGTAAATAACGTAAAGAGATAAAGACTATGAGGATTGCTGGGTTCTGACTTCCCATTTTAAAAATTACATCGTACATTTGTTAGATGGAAATGTTGGACATTCTGATTATCGGGGCCGGACCTATCGGGTTGAACTGCGCCCTTGAAGCTCAAAAAAACAATCTTAGTCATGTAATCATAGAAAAAGGAACTATTGTCAATTCATTATACAATTATCCTTTGTACATGCGTTTTTTCTCCACTGCCGAAAAACTGGAAATAGGTGAAATTCCATTTATTTCTACCGCTCCAAAACCGGGAAGACAGGAAGCCCTGGAATACTATCAGGGAATCGCCAGACAAAAGAACCTGAATATCAACCTGTATGAAAAGGTTCTGGGTGTTTCAAAAAAGGATGAAATATTTGAGATCAAAACCACCAAAGCAATCTATCTGGCTAAAAATGTAGTCATTGCTACCGGGTTTTATGATATTCCAAACCTTATGAATGTTCCCGGTGAAAACCTTCCTAAGGTTAAACATTATTATACGGAGCCTTACCCTTATGCAAGACAGAAAATTGTTGTTGTAGGATCCAGCAACTCGGCTGTAGATGCAGCATTAGAAACCTACAGAAAAGGGGCTGAAGTAACGATGATCGTCCGTCATTCTGAGATTTCAAAAAGTGTAAAATATTGGGTAAAACCGGATATTGAAAACAGAATTACAGAAGGAAGTATTAAAGCTCATTTTAATGCAGAAATGATGGAGATTAAAGAAAATTCTGTGGTTTTTAAAGATGAGAAAGGAGAAACTCATGAAATTGACAATGATTTCGTACTGGCGATGACCGGCTACCTTCCTGATTTTGATTTTCTGAAAAATTCAGGAATAGAAATCAACGGCGACTGCCTCAATCCATTTTATAATCCTGAAACCATGGAAACCAATATTTCTAATCTCTATCTTGCAGGAGTAGTTTGCGGAGGAAAAGATACCCATCTTTGGTTTATTGAAAACTCCAGGGTTCACGCGAATATGATCATCAATACCATTCTTTCAAAATCTTAATCGTAAACGACTAGTATATAGTAAAAGTTTGCGGGCAATTTCTACGAAATTGCCCGCAAACTTTTTATTTTTAAATTCATGAATCAAAGGTCTATATAATCTCTTTTTCTACCTTATTTTTATCCTTAAGCATCCATGGAATGATAAAGTAAAAGCCAATCGCAATAAATACTGCAAGCAGTCCGGTTCCGATCCATAGTACATTGAATCCTAATTTTTCTGCAATGAGTGTTCCTATATAAGGTGTAATGATAAAGGCAATAGAAAACGACATTCCGTTCAATCCCATATAAGCGCCTTTGTTGTTTTCTCCCGAACGTAATGCCGTAATAGTTGACATAAAAGGGAGGGTCCATATTTCTCCTACACAAAGCAGTGTCATAGACAATACAAGCGTAATCAAACTGTAATCGAAAGCAAGCATAGCGTAGGAAATACCACACAGGAAAGTCCCGATCAACATCGTAAAAGCTAATGTGAAATACTTCTCAGCAATCTGTACCAGTCCCATTTCAAGCAGTACAATCAGGAAACCACTGTATCCGAGAATATACCCGATATTCTGCTGGCTCAGGTGTGCTGTATCCTTATAAAATATCGTCAGAGTACTGAACAACTGGAAGAAACATATGGAAAACAACATACAAAATACGCAGTAAATCAAGAATTTACCGTCACGATAGGGTGAGCTTTCCTTTTTAATAACAATCGCTTCTTTTATCTTTTTCGCTTTCTCTTTCGCCAGTCTTGCACGGTCTTTAAAAAACCAGATATACATCAATCCTGCAAGCAAAGCAGCCAATGCATTGCTGAAAAACAGAAATTCATAAGAAATAGCCGACAAAATACCACCCAGCGCCGGACCAATGGAAAATCCAAGATTAACAGCCATACGATTGAGCGAGAAAGCACGGGTAATATTTTCAGGTTTTGCATATTTGGTAATCGCCACCGAGTTGGCCGGACGGAACGTTTCACTTACAATACTTTGGGCTAAAATAATTCCCGCCAGACCAGCTTCCGTTGTAAAAAGCGGAATCAGACAGAATAAAGGAACGCTGAGCAGTAAACTCAGGCTCTGTACCCTATATTCTCCTATTTTATCCGTGATCATACCGCCCAGCCATGATCCAATGACCGAACCTATTCCAAAAAAACTCAGTACAATTCCGGAATTTTCAATACTGAAATGTAAATGATTGGTCATATAAACTCCCAGAAACGGAAGTACCATAGAACCGGCCCTGTTGATGAGCATTACCAACGCCAGCATCCAACTCTCCTGCGAGAGTCCTTTGAAAGAACTCGTATATACGTTAATTAATCTCACAATACTATTTTGGGGAAATTTGAAAGTGCAAAATTAGCTAAAAATAACCCAAAAAGCCTCTATTTAAAACCTTTTTCATCAATAATTTCCATACAAACAGCCTGTCAGTGTAAAAATGGATTATTTTAAATATAAAATCCAAAGACTTTTATAAAAATCGTAAATTGCAGTAACAGTAAGGCTATTTAAGCTAAAAACCTCTTCAAAACACCATAAAATTTAATCAATACTAAGAATGGTAACCTACGAAAATTTACATGATACGCTATCCTTTTACAGTATTGACTGCCGGCAATCCTATTACATTTCTTCCGGGAAACCCATTTTCAAATTCCCTAAAGCTCCTTTCAGGATGGATTATTACGCTCTGTGTATCTGTACTGCCGGAGAAATTAATATTGAGATAGACCGTCAGAAATATAAAATAGAAGCCCACAGTTTTCTTATGGCAGCTCCTTCCACGATTGTAAAATTTGTAAAGACGAGTAAAGATTTTACGATGAAACTGCTGTTCTTCGACAAGAATTTCCTGATTAAAAATATTTCCAATCCTTTTATTATTGAAAAAATGAATCTTTTTCCCAAAGGTTCATACAGCATCGTAAAAACTACGGCAACAAATTCTTCACTCCTGCAAAATCTTCTGGACTACCTTGATAAAAAATCGAAAAAGCAGGGAAAGTTTACGGAAGAGATTATCCGTACCATTATTTTCAATCTTCTGCTGGAGACTGCTGAGATTATGGAACAGGAAAATGCTTCCAATCCGGAAAAAGAAGAAGGGAAAAAAGACCTTTATCTCAAATTCAGTAAACTGGTCCGTGAAAATATCACCAGGGAACGGGGGGTTCAGTTTTATGCAGACCAACTTCATGTTTCCAATAAATACCTCATTGAAATCATTAAGAAAGCAAGTGGAAAAACCCCTCATGAGGTTATTGATGAAGCGCTGCTTAAAGAAGCTTATGTCATGCTTGGAAATCCCGGGATCACCATATCAGAAATTGCCTTTGAACTTCAGTTTAATTCGGCGTCAGCCTTCGGCCGTTTCTTTAAAAAACATACGACGCTTTCACCTTCGGAATACAGAACTAAAGAAAATATTCAGTCATGAGAATTTGGGGATAATAATTCTGAACTTGAGGATATATATCGCTTTCTGAATAGAGGTACCTTTATACTGTTAATTAAAAACAATAAAAGATGAGTACGATCAATTCAAAATTCGATAAAGTTTTAAATGCCTCTGAGCAGTTCGGCAAAGTAAACCACGAACCGGATTCAAGTAAAGAAGTTCAGATTAACACTCCTGAAAAGACGATGCCTTTCTCCGACCAGATCGGAAATTACCAACGTAATAAAGGTATTCCTTTGCAATCTTACGAAAACAGTAAAATCTATATTGTAGGAAGCGGAATTGCCGGTATGTCGGCAGCGTATTATTTTATCCGTGATGGCCGTGTACCAGGCAAAAACATTATTTTTCTCGATCAGCTGAATGTGGAAGGCGGATCTCTGGATGGAGCCGGTAATGCCAAAGACGGTTACATCATACGTGGAGGAAGAGAAATGGATATGACCTATGAAAATTTATGGGATATGTTTCAGGATATTCCTGCCCTGGAGCTGCCTGCGCCTTACAGTGTGCTGGATGAATACCGCCTCATAAATGATAACGACCCGAACTATTCCAAAGCAAGACTCATTCATAACCAGGGACAGATCAAGGATTTCAGTAAATTCGGACTTGAAAAAAAGGATCAGCTGGCCATTGTAAAATTGTTGCTAAAGAAAAAAGAAGAGCTGGACGACCTTACCATTGAAGATTATTTTTCTGAATCCTTTCTTAAAAGTAATTTCTGGTTTTTCTGGCGTTCTATGTTTGCCTTCGAAAACTGGCACAGCTTACTGGAACTGAAACTCTATATGCACAGATTTCTTCATGCCATTGACGGAATGAAAGACTTCTCATGCCTTGTTTTCCCAAAATATAACCAGTACGATACGTATGTAACTCCATTAAAAAACTTCCTTGTGGAAAAAGGAGTACAGATCCAGTTCAACACTTTGGTAAAAGATCTTGATATTCATATTAGTACGGAAGGAAAAACATTAGAAGGAATCATCACTGAGCAAAATGGCGAAGAAGTAAGAATACCGATCGGTAAAGACGACTACGTAATTGTAACTACCGGATCTATGACTGAAAGTACGTTCTACGGAGACAACAATACTGTTCCCGAAGTTACGATAGACAACAGCAGCGCCGGACAAAGTGCCGGATGGAAACTGTGGAAAAATCTTGCAGCGAAATCTGAAGTGTTCGGAAAGCCTGAAAAATTCTGTAGTCATATTGAAAAATCTTCATGGGAATCTGCTACGTTAACCTGTCGTCCATCTGCCTTTACAGAAAAACTGAAAGAACTGTGTGTAAATGATCCTTATTCAGGAAGAACAGCTACGGGAGGAATTATTACCATTACAGATTCTAATTGGGTGATGAGCTTTACCTGCAACAGACAGCCGCACTTCCCTACCCAGCCGGATGACATTCTTGTAGTATGGGTATACGCTTTACTGATGGATAAAGAAGGTAATTTTATCAAAAAGCCAATGCCTCAGTGTACCGGAAACGAAATTCTTGCTGAGCTATGTTATCACCTTGGAATGACGGATCAATTCGATAACGTTATAGAAAACACCATTGTACGTACAGCATTCATGCCTTACATCACTTCTATGTTCATGCCTAGAGCAATGGGAGACCGTCCGAGAGTAGTTCCTGAAGGATGTACCAACTTAGGCCTTGTAGGACAGTTTGTAGAAACCAATAATGATGTTGTATTCACTATGGAAAGTTCTGTGAGAACGGCAAGAATAGCTGTTTACAATCTTTTGAATCTTAATAAGCAGGTTCCGGATATCAATCCATTACAATATGATATCAGACATTTATTAAAAGCTACCCAGGCTTTGAATGACTATAAACCTTTCTTAGGAGAAGGAATTTTAAGAAAAATATTAAAAGGAACTTACTTTGAACATATCCTTGTAAACCGTCCGGAAGAACAGGAAGAGCATGAATCTTTCCTGACCAGATTTCAGGAATGGGTAAAAGGAGTAAAAGGCTAAAAGATCATCGAATAAAAATATCTTTAATCAAAAATCAATCACATGGATTTTATAAATTAAATATCCAAACCCCACCTATCAGGACAAGGATTTCCTGAAGTAGAATCTTAAATTTCAGATTTTGAACTATTAAATAATAAAAGCAAGACTTCATGTAAGTCCTGCTTTTGTTTTATGATCTGTTCCTGAAAATTATTCAGGTTTATAAGAATCTTTCAAAGTTACTGTTCGGTTAAATACCAATGTATCATCTGTAGAATCCTGATCTTTTGTAAAATATCCGATTCTCTGGAACTGTAATGGTTCTCCCACAGCAACGTCTTTCAGGCCTGGCTCAGCAAATCCTTTTACCGTTGTTACAGACTCAGGGTTGATGAAGTTTAAGAAATCTACATCTTTTTCCGCATCAGGCTGTTCCACTGTAAACAGTTGGTTGTAGATTCTTACTTCTACAGGAATAGCATGTTTTGCAGATACCCAGTGTAAAGTTCCTTTTACTTTTCTTAAACTTTCCTCTGTTCCGCTTCCCGATTTACTCTTCTCATCATAGGTAGCATAGATGGTTGTTATCTCACCATTTTCGTCCTTCTCTACCCTTTCAGCTTTGATGATATAGGCAGATTTCAAACGAACTTCTCCACCCAGTTTAAGTCTGAAGAATTTATTGTTAGCTTCTTCTTTGAAGTCTTCACGTTCAATATAGATTTCTCTTGAGAATGGTACTTCTCTTGTTCCTGCATTTTCCTGTTCAGGATTATTCTCAGTTTCCAACCATTCTTCTTTGTCTTCCGGATAGTTTTCGATCACCAATTTCACGGGATCTACAACTGCCATCACACGCTTGGCAACCTTATTCAGGTCTTCACGCACGCAGAAATCAAGCAACTGAATTTCGATAAGGTTTTCTCTTTTTGCTACTCCTACTTTCTCAATAAAGTTTCTGATAGAAGCAGGAGTAAATCCTTTTCTTCTCATCCCTGAAATGGTAGGCATTCTAGGATCATCCCATCCGGTTACAACCCCTTCAGCAACCAGTCTCTGAAGCTTTCTTTTGGAAGTAATCATATAGGAAACATTCATCCTTGCAAATTCTCTCTGCTTGTTTTTAACTCTTCCTTCTTCGTAAACCTGATCTAAATACCAGTTGTACAAAGGTCTGTGGTTTTCAAACTCCAAAGAACATAATGAATGCGAAATTTGTTCGATATAATCAGATTCACCATGAGCCCAGTCGTACATTGGATAAATTTTCCAGGCTGTACCTGTTCTGTGGTGAGGCTTATTCAAAATTCTGTACATCACAGGGTCACGCATATTCATATTGGGCGAAACCATGTCGATTTTTGCACGAAGAGACATTGAACCACTTTCAAATTCTCCGTTTTTCATCCTTTCGAATAAATCCAACGATTCCTCCACAGGACGGTTTCTGTATGGAGATTCAATTCCCGGTTCTGCGGGGTTCTTTCTTTGCTCAGTAATCACTTCAGACGGCTGCTCATCTACGTAAGCTTTTCCTTCTTTAATTAACTGAACTGCCCAATCGTAAAGCTGCTGGAAGTAATCGGATGCGTACAAAACTTTATCCCATTTGAAACCTAACCATTCAACGTCTTTCATGATAGAATCTACGAATTCCTGTTCTTCTTTTTCAGGGTTCGTATCGTCAAAACGAAGGTTTACGGGAGCATTGTATTTTTCACCAAGACCAAAGTTGATGCAGATAGCTTTTGTATGCCCTACATGCAGATATCCATTCGGTTCAGGTGGAAAACGGAAACGGATCTGATCTCTTTTCAGACCGTTTGCCAAATCATCTTCTATAATTTGCTCAATAAAATTGAGTGATTTTTTTTCTTCTTCCATTAAAGTAGCTTTTATTTTTTAGCAAAAAAAGTTTCACAAAGTTACGGAAAAATAAGCTTTTGTAAAAGTGATAATTTAAAAGCCTCATTGATTGTAATTCAATACTTTTCACTAACTTGGGAAAGCTAATACCATTTTAACCCATTACCCATTATGGCCGTTTATATCTTAAGCAACCGGAAAATTATCCGGCATAAAGGCGAAAAAGTAGACTCTTTTTCCAATGAAGAATACTCAATTCCTAATTTCAGAATCGCTAAATGTGATTTTGACAACTATAAAGAACCAAGCGCTCAGGCCAAAAAGAAGAAAGATTACACCAACAGAAATATTTTAAATTACCAACTTTTTTCTGAACCCGAAAAACCTGGTTATGAGGAAGTTTTAGACGCTCTGTTGAGTGAAAAAGGAATTAAAAAATCCGCTCTTACAGCCAATAATCTTGGCGGAACCCAAAGGATGTTTTATGAACTGTACAAAAACATGTCTTCCACCAAAGACAGAAGTGATGTAATGATATTCATCCATGGTTATTTGTATGATTTTGATGATGAATTAAAGGCTATCCTTGATCTTAAGAAAATATTCATTGATAATCCCGCGTCTCCTGTAGAGCATATCTTATTTGTGAGCTGGCCGGCCTCCGGCAGTATCATCCCATTGAGCTATTTTGATGATAAGGCTTCCAGTATCAATTCCGGAACATCTTTGATGAGAATGTTTTATTTCTATACTCAATTTTTAAAAGATATTTTTTCCAACCGGAATCTTACTCCCTGCAATCAAAGAATACATTTAATGGCACACTCTATGGGAAACAGAGTGCTTCAAAGCATGTTATACAGCCTTAAAAGGGAAAATATCCTTCGTGTCATTGACCAGGTTGTACTGCTGAATGCTGATGTGAGCTATAAAGTATTTGAAGATTCAGAGGACTCATTTAATAAACTTCCTTTATTGGCCAACAGGATTTCTATTTACTTGAACAGACAGGATATTATTCTGGGGGCTTCTCAGTTTACAAAAAACATTCTCACCCCAAGACTTGGCAAAAACGGTCCCAGCGGAATTGATCAGTATAAAGATATTGTGTCTGTTATTGATTGTACCTTCGTAAAAGATGATCTTCTGGACAGCTTTAAATATGAAGTGGGAAACCATTGGGGATATCTTTCAAGCTCGCAGGTACAAAATGATATCTTCCAGAATTTATACGGAATTGACAGAAATCTTATCACCAGCAGAACAAAAGATAACGAAAATATTTTCACAATTATTTCTTAACAAATAATTAGAAGAATTCTTAAAAATAAACCCTATGTTAAAATCAGCTCTCAATTGCAGTATGGCACAGAGATTGCTAATTCATACATTAGGGAAATATAATTTTTTATTATGGGACAGATTAAAAAAAGGGTTTCTTTTATATTAAATTATTTAAAGAAAGCCATCTTTGTAAAAGATGTGATTTAATTGAGTAACAACCTTTAAATCAAAAAAATATCCGAACCACAGCTACCAGGTCTCCCCTACAGACCGGATAAAAAAAATTTATATATTCTGAACAGGAAGGGATTGCCATGCTAAAAGAATGCAACCAACCAAACTCATATTCAAAACTATTCAAACATTTCAGAGGAATTGTTAAATGTTACTAAATAATTCTCCATATGTTGTATAATTAAAAAAAGTTATCGACATTTACTTAACAATCAAATAAAATTATTATCATGAAAAATCTAAAAAAAATCAAAAGAGGGGAATTAAAAACCATCAAAGGAGGAAGACCGCCTCTTGGGTGTAACAGCTGGAATCCGTCTGCAATGTGCTGCAGATCATGGCAGCCGGATTATTGTGGGCAGACGACCTGTCCAGATTCACCTGCACCGTTATGTTAATTACTTTTGTTATATTTGAACCATAGCAGCTCATTTCTGAGCTCCAGATCAGATTCAAAATTATTGACAAATAAAGCTCCAGTGCCTAAACCTTGAGGCATTGGATTTTTTTTGGTAAATGTATACTGAGCAATGGCATTCAAGCCGATATTACTCTCCAGAGCTGAGGTAATCCACCAGCCTGTATTCTGATTTTCAGCCAGGGAAATCCACTCATCAGATCCTGAAAAGCCGCCTACCAGGGCAGGTTTTAAAATAATATATTGAGGCTTAATTTTTTCTAAAAGCTGTCTCTTTTTTTCAGGATCAGTAATTCCGATCAGTTCTTCATCCAATGCAATCGGAATAGGCGTTTTTGTACATAACTCTGCCATATCATCCCAATTTCCGGCTTTGACAGGCTGCTCAATGGAGTGGATATGAAGATCGGCAAGCTGATGTAAAATAATTAACGCTTCCTCTTTACTGAATCCTCCGTTAGCATCCACACGAAGTTCCAGCTGATCTTTGGAGAACTTTTCTCTTAATTTCTGAAGAATAACGTGCTCAGATTTCCAATCGACACCAATTTTTAATTTAATACAATGAAATCCTTTATCCAACTTCTCCTGAATCTGTTCTTCCATATATCCCGCATCGCCCATCCATATCAGCCCATTAATGGTAATGGCAGATTTTCCTTCGGTAAATTCACTTGGAAAATAAAGACTGCCACCATATTTCAAATTCTGAATGGCCTGCTCATAACCAAACCAGATCGAAGGAAACTCTTTCAGTTCCTTCTTCAAAAAAACACTGTCCTGATTGATATTTTCACAAAGCCATTTCAGTTTTTCTTCATAATCAGGCCTGTCATCAAAACTCAGTCCTCTGAAAACAGCACATTCCCCTACTCCTTTTCTTCCTTCTTCGGAAATAGTCAGAATAAAGGTCTCTTTATCAAGCAAAACGCCTCGAGATGTTCCACTCGGGCGTTTAAATTGTAATAAATATTGTAAATACGTTGCTTCCATTTACTTCACGCTGTCAATACGCATAAATTCTTCAGCTTTTTCTACCATTTCAATACTTCCACAGAAGAAAGGAATTCTCTGGTGAAGTTCTGTAGGTTCTACTTCAAGAATTCTTCTGAATCCGTCTGTTGCTTTTCCTCCTGCCTGCTCTGCAAGGAATGCCATTGGATTACATTCGTATAAAAGTCTTAATTTACCATTGGGAGCCTGTGAATAAGATGGATAAATATAAATTCCTCCTTTCAGCATATTTCTGTGGAAGTCTGCAACCAAAGAACCAATATATCTTGAAGTATAAGGACGGTCACCTTCTTCCATCTGGCAGTATTTAAGATAATTTTTTACTCCCTGCGGAAATTTGATATAGTTTCCTTCATTGATAGAATAGATTTTACCTGTTTTTGGGAAAGTCATGTTAGGATGAGAAAGATAATACGTTCCTAAAGATGGATCTAATGTAAATCCGTTTACTCCGTTACCAGTTGTGTAAACAATCATGGTAGATGAACCGTAAATAACATATCCCGCAGCAATCTGATTGACACCTTTTTGTAAAAAGTCTTCAAGCTGCACAGGAGTTCCCGGTTCTGTAACTCTTCTGTAGATGGAGAAAATAGTTCCTACGGAAACATTGACATCAATATTGGAAGATCCATCCAAAGGATCAATTAATACCACATATTTGCTTAAATGTCCGTTTTCACCACATTTAATATCAATAAAATCATCATTTTCCTCAGAAGCAATACCACAAACAACCTCTCTCTGAGATAAAGCCGTAATAAAAATTTCATTAGCGATCACATCCAATTTCTGCTGCTCTTCCCCTTGAACGTTCTGGTTTCCTGCAGCTCCTGTTATATCTACAATTCCGGCTTTATTTACTTCTCTGTTTACCACTTTCGAAGCCAATCTTATTGCACTTAGAAGACGAGAAAATTCACCTGTAGAATACTGAAAATCGTCCTGTTTATCTATAAGAAATTCTCCTAAAGTCTGTAATGGTTGATTTGACATATTTTTCTTTTTACGTTTTGCCCAAATTTCGGAAAATTTATCGCATTAAGAAAATTTAATTAAAAAAGAGATTAATCACTGTATTTCAGGGAGATACAAGCAAAACACAACATAATATCAGGGTTTTATTGAAAATATGACCTCCAAATTTGCCGCTTAATGTCTGTAAAAAATTCAGATTATTTCATGAATTGTTGATTTTAAGGAAATCTTAATTCTATCTCCGCACATGGCTATTTCATATCTCGTTGTAAATTTATAATTTTGACGTCCGTAAAAAACTCATGTAATTTTTTATCTAACAATTTTATTTTTAACAATTTAATGAAAATTTTCAAGTTTGGTGGAGCATCAGTAAAAGATGCCGACAGTGTAAAAAACGTGTCCATGGTTCTAAAAAGCCAGGGATTTGCCAAATGCTTGCTGGTAATTTCAGCAATGGGTAAAACGACCAATGAGTTGGAAAAAGTTGTAGAACTTTATTTCAAAAAAGATAACTATCAAACTGAGATTGAAAAGATAAAACGAAAACACATTGAGATTGCGGAAGGACTTTTTCCTGAAAATCATGCTGTTTTTACTGAAATCAAAGTTTTTTTTGATGATATTGATTCTTTTTTAAGAAGAAATAAATCGCCCAACTACAACTTCGTATACGATCAGGTGGTAAGCTGCGGCGAAATGATCTCAACAAAAATAGTGAGTGAATACCTGAATGAAATTCAGTTTACAAATCAATGGCTGGATGCCAGAGATTATATAAAAACCGATAATTCTTACAGAGAAGGTACGGTAGACTGGAAAAAAACGGAAGAATTTATTTCTCATCTTAATCCTGAAATATGCTATGTAACTCAGGGATTTATTGGTTCAGACGACAACAATTTTACGGTAACCTTAGGAAGAGAGGGTTCTGACTACTCTGCTGCTATTTTTGCTTACTGCTTAAATGCTGAAGCAATGACAATCTGGAAAGATGTACCGGGAGTAATGACCGGAGATCCGAGAAAGTTCAGTGATGTAACTCTTCTTTCCAATATTTCTTATGAGGAAGCTATTGAAATGGCTTACTATGGTGCAAGTGTTATTCACCCGAAAACCCTGCAGCCACTACAGCAAAAAAACATTCCTTTTTATGTAAAATCTTTCGTAGATCCTACCAAAGAAGGAACAAAAGTAGGTGCTTCCGACAAAAATCAACAGGAAGAATCTTATATTCTAAAAGAAAACCAGGATCTTTTGAAAATCTCTACCAGAGACTTCTCTTTTATTGCAGAAGATCATATGAGCCTGATTTTCGGATATTTATCCAAATATAAGATCAAAGTTTCCCTGATGCAGAATTCTGCGATTTCTCTGGCACTGTGCCTTGAGGATAAATTTAATCATATTGATGAGCTTAACGATGAGCTTCAAAAAATTTTTAAAACCGAAGCAATTAAAAATGTATCTTTATTCACAGTAAGAAATGCGAAGAAGGATCACATTGATAAATTTTACCATGAAAAAAATGTATTATTGGAACAAATCTCCAAGAATACGCTTCAAATGGTAACACAATAATATTAATTGCGACTAAACACACATGAGTTTAATTTCGAAAAACGATCTGATCAAAGCTTCCGGCTTAAATAAAATTGGGTTTCTCAAGAACCCGGTAGCATCTGCTGTGATGAGCATTGCTAAAATAAACGAAGTAAATAAATTATACGACAAACTAAAAGACAAGGAAGGCAAAGACTTTTTCGACTCATTTGTGAGAGAAAGAAACCTAAGCTATGTAGCTTTTGAAGAAGATCTGGCAAAGATTCCGAAAACGGGGCCATTTATTCTGGTTTCCAATCATCCGCTGGGTGCTATTGACGGAATCCTGATGTGCAAGGTTCTCACAGAGGTTCGTCCGGATTTCAAGGTAATGGGTAATTTCCTTTTGGAGAAGATCAAACCGATGGAACCTTATGTGATCGCTGTAAATCCTTTTGAAAACAGAAAAGAAGCTTACAGCAGTTCTTCGGGAATGCGTGAAACACTCAAGCATTTGCAAAACGGAGGCTGTGTAGGTATTTTCCCGGCAGGAGAAGTTTCCAACAAGAATAATCCTTACGGAGAAATTTTAGATAAGGAATGGGAAAAAACGGCACTTAAGCTGATCAGAATGGCTAAAGTGCCGGTAGTTCCTATGTATTTCCATGCCAAGAACAGCAGACTTTTTTATCAGGTGGCTAAGCTTCACCCGAATTTACAGACACTGATGCTTCCTGCGGAAATGATGAATGACAGGGAAAAACCTATCAGAATCAGGATCGGGCGTCCTATTACTGTGAAGGCAATGGATGATATGGAAACAATTGAGGAATTGGGAGAGTTTCTGAAACGTAAGGTTTATATGATGAAATCTTATTATGAAAAAAGAAAATCTCTTGCTCAAAGTATCAATCTTCAGAATTTATCTGTAAAATTTCCTTTATTGAAGGAAGAAAATATTGTTCAGAATATCATTGATGAAACGCCTCTCGAAGATATCATTAAAGATGTCGACAAATTAAGAGGAACTGATAAAATGCTTTTCAGTAACGGGAATTATGAGATCTATTTCACAACTTACGAGGAAATTCCATCTATTATGAGGGAAATCGGACGCCAGAGAGAGCTTACGTTCCGTGCGGTAGGTGAAGGAAGTAATCTTCCGTTTGACCTTGATGAGTATGACAAGCATTACCACCACCTTTTCCTATGGGATAACGGTGAGAAAAAACTGGCTGGTGCTTACAGAATGGCATTGGGTAGAGAAGTGATGAAAAAATATGGTGTCAAAGGCTTTTATACAAGCTCTTTGTTTGAGTTTGAGCAGGACATCCACCCTTTCTTTAAAAAGGTGATTGAAATGGGACGTGCCTACATCTGCCAGGAATATCAGCAGAAACCGCTTCCACTCTTCCTTTTATGGAGAGGGATTGTGCATGTATGTCTGAGAAATTCTGATCATAAATTTCTTATGGGTGGTGTAAGTATCTCTAATAAGTTCTCTGAGTTCTCAAAATCGCTGATGATTGAGTTTATGCGTTCTAATTATTTTGATTCTGCAGTAGCTCAATATATCACTCCGAGAAACGAATACAAGGTAAAGCTTCGCGACAGGGATAAAAACATTTTCTTTGAGGAAATGGAATCTGACCTGAATAAGCTGGACAAGATTATTGATGATCTTGAACCTGAATTGAGACTTCCTGTTCTGATCAAAAAATATATTAAACAAAATGCCAAAGTAATTGCTTTTAACGTGGATCCTAACTTCAATGATGCGATTGACGGATTGATGTATATCAGAATCAGTGATCTTCCGGAAAACACGATCAAACCGGTATTGGAAGAGATGAGTGAGCAGATCAGAAAAGAACAGGAAAATAATCCGGCTGATAATCAGTAGGTTTTTAACTTTACGCAAAAAAAGTATGATGAATACTTGCTTTGTATACTAAAACTTACTACTTTTGCATCACTTTAAAACAACGAAGTAAGTCAAACAAAAATATAATGGTTTCTTAGCTCAGTTGGTAGAGCAATGGATTGAAAATCCATGTGTCCCTGGTTCGATTCCTGGAGAAACCACTTTAAAACCTCTGATTAGTCAGAGGTTTTTTTGTATTTTTGCGTATACCAGGGATCAGAAATGATATGGATTATGGGATATATAATTTCATTTTGTAATACCTTAATAGATAATCATAAATAACCATCTCAAACAATCGCTGATTAGAAACAAACAACCGGTTGATATTCATGTGAAAAATGCTACTGAAAAAGCTTTGCAATGATATTCCTAAAGATTGATTTTTATGGTGGTCAATAATATTCCGCAACGCTAAATTACTCTCTTCAATATTAGACATAATAACATTCCGCTCTTCCAAAAAATCTACCGACCTAGTAAAATCTAAATATTTTGGTTTAAACTCCCGATATTTTTTATCCAATTGAGAATTTAATTTTTTATCAGCATTAAATTCCTGTTTAAAAGCTGTATTAAAATCTTTGATCCAATCTAGTTTCTCCTGAACTGAAAGGTTTAGCTTATTCAACATTTCATCAATATAGAAAAGAGAAACAATAATTTTTTCTTCATCATCATAGTGCAGACATTGAAAAGTAAATTCACTGTTTTTGCAAAATAAGGTTTCAGCATCTTCAATGGTATTTTCCCCGTAACGTTCAATTTCTCTATTATAAGTATCAAATATAATGTTTGAAATTTCTCCACTTTCTACAGATTCATATAGGGCTTCATTTATTTTGTCAATAATCTTATTAGAGTTATCAATACTATTTAATTCAAACCTTATTCTTAAATGTGGTTTCGGATCATTATAACGGATAAAAAACCATTTTGAAATAAAATCATTTTCCTGAAAGTATTCTACCAAAGGCTGTGCTGCTTCCTCCAAAATAAGATCTGCTGTTTTCACCCCTGTATAGATTTTCAGATACAGCCATTCAGTTCCCGGAACAAATTTTCTTTTTATCACAACAGTTATTTATTTTTGTGCATGGGGAAAATGAATTCTCTTTTAAATTCATCATTTTCGTTATATAAAAACTCTTCTATAATGATTGACTTTTCACTTTTTACAGCCTGAATAAAAAGCTTTGCCATATCGTAATTCTCCAGATTGATGGTTAAAGTATTATCAAACTTTACCCATTGAATCCACACAGGAGTTTTTCTTTTGCTTCTCCAATTTCTTAGTTTCAGTAAGAAATCTTCTTTATCTGAATTTAATACATCCAAAGAAGAAATATCTTTTTCAGTAATTTTCCATCTGGCTTTTGAAAGAATAATATTATCATATTCTACTCTTGGCAGAAATGTATAAATATGCTCTAATCCACCCCAGCTGAAATAAAGCCCGGATCTGGTATTTTGAGAATACAGATCAGATAAAAAATGATAGACAGGAAGAGTATTTGTATTGTAATTGTGAGCGTTTGTTAAATAAGGAATGATCTTCTTGTTCAATTTCTTTGACCGTAAAACAATTTCATCATTTTTTAAGGAAATATACAAATCCTCAACTTGTATTTGATTTTCTGCAGGCAAAAGCGACTGGGCTAAATAAGGAATTTCATATTGCCTTAAAGTTGGTCTTCTGATTACATTTCCTATTCTTGCTTCTGGTAAATGGATAATTTCTGCCAAAATCACATCAGGATTCAGCTCTTGTTCTTTTTGAGTAATCTTTTTTGTGAGACTCTGAACTTGTGATTTTTCTGAAGAAAATCGCCCTAGAAGATCAGCAGCACTACTTCCGGTACTATTTTTTAATAATAATTTTTTCTGGCTGTTATCAGAAATTATCTCTGTCATTATGGAAATGGTATCCGGTAAATTGTCCCATTTCTCTTCAAAATCTTTGAAATCTTCATCAGATAATGTAATACTATATTGATTATCAGATAAAGCTTCCTGCACCTTTTCATTAAGGATCTGATGAACCGGAGTAAGCTCAATATTCTTGTTTTGATTTTTTTGTAAAACCGGAAAAATCAGGTCTTCCAAATAAGGATGAATACCTTTTGCAGCAATATTTTGTTTGTAACCAATACCTATTTCATTGTCCAGAACATACAGCAATGGCAACTCCTGTGTTTCAAATCTTTCACTAAAGGCTTTTTTAAATTTTGAAAATTCATTTTCCCTTTGACTCAAAGTGATTTTGTTCAAGATTCTTATTCCCTTTTTTAATTGCCTTTTCCATTCAAAGGACAAATGAGGCAATGCTTTATTATAAAGATCAGTCTGGAAGAGATACTTTGGCTCATATTCTATTGCAAAGTATTTTATTAATTTTTCTATTTCAGCATACCTGGCGATTGGATTATTAATGTTCTGGTCTAATTCATTCAATTTATTTTTTATCGAAATTAAAATTTCAGCTTCTTTTTTTATTTCCCTTCTCTCTAAAATAGTAATGATAGTATCCAAAAAATCGTTTCCCGAAACATTAGGTTCCAATTCGCTTACCAATACCTGATTATTGATGAGTTCTTCTACAAATTCCAGGGCCTCGTCTTGTATGATTTTTTCATCAATCAAAATTTCCGCAATTTGCCGTATCGTTTTTCCTTCTTTTGAAAAATTTAATATCTGCTGTAATTCCTCAGAAAGTGGGGCTAAAGAAATAATATACTCCCTTTTTCCTTCGTTGTACTGGTATTCTATATAGCGGATCCTGCTTCCTACTTTATAAATACTGTTATTAGGAAAAAACAAAAGCTTGTTTCTTATCTCCGGTAGCTGCACAAAATGCTGAGCTAAGGAAACAAGAAAGTGCATATCCAATTTGGTATCTCTAATTTTTTCTGAAATTGGAATTGTTATCATGAGCTTGTCGAAGGATCCCAACCCAACCGATGAAAATAAGCCGAATGGAGTACATCGCGTACTTATTCGGCTATAATATTTTAACAGGGTTTGTTTTAGCTTTTGATTTTCTTTTTCTGAATTAATCCATTTAGCCAGCTCATCATGTAAATCTGGCGAGGCTAAATAAACAGCTTCCTGAAATAAGGGATTGATACAGATTTCCTTCAGTTCTGCATCTGTAATTTCATCTTTGCTACTTATTGTCTGTTGAAAGTTTTTGCGTGAAAATAAAGGAGTACGCACTACATATTCATCAAAAAATTGATATGGAAAACGTGACATTTATTTTTTTGTGTTTTCTTTTAGTTGGTAATCTGGATGACCTAGTTGCCAGAATGCAAAAGCAAAAATATCCGAAAGATTTGAATGCCCATGGGCTACAGTTGTATCATTTCCATGACCTCCCTCATAATCTATTTGAAGTAATACAGGATTTTTTGAAGTATTATTCGACTGTAGTTTAGCAGCAAATTTTGCAGGCTCCCAAACCGGAACTCTAGGATCATTTATCCCTCCGGTTATTAATGTTGCAGGATATTTCACTCCTCTTTTGATATGGTAATAAGCATCCATTTCCAGTAAAGCCTTAAACTCTTTAGGATCTTTTAATGTTCCATATTCATCTACATTGCTACCAATAGTAAGCACATCCCTTAATGTATTGGTTGTTGGCACTTCCAGAATTACAGCTTTAAATAAATCAGGTCTTTCTGTCATGGCCCGTCCTACTGTAATTCCTCCTGCACTGGCGCCCCAAATGGCCACTTTATCTTTTGAGGTATACTTTTCATTAATTAAATATTCTGTACAATCAATTAAATCTCTCCAGGTATTGGGTTTTGTTTCTTTATACCCTCCTAAGCGCCATTTTTCTCCTTTTTCTCCTCCTCCTCGCACATGAGCAATAGCCATTACTCCTCCCTGATTTACCCATAATAAATAGGTTCGGGCAAAGAACGGGCTCTGAGAATATCCGTAAGCACCATATGAATCAATTAGAACCGGATTATTACTATCTAATATAATATTTTTATTGTATATGAGAGATAATGGTATTTCTTCACCGTCCCTTGCTTTTATAGTGATTTCCTTAACTAATATATCTTTAAACTCAGGATAATCTGTGATAGGAGACAAATTTTCAGGAGAAAAAGAATTTGTTTTTATATCATATTTAAAGCGCTGCTCTTCATTCGCCCAACCGGAACAACTTACCCAAATGTCTGAAAAATCTTTTCCTTTTGCTTGCAAACTGATGCTTCCTGAGGAGAAAGGTAGTTTGAGAGGAATACTTTTTCCCTCTTTATATAAGTATAATTTTGCTTCAACTCCGTTTTTTGTAGTTGTGTAATAAATACCATCTTTAGTGAATCTATATTGTCCTATCACCTCATCATTTCTTTCTGGAATAAGAATTTCAGGATTTTTATAATTTGGAGCCATTATATTAGTTTTACAAAGTGTGTAATTTTGAGCGTTATACTGAGATAAAAAATACAAATCATTATCTACCAGCTTTAAAGATCTAACTTTATCTTCTTTCGTATAAAGAGTTTTCCACGTTTTTTTATTTTCTAATAAATCTTGTTTAGGAATTATAAATGTTTGTCTGTAATAATTATTATCAAGTAACATTCCTACGTAATATTTATCATTAGAATCTAAGATAATAGGGGATCTTTTTTCATCTATTTTTAGCTCAGGATTATTTTTAGCAGAAAAAATATCTGTCAATTCTTTTGGATTTGTCCCTATTTTGTATAAAATAGCTTGTGTGTGTTTATAGAAATCCTGAGATTTGGAATCTTTGATTGGAAAATACGTATAGAAAAATCCTGAATTATCATTCAACCACTTTATTCCTCCTACATTTGCGGGCATTGTATTAGTAATTACTTCAGTATGAATATATCTGTTTTTTACATCCATAATAATAACCTCTGCAAGCTCCTTCCCTTTTTCGGCCATTGCAATAGCTACCTTACTTCCAATTAAGTCAGGGCTAATGTGGTTAATTACAAACTCATGATTCTGTTCACTACTCTTATAATTAGCAGGATCATAAAGTAATTCCTCCTTTCCTAAAAACCCTTCCCGATAATAAAGCTTTGCTGCTTTTTCATTACCGTTTTTTTTTAAATAAAAATATTTATCATTATTAGTTATATTTAAATTTGACACAGAATACCCCTGTCTTTTATCAAACTCCAGCCTTTTATCTAAATAAAACTTTCTTTTAGGAATTTGACTAAGAATTAAATTAGTATAATCCGTTTGAGTCTTCATCCATTTCTTTGTTAAAGGACTCTCTAAATTTTCTAAATTTCTGTACTCATCTACGATTTTAGTTTCAAAATATTCATCTGTTGTAGAAACAGATGGAGCAGGATTGCTTTTTTGAGCATTTAAAGGAAGGATACAGAAAGTACTAATAATGATAAATATTAATTGTCTCATTTTTTATCTTCTTATTGATACAGGATTTTGAGGAATTAAAGTTCCTGGTTCATCATTAGCATTATCTAATTGATTATTTCCTCCGTTAATTGCTTTCATTTCACTAATTTTCATTATTTGCATTTTCTTTAATGATAATTTTTTTTCTGATTTAATTGTCTTTTTTTTATCGATAATAATATTTAAAAATCAAACGCAAATAAAAGAATATTTTCCAATGCTACAATAAAAATACAATATGGATTTATAAATCCATTATTTCAAAAATAATTTAAAACACTAATTATCAAAATTTAAATACATTTATTTAAGATTTTTCATGGATTCCTAATTTAATGAATAAAATGTAAATTTGCAGTGTATTTACAAAATGATGAAGTATATATTTCCAATTATAATATTATTGTTTAATAATTTGGCAGGTGCTCAAAACGATAATATTGATAGTTTATCTGAATTCAAATATTCCCAGCTGAAAAATAAATTTTATGATTATTATGATCATAATCAATTTCCGCAGTCTGAAAAAATAGCAAAATATTACCTTCAAAAAAGCTAAAAAATAAAAAAATATACTCGAAATAGCGCAGGGCTATAATCTTATACATTTTAATAAAGATTTTCCCACTGCCTTAAAGTACATTGACAGTTTAGCTGTCATTACAAAAAATATAAAAGGAAACTTCTATCCTGCCAGAACTTTTTTGATAAAAGGAAATCTATATTACAAGAATGATAATTTAAAAGCAGCATTGGATAGCTATATTTTGGGGCCGAAATATGCAAAAGAGCAAAATGGAGTAACTCTTTTTTCATACTTTTTACAACTGGAAAATTTGAGGGCGACATTGATAACTTATTTCTTATTTTTAAAAGAATCTACCTTAGAACGTAGTAATAGCTTTGACATATCTATATCCCATTGAGTCTCATTTTTATTAACTATCCATAGTGTTCTGTCATTCAGATCAAATTCTTCAATAAAACAATAGTAAAGCATTCTTGGAAGTCTTTTTTCAAATCGTCCTTCATTCGTACGCAGAGTAAAATAAAGATAAGGAGAATCTGATTTTTTAAACTTCAAAGATAAAATTTGTTCCTCTCCATACAATTCAGCACCAGATTTCCATCCGCTCAAGCGCTTTACCCTACCTTTATCAGATATAACATATTTACCTTCAAATCCAGGTAATGGCTTCCAGCGTTCATCCGGTAAGTCTCTTAAAGATAAATCGAAAATGGCAGGTGGGCTCTTCTTGTTAATGCGTGGTTTACCTACTTTTTCCCAAAGAGAATTATTGAATATTTCTTTGGAATTAAGTACTGTCCTTATACTGTTTATTTCTTTCAGTAAGGATTTCAGTAACAGACTGTAAGGACAATTTTGAAATATCTAAATCCCATTGTGGATCATTTTTGTTTACGATCACCAGATTCCTGTCTTTAAGATCAAATTCTTCTATAAAACAATAATAAAGTATTCGGGTAATTGCTGTATTATAACTTTTTCCATTACAACTTAACTTAGTATAAAGAAAATATTTTTCACTACCAGACTTTTGTACAAAGAGCGAGGTAATATGCTCTTTCCAAAAAGTTTGGCTTACATTCTGTGTCCAGGTGTTTAACCGTTTTACTCTTCCTTTGTTGGAAATGGCAAAATATTCTTCGAGATCTGGAAACGGCCTCCATCTTTCACCGGAAAGATTTTTCAGCGATAAATTCATGCAGGCTGGAGGATTGCTTTCATCAATAAGCGGCTGCCCGAGCCTTTTCCAAAGTTTTGTATTGAGTATCTTTTCCGATTTACTTTTTCTCTCCGGTATGAAATCTTCTTTAGTAGGCTTATATCCTTTCTCAAACCATAAAAATTTTCCTGTCGTAATATTTTTTTTATTGAGTACTGATAGAATATGAGGCGGATAAATCCCCAAAGTTTCACCAGCTGCATAAATGCTTTCGTAAGAAGCAACAAAATTACCATCAACTGTATATTGGCTCACTGCCTGCTGGTAATTTCCTTTCTTTCCCCTACCGGTACTCAGTGACTTACTATGCAGCTTGCTCACTGTTAACTTCTCCAAATTGCTAAAATGTAGATTAAACCGATTATCGTCTTTAAAAGACATAAGAAATGAATGATCATCCATATCAAATTTTTCAACAAAATGATAGTAGACCAAACGGGCTACTGATCTTCCATATGTTTTTCCTTCGACACAGAGATTACATCTCACATTATAAAAATGAGCCTTTAAATGTTTATTAAAATACCTGAAGGTTTGCGGTTTCATAATTCTGTCCAATATTTTTTGCTCTCCTCCGGCAGGAAGTGGAACCCAACGTTCCAAACTCTTAACTCGTCCATGATTAGAAATAGCATAATTTTCAAAACCCTCTATCAACTTCCACTCTTCACCTGGAAGATCTTCCAAGGAAAGATTGGAAAAAAAATTGTTTATATATTCATCTCCTAATTCAGTAGGTAATTTCATAAGTCAAAAATTTGTTTTGTAAAATTACTTTGACATAATCCAATAACTAATTTAACACGAAATTTTATAATATCAACGATAGCTCTCGTTTTTCAATTTCTGTCTTATCAGGAACATATAAGGACAATCATTTCAGAATAAAATCAATTTCAGTAATGAAAATACATTGCCAGAAAACTATTAAAAATAATATTAAAAAAAAGAATCCCTCCAAACAATTGATGAACAGAGCATTGAATACATAAACAGGCTACACCAATACATTTCATCAAAAAAATAACTCAAAAAACTTGCGTAGTATTACAAAATATTATACTTTTGCATCACTTTAAAACAACGAAGTAATAAACAAAAACATAAATGGTTTCTTAGCTCAGTTGGTAGAGCAATGGATTGAAAATCCATGTGTCCCTGGTTCGATTCCTGGAGAAACCACAAAAGTTGAACACAATTCAACTTAAACAATCAATAAAATCCCTTTTAAACAATGTTTAGAAGGGATTTTTGTTTTAGTGATGTTTACTATTGTTTCATCAAATTTAGTCCTTTTTTGTCCCTTTTTTGTCCCTGAGGACAATTTAAAAAGATTTTCAACTGTATCACAGACTAATTTTGAAACAAAAATAGAACTATGAACATTGCATTTTTTTTAAAAGAGCCTACAAAAGCAACCGAAACAATGGTGTACGTCTCAGCAACCTTAAAAGGTCAGAGACTGAAACGCTCCACAGGGGTAAAAGTAAAACCCTCACAATGGACGGGGACAAAAGTGAGACAACTAGCTCCCGAATCAGCAACTAAAAATCTGAAAATCGAAAACACTGTTAAAATCTTAAAAGAGATTGAGCGGGAGTATTTATTGAAAGAACAGCCCCTATCTAAAGAAATTTTAGAAAAAGAATTTGAACACAAGATTACACCCGTCAACACAACAACTGCTAGAAAAAAAGACGTATTAAGCGTTTTTAATGAATTTATTGATATTAGAAAACAATCTGTATCAGAAAATACTATTAAGACCTATAAAACGTGTAAAAACCATCTTCAAACGTTTTCAACTGAAATGAAATTTGATATGTCATTTCAAAACATTACACTTAACTTCTATGATGAGTTATTGGCATATTTCATTGAAAAAAACTTCTACAACTCTACTATTGGAAAATATGTAACAATACTTAAAACATTTATGAATTGGGCAGGAGAAAGACGATTTCATAATAATATGGAATTTAAAAAGTTCTTAGTTTTCAAAGATGATTCTGAAAAAATAAAGCTTACTCCTGAAATAGTAGAAAAATTGAGAACAACTGATTTCGAAGATGATTATAGTAACATCGTAAGGGATATTTTCATTTTTAGCTCCTATACAGGTTTGAGATTTGTTGATATTCAAAACATGAGACCAGAAGACGTTACAGAAGATTTTTTACGATTACATATCAAAAAAGCTAAAGAAATGCTTGATATACCTTTATTAGATGTACCAAAAGAAATAATCAAAGCTCATACAGAACGCTATGGTAGGCTAAAAATACCTACTAATCAATTCTGTAATAGAGAAATTAAAAAACTTTTTGAAACGATTGGTTTTGATGCTAAGATACGGTTTGTAAAATATTCAGGTAAAAATGAGATTACAGTAGAAAAAAATGCTCACGATTATTTAACAATGCATTATGGAAGGGTATTTTTCATTACCAACTCATTGATTAATGGAATGAACGAAGAGTTTATCAGAGAAATTACAGGTCATAAAGATTACAAATCTTTCAAAAAATATGTTCAGTTTTCACGTGAAATGGTAGCTGACAGCTTACATTCTGCATGGAAAAAATAAAATCATATCTTATTGATAAATTCTTATTTTATCCAAAAATGGAGTAACAAAAATATTCATATAGATATTTTAAGAGCCTAACTATTACAATTCCGTAAATTAGGCTCTTTTTTCATAGATTATACATGTAAGTAAAAATTGCGAAATTTTATTATTCTGAAAAATCAACAAACAACTAAATAAAGTACCATTTTAAACATATAGAATTTTAAAAGGACTATGTTTTTAATCTTACTTAAAATGATGGCTTTTCAGCTACTTTCTGATTTGTTGATAGTGATTATTTTATTTTTAGTGAGTGGGCAACCCTTGTCACATCAGATATTATTTTTGACTTTCTGAACAGTTCCGATACTGACCGAACAAATTTTAGCTGTATCTCTGATAGAATTTCCCTTCTTTAAGTTCTTAATCACTTCCTTATATTTGAATAGGAAATCTTCTATGCTTTCCGTAGAACCTTTCTCACGCCCTTTGTAAGTTCCCCTAGCTTTGGCAAGTGCAATGCCCTCTCGTTGACGTTCTAAAATGGTTTCCCTTTCCATTTCGGCTATGTTTGCCATTACAGAAATAATCAGTTTGAAGGCTTGATTCTCCTTCCCTTTGATTAAACTTTCTATTCCGAGATTATCAACTTTGAGAATAACGCCCTTTTCTTTGAAAAATTCCAAAGTCGTAAGAATATCATACAGGTTTCTTCCGAGCCTGTCAATAGAACTTACCGAAACGTAATTAATCTCATTATTTTCAATCACTTTTATCAGTTCCTTTCCCTGCTGTCTTTCTTTGAAAGGTGTAGAACCGCTAACAATATCAATAAAAACCTTTTCGCCCTTAGCTTGTTTCTCTTCTTGTCTTGCGGTGTTCTGCGCTCCTGTACTGACTCTTATATATCTTGCTTTCATAATTGTAAATTGTTATAAAGCACCCTGCATTTAAGCAAGGTGCAAAGATTAGTATTTTAATTAGTTTTTGAAATAATAGCCGTTAGAACTCATATAATCATACATCAAATGTCTGGCGGTTGCTTCCCAATCAATGTAAATGTAAGAGGGCAAATTTTCAGGAATTGAGCCGTCCTGCTCTAAAATATCCTGCGCAAAGTCTTCATCTGAATTGTACTGTCCGAAATAAGAATCTGAAAGATTATGTAAAAGGTCTTCTACGTCCTTATGGTAGTAGCTCATGCACTCTGCATAGGCTTCTATAACCTCGAAATCATAATCTGAACTATTGATTTGTTCGGCTATTTCGTAAATATGTGTTGAAAGATGGCTTTCACTGATTAGCTTTTGTTTGATAAAGAACTCCGAGCATTCATAGTCCTGAATCATAAATTCGGGGTCTTGCTCGTCTTGGTGTAGTTCCCGCATAGCTTCTAAAAGCTCGTCATAACTTGAATAGTTTGATAATTGAAGCCATTCACCGTAAATGCTTCCTGAATTGTACTTGCTGTAAGTACCGACATAGATTTGGAAGTCCTCCAAACAATTTTGTAACTTTGCCATTGTAAGTAAGTTTTAATTAGCGTTAAGAATTATTTTACACACTCCCCGCTCAATATTCTCAGTATTGACGGGGTTTTTTGTTGATTTATAGTAGTCGAAAACCATGCCAAATGTTATAAAAATAGGGTGATATTCAATGAAATAGCAAAAATATTTTGAATCCGTAGAAAATCTCTCGAAACCTGTTCTAACTTTGGATTGTAGTCTAAAAATATTCAAAAAAAGTGCTGAGGTTTTTACACCTCCCAAAACTTTTGTCCGACTTTCAGCAGGTGGGGGGACTACCAAAAACTTGCCCTGAAGTGGGGTACTTTTGTATAGATACCTACTATATTGAGAGATATTGTTGGGATTTATAAATATCTTTGTAAAAAGCATCAGATGAAGTATATCGAAAAGCATAAAACCTTAATTATTTTATTAGTTTTTTTTGTAGCCTTTAACCACTTTCTAATCTCCCTCTATCAAGAATTTATTGTTGATAAATTTTTAGTAAAAGCAGACAATTCAATATTGATGGACGGTATTATTATTTTGCTTTTTATCTTCTCTATAATCTGGACTATATCGAAAATAAAAAAAGGATTTTTTGTAAAATCCGAAAAACTGATTTATCCAGTCATTGGCATCATTGCTTATACAATAATTAGATTAAATTATTGTGATTCATTAATTCCCTTCAAACATTTTGAAGTTCTAAAATATTTTGACTTTATATATATCATTTGTTTAATTCCTGTTGCTTTAACACTTGCTTTACCAAAGCCAACTAATAATAATCAAAATGATAAATTTTATGATGATAACCCTATTGACAAAAATGATAATGATATTTTAGGAAGGAAAACAAAAGCAATTCAAATTGCCAGATTGGTAAAAAATAACAAATCAAAAAGTTCAATTGCTATTGGGATTGTAGGTAAATGGGGGGATGGAAAGTCCTCATTCATGAATTTAATTGAAGAAAATTTAAAGGAAGACAAAAGATTTATAATCGTACAATTTAATAGTTGGCTTAATATTTCAGTCAAATCAATTATTCAAGACTTTTTTAATACCGTTGAAAAAGAAATCACACCTCACAGTTTTGACATTTCTAAAGAATTAAAAAAATACGCAAGTAACGTTTTATCAGTAAACAAAAATACTACTACTGAAACTCTTTTAAATGCCGTTAATTTATTGCCCGAAAATAGTCTTTCGGACGATTTTGATAGTCTAAACAAGCTTTTAAATAGGTTGAATAAAAAGGTTATTGTTTTTTTTGATGATTTAGACCGACTACAGCCTAATGAGGTATTTGAAGTTCTAAAATTAATAAGAAACACTGCATCATTTGATGTTTTCAACTACATTGTAGGATATGACAAAGAATATATTAATGAAGCACTTAAAAATAATCAAATCCCAAATCCTGAAAAATATTGTGAAAAAATATTTTTGAAAGAATTTCCATTGGCTCCAATAACACAAAAAGACATCAATAAATACATAAAAGTAAGATTTATAGAATTTCTGCCAACAAAGAAAGATGAGATAAATGATGCATTTTCTGACATCAATTTGCATTTAGATTACTATCAAGGAAATGTTTTTGCTTCTATTAAGAATATAAGAAATGCTAAAAGATACTTAAATGAGCTTCGAATAAGTATAGAAGGAATAGAAAATGAGGTTGATTTGAAAGATTTCATGTTAATCAAACTCTTAAAATACTCATATTATGACGTTTATAGACTCATGTTTGATAAACAACAATTTATTGATAATCGAGGAAACGACGGCTATAGTGGGCAAGAAAAATTCAATAATTATAAATTGAGAGAAAAAGAGAGTGATAAAAAGAGTTTACCTTTCTCTCTCGATAAATCATTTAATAAATCAATACTAAAAGAAGAAATTGAAAGAATAGGAATCTACAAGAGTGATGAAATTGAAACTATTGGAATTATCTGTGATAGAATTTTCAAAGACAATTATAGAAATGGAAATACTACATCAACATCTTTAGCTTATGGTCAGAACTATTATAAATATTTCAATGATGAAATTGACGATACAAATTTTTTGAAAAAGGATTTTTTAATTTTCATTGCTTCTGATTTTTCAAAAATGATAGAAATTGTTGACAAAGCAAAAACTGATGATAGACTGGTAGCTTTAATGCTATTTATTTACAAATTGAATATTTTTGAAGACTTATCGACAAAAGTTCAATATGAAAATTTCGTAAAGATATTGTTTTACATTGCAAATTTAGACTCGGATAACAGATGGAGGTACTTCGGAATAGATAATAAATTTCTTCATAATGTAACGGACAATTATAAAAATAAAATTGTTTCAACATTTGAGTATAAAGATGAAAATGAACTAAAAGCATTTTTAAAATCAATATTTTACAAAGAAAAAAAATATTATGATTTTGAGCCTGATTACTTAAAATCTGTCTATAATGACTACGGAACAAGTAATTCCCTTAAAATACCATTTACCAAAGAGGAAATCATCGAATACTTAATTTTTTGTTTTGATGTTAACAGTAAACAAATAGAATCTATTGATAATATTTTCTGGGATTGTTATAGACTATGTTTTGTAAAAGATTGGATTAAAGCCACTCCAAACAGCTATAGTGGATACACTAAGGTTGTTGAGCCTAATAAAGAAAAATTTTCATTTGAAATCATCCCATCACTTTTAGATGATTTTCTAGTACATATTGTAGTACCTCAAGATTCATATGGAGAAGAAAAAAATAATTTTAAAGTAGGAATTTCTAATAAGTCACCAATAGAATTATTCGGAACAATTCAAGGGCTCATAGATTACCTTGAATCAAATAAACTGAAACAAAAACTTTATGAATATCCTTCGGAATTTATTACTGAATTTTTAGATTTTGCAAAAAAAGTAGAAATAAAAAAAGAATTTATTGATTTTAATTTCACTTACGGTGCTATGAAACAAAAACTTGAAAACTCAATAAGAAGTTATGACTAATTCAAGAAGTATAAAATTTGCCAAAGACAAAATCACAGGAAAATATTTAAATGCCGACGAAATTTTCAACGATAGACAAGTTGGCTTTGAGTATAGAACACAATACAACCGCAAGGAGATTCAGCCGTATTGTGTTGAATGTGGCGAGAGATTAATCATTTCTTCAAGTAAATATCACAATATTCATTTTAAGCATATTGATTCGGAAATACCTTGTATTTTAAAAGAAAGCCTTTCGCAAGAAGAAAAAGATATTTTTTCTCAAATTAGTTACACTAAAGAGTCTGAAAGACATATATATTTGAAAAATTCTATCGGTGAAAAGCTTTTAACAATAAAAGATGTTAGAAATGTAAGAGTGGATGACCATTTTATTTACGATGGTCACGATAAAAGAAGACCAGACGTTTATTGTGAGTTTTTAGATAAAAAAATTGTTTTTGAGATTCAGCTTTCACAACTTTCTCAGAAATATATTTTAAGTAGATATGACTTTTACAAAAAAAAGGGAATTTATTTAATATGGGTATTAGATGATTTAAACATATTAGAAAGCACTTCTCAAATGGCAAAGGACATCAAATATCTATCAACCCATCAAAATTATTTTAAATTCGATGAAAGTTCAGATAGTCTATATCTTGAATGTAAATATAAATCGACTCATTTATCATCCATAAACGAATTTTATGATAGATGGAATACTGTCAGAATAGGATTAGATTGTCTATATTTTGATAATGCTAATAATGAAGTATTTTTCTATGATTTTGGAAAAGAAAAATCTCTTATTGAAGAAGTTCAAAGAAAGAATAGGATTGAAGAACAGAATCGAAAAAATGAAGAAGAAAAGAAGAAACGCCTACAGCAGATTAAATGGAAAGTTGATGCTATCTGTAGTGAAATTAATGAAACCAAGAATAGTGTATTAAAAAATTTCAGTGCAATAAAAAATAAACTTTTTAGCTTTGATTATGAAGAACTAAACCAATTAAATAAAAAATTATCAATTGATTCTAAATTTGCACTTCACCGTTGGTTAAAGTTGGCAGATAATGAAAGTTTCAATTTCCTAAAGTTTATTTATGAAAATTATGATTTTGTTTATGACATTAATATTGTAGATCCAGAAGGAAATACAGTATTAGATATTCTTTTCAAAAGAAAAGATTTGAAAAACAAAGACTTAATATTTGAACTCATTATTAAGCGTGGATATAAAATCAATGACAGAGATGAAAAATACTTATTTGAATTTTATAAAGACACTCCAGAAGTAGCTGAAAATATTATTATGCTCTCTAACTATTCTAAACAATTTGACAATTCTACTTTCAGAGGATATTTATTTCAGTTCAAAAAAACAATAAGAATAATTGAATCTGCAAAGCAAGGTAAGATTATTGGGTATGCTTTTAACAAAGATGAATGGATAAAATTCGCTAATATGGTTCTAAATTCAAATGCGAAATATTGGGAGTACATAGAAATAGCTTTCAAGCATTATGGATTATATGATAAATTAATTTTACTTGATAGAAAGAAAACTTTTCAAAATAAGCTGAATCAATATTATACTAACCCTGAAAAAACAGACCACAGCTTTAAATGGATTTTTAGAGAACTGTATCCTGAATTAGTGAAACCTGAAAAAGATTTTGACAATCCATTCTAAAGAAAAATTCAAAATCAGTCAAATTATATTGATTTTTTTAGCACTTTTGCAAACTATAAACATTTAAAACGGTTTAATTATTGATATAGAAAAATTTATCTAAAAAGCTAACAAGCTATTTTAGAAGACATCGACGATAAAATAAGTGTTGACTTATTTGCTTTGGCAGAATAAAATTTGGCGATTTTAAAATACAAACAAAGGCAAATAGTGGATACCCACCCTATGGTGTGGGGATTCTGCTTTTGTTTGTAGGGTTACGCCAAATACCTTTTCTGACGAAGTGTGAATTCCTCACACTTTTTTTATTGCTTAAAATCAATCATAAAAATTTAATAGAAATGGGTATTTTATTTTCCACAGACACCGTAAGAAGCCTTAACAAAAGGCAAAAATTGGCAATGCTAACAGTCGTAAAATCAATTTCCGACAATGCAACAGATTCAACAAAAAGATTAAATCAACAAAAAATCCTTACTAAGTATCTTTCGATATTTGAATTGACTGATGTTGCAATGTCAAATTATGAGCAACATTTACTAAGAATTGATTTAAGAAGTCTAAATCCTAATCAACGAGAATATTTTATTGTAATGGGTCATGAGTTGCTAGGTGCAATTCAAGACAGACGATTGGAGGATTATAATATTTTATTTGAAGCTTTTCAAAGCTACGGTACTATCAGTAGTTCAGAATTTTCAGGCACAATTGAACGTTTACAAGGAAACAGCCATTAATATGAGCCGACTATTTACATTATCTTATTTAACGGTATTTGTAGTATCATGTTCAAGCAATAGCAGGGGTGAACTGGAAATCAATTGGGGGATTGTAGGAATTATTGCATTTCTAACAATTGGCTATTTTATGAGCAAAAAGGAAAGGAAAGCCGAAGAAGAAACCAGAAATCTTAACGAGCAAGTAAGAAATCAAAGGGGAAATCCATTGATGCAAAAACTTGTCTTCAATTACAGTAAAATCAAATTTACCAATGAAATAACTTTTAAACCGATTCAAATTGCAACAGCTGAGGTTTACAAAGACAGATTTGAAATTACAATTTACCCCTACTCCGCATATTCGGGAACTTATATTATTGTCAAATCTCAAAAGCAAAGCGACGGAATCCTAAACACTGTTGTCAAAGTTGACGGCGGGAATTTTTCTCAATATAATTCTCAAAAGCCTTGTTTCGTTCACATATCCGAACGAGCAAACATTCTTAAAATATATGATGAAAATCGAATTGGAATAATCTTAAAATTTTAAATACATGAAAAAATTAATTTTTATTTTAATGTTTGCATTACCAACTTTTTATTTCGCACAGGAAGAAAAACCGAAAGAATCACAAATCGTTAAAGAATGTGATTTGCCGAAAGATT
Organism: Chryseobacterium sp. CBTAP 102; assembly: GCF_003201365.1. Classification (NCBI taxonomy): domain Bacteria; kingdom Pseudomonadati; phylum Bacteroidota; class Flavobacteriia; order Flavobacteriales; family Weeksellaceae; genus Chryseobacterium; species Chryseobacterium sp. CBTAP 102. The sequence goes on from NZ_QICX01000003.1 coordinate 207,554, forward strand.
TCAAAGAACCAATCAAAAATAACAGATTAAAGAAATTTGTTGCTATTGACAACGGTGTTGATGAAAAAGAGGTAACTATAATCAGAGCGCAAAATGGATTCGGTAGTGGAATTTATACAGCCTGTGTGAAAGGACAACCAATCCAATATCAAAAAATGGGAACTGTGTTTATGCGCGAAGGGAAAAATCCTTTTAACAATGCAAAATGATATTGCAGTTTCAGAGAGCGTGTACTCCACCATTTGAATTTAAACAGTACAGCATTTGGGATGATGTATCACTTATTTTTATACTGTCAGCATATCTCATTTTTTATGTCGGAAGTGCTTATTTCTTCATGCTAGGTTTGAAACTCACAATTAATATAGTGAAAAAGTATTTCAAGAAAGAAAAATGCTAAATACTTCAAAACCTGTTTTAATAAACAGGTTTTGTCGTTAACGTTAATTCAAATTCTTTTTCTCAAAGAAACATATTATTTAAACATAAATAGATATTCTGAACTTTACTTCCCCCAATTACGTACAAAATCTAACAACGGTTTACCTTTTATTGGTTGCAATGAAAATAATTTTATATGTTTTGCTGGTAAAGAGTTAATTCTTAAAACGACATTATTTGTAGTTAATTTATTAGTATCTTTTTCATAATTAATTTGATTTTCCTCATCTATAACAAAAAGCTTTTTTATTAAAGCCATATCTTTAACTAATACTTCAAATAATTCTTTATGATTATTATTGTAGGTTATTCCTTCATAAATAAATTCTTTACCAACAAAATTAGGATATGTTAAGAAGTCAATTTTTTCATTTATATCAGCTAAGTTTGCTTTTACTTTTTCTTTGTATAACTCGGTCATAATTGAAGAAACAAAAACAATATGTTCACACTTTTTTAAATTATCATTAAATATTGATATTTTATCAATATCATCAAATAAAAAATATCTTTCTTTTTTGGGAGACTTTGAATTAATTTCAGCATTATTATATTCTCTTAATAATTCGTTGTTATCATGTGATTTCCTGTAATAATTAAAAGCTTTGATAGTTTGACTACCAGAAAGAGCAATATCAGTGACAAAAATTATTTTTTTATACACTTTTTTTTCTGAACATAGTTTGTCGAAATTCTTTTCCCAGTCAATTTTGCGATCTATTAAATTACATTTTTCTAGTAATCTTTTTAACCCGTTTTCATCATTTATAGGATTTTTAATTGAAAGGATAATTGTGTCCTCATTTTCATTTTCAGACAGGATCTCTTCTACTTTTTCTTTTATAAAAGCAATCCTATCATCCGAAATAAATAGGTGTTTATCAAGAACCATAAGGATACTTTTATGAAGATCAGAGACCTCAAAACCTTTCCCCCTCATAAACACCTGCAAATCACTCCCTTCTATACTTTGCTCATTTAAATTTGACAGCCAGTTAATAATTCTACTTTCTATGTCAGTAGTAATTTTGTAATGTGATTTAAGTTTTTGTAATAAACTTATCCTAGTAGTAAAATTATCGTATGTATGTTTTATCGAATTATAATTTTTATTATTAGGATAAAGGGGCTTCAAAATCTCAATATTGATTGCTTGACTAGAAACATCAACTGTATTGAAAATTTTATCGTATAAATCTTTTCTCTTTTGTATTCTATTAAAACATTTCAAAAGCTCATTTTCTAAAGTATAAATAAAAATATCTTCATTGTCAATTAAGATGAAGTTTCCCCCATTATTTCTTATCAAGCCCCTCAAATCATTTATATCTCTTAAATGAAATTTTTTTGATACATGATTAAAAAAATAAATCTCGTTAAATTCTTTAATCTCACCTTCTATATTTAATTTATAGACAGGTTCATTCGTAAAAATATCACGAGGATTATCTACTGTAATATTTATTTTTTTTAAATCTGCTAAATTTATTTTCTTATTAGTCCCATCAATTTCTATCTCATTTAAATAATCATTAGCAAAAACGTCTTCAAAATTAATATCTTTAATTTGCACTTGGTTCTGAAAGATATTTACTGAAGTAGTAATCGTCAAATAAAAATCCTGCAGATTAGAGTCATTAATTTTAAAGCTATCATCAATTGAGAAAAACAAGTCCATTCTATCATCTTCTTCAAAATGTTTAAAATGAACATCTAAGTAACTAATTAAACTACTAACATCTGTACCTAATTTTTCACATTGCTTAAAAACAGTTTTTGACCATGAATATTGATATTCAAAAATTGAAAAATTTTCTAAATTAATATTTTCTCTAAACTCTTCGATAAAATTTAATTTATCTTCTTCTCTTGAAATTATTGAAGAACCTAACTTAGGAAAAAATCTCTTATCAAGTTCGGTTATATTAAAGTTAAATACTGATTCTTCTGATGACAATTTAATATTTTCATTATTATCGATATTTTTAATCAATTCTTTTATTGACTCCCAATAACTTGACTTTTCAATTTTAATGACATTACCATTATAATCTATAACCTCATCCTGATCAGAATAAAAAGGAATAATTGGTAATGAATTAAAACTATTGAAAGGTTGGTAAAAAACAGGATATTTTGTAGAGTAATCTTTAGAAAAAGACTCATGGATTTTTATTAACTCACTTACTTTGAGTATAAAATCTTTAAAATCTTTAACTTCTAATATCGAAGAAAGCCTTTCATTAGGTATGGAATATTCTAATTCTTCTGTACTTTCATCCTCTAATTTTATATTAAGGTAATCATACTTTTTAAAGTTAATGCTAGAGTTAATGTCTTTAATGAATACTTTTTCAGCATCTTTAAGAACAATAATTCCATTAAGTCCTATGTTTTTAAGTCCAATACCGTCAAACTCTGGATATAAACTTGCTCCTGGTTTTTTTATCCATTTTATGAAAAGAGATTCCTCTTTAATTTTTACTAGTATATCGTCATTAAATCTAGAATAATGGTTTATTTCATCTTTTGAAAACAATAACATGATAACTAAATTTCTATATTGCTTCAAAAATTCATTTTTACAACTAATTTCACTAAGATCAGTCCCTGATTTATCAGACAGAATTAAAGTATACATATTATTAGAAAAATCTTCGTATTTAAAATTTTCTAATTTACTGATCCATAAAAATTGATGATGTTTATTTGATATATCTCCAAACTCTTGAGATTTATTCAATAATAATCTCCAAGACTCTATAATGACTGCATTTTTAGGTGATATTTCAAAAAGAGTTAAAAAGCACAATGCTTGATAATATAGCTTTAAAGTGCCTTCATCTTTCAAAAATGATGTTTCTTGTTTTTCTTCCCATAAAGAGAAACGACTAAATGAATATGTTGCAAGTTCATTTAAGAATTCCTTCGTATAACTATTTTCATTTATGATTCTATTAAGTTCTTTTAAAAAAGAAATTGATTCTGTTTTATCTTGTAATGCTCGGTTTTGTAAGTCCCAATTCTCAATTGACAATTCAAAATCTGGAACTTTGATTGCTGAATACATAATTTTCTCTGAAAAGTTTAGTTTGATTTGGTTATTTGTTTTTAATGCTAATGAAGTGACCAATAATTGATCTGCATCTGAAAGATCACTTCTTAAATGCACCTTCTCGATAATATCATTAATATTTTCTTTATGATATTTTATGATATCTTCGTTTAATAAAATTGTATTAAGAAAGTGAGTCAATGACAGTCTTTGTATTTTGGCTACGTCTTGTTTTAAACTCCAAAATTCATCAGGAAAATTTGAAATAAGATTATTATAAAAAATAAAATACAAAGTACCTCTACCATCATTTGTAAATGGTAATTTTTTTGCTAAACTTTTTTTTAGAAAATCTAATCTTTTATCATCTTTAAAATTACTATAGAAAAATCGAAGATTATCTTTTAATCCAAACTTGAACTCTTCTGTTAGGTTTTCTAATTTAAATAATGCTTCTTGAACATCACTTTCTGGTAAAACAGATTTATTTTTGTTAGCAAAGTTTATATCGTATTTAACATTGTCTTTGAATTTATTGTACTCACCCGATTCAGCATATTTTTTAACATTAATAATTTTTGTCTTTTGAGTATTAAATTCTAAATCATTAATTACTAACCAGTCTTTAATTTTTGAAAAAAGATTATTTGCTCTTTCCTCCGATTCTACAAATATGAATATATCATCTACAAATCGATTATAATATTCTCGTTTTTGATCCTGAATAAATCTATTTTCAATTAGTCCGTCTAATCCAATTAAATAAAGTTCAGCTAAGTATCTCGCATAAGCTGGTCCTTGAGGCAATCCTTTTAAATCATCTCCTGTTGTAGTCTTCGACAAATCAATTAAATAATCTAAAATATTTTTATACTTAATTATATCTTGTTCTGATAATTCTGATAACTTTTCTTTAATTGATGTAGGAGCTTCTTCGAAAAGCCTAATCTTTAATCTATTAAGATTAATTTTATCATAAAAGTTTTTTATATCAAGTTTTATGAGGAAGTAATCTTCATATTCAGAGTTAAAAAGAATAGTTTCAATTTTCCGTGTATACTTTGCCCAGTTTATAAACCAATTATTAAAAATATTATTCTTATAGAAACTACTTGAAAATTCATATCCATATGAATTACCTGAAATTTCACTAAAAAAAATTGAATTTAAAATAAATGTGAAATAAATTGATACAAAATTATCAAGAGGATCAATATTATAAAGTCTTCTTATTTTTGTTGTCTCATTTCTATCAAAACTAAAACTTTCTCTATTTTCAAAACTAAAATTCCCATTATATATACACGAAATAAATTCCTTAATATTTTCAAAGTTTATATTTTGTATAATTTTTAATTGACTAAATAAGGGTACTTCATCGTTTTTTAAAGAATACTGATATAATGATTTTTTTATTTTATCAAAAACATATTCATCAATATTTTGAATATGGTAGTCAGGTAATTTTTCAAACTTAACCCCTTCTATTAATTCGATAGGTGAAACAATAGAACATTCTTTACAAACCGTACATTTTCCTAAACTTTTACAACTAATTGGCTTAAGATACTTTAATGTATCTATTTTTTTTAATGTAATCTCTTCGTTAAAATTTTTAATTTTAGAAAATATTTCTATCAATAGATCTCTTCCAAAATTATCATTATCTTTAGTTTTAAGCTGCCCTAAAAGCCCAACGAGAATACTTCTTTCTTTATTACTCAATCCCTGCTCGTAATTATCAAGAATTCCCCTTAAATTATCACATTTTTTTAGAGAATTTATCAAAGAATCTAAATCTATTTGATTTATTAAATGAGAAGCTATTCTCCTATTTTTGATATATGAAATTGAATTCCTATAAGTATCGGCATATTCATTAATATATTGTGAAACTAACTTATAAGAGATTGGTTTAAAATTTGATAATATTTCAAACTGTTTTTTAAGAAAGGCCATATTAGGACTTTTCAGCCATTTATCTTGATCAAATTCAAAAAATTCATTTTTTTCAAGAAAAAAAGATAATTTATTACTGACCTTATTCTGAGATAATGGAAGTTTAACGCCGTAACCTATACCTTTAGATCTTTTGTTTACATATGGAGTTTTAGGAAATAGATCAGCTGTGATATTTTTCTCAAATTTATCTCTTGTATTTTTATAAATATAGTTAATAAGATTATAGCCTTCTTCTTTAGTAATATTTCGTTCAAATACAATCCAAATATGAAATCCTCTTCTTCCAGAAAATTCAACCAAATGTGGAATATTTATGCTATCAAGATAATTTGATAATAAATCTGTAGTTTTTTTTACAGCTGTTAAATTTTCACTATTAACTTCATTTGTATCTATTTCTGATTTAATAATGTCAAGATCAATACATATCCATTTAATAAAAGCATTATCAACAATATGTAATTCTTGATATGTTAGTAAGCTTTTCTGATGTTTCAGCATATCTTCAACCGTTACTGGTGAAATTTTTTGCTTAATTAACTTATAGCTACCATTATCCTGTTGTATCCCATATTTATGAGAATCAACATAAAAAATATTGAATAATTTATCTGAGATTTTTTTATAAAGATCATCAATATTCATACACTAATTATTTCTTTCTCCAAAGATATAAAGTTCCCTAATTTTTATTAATTATTTGTAAGTAAATATTGAGATTCCTCCACTTGAAATATTTTTAATAGGATTTAAATTTCCATTTGTGAATTCTTAAAAATTATTTCATTTGAATCATAGTTAGAAATCTACTTAAAATAAATTGTTACTCACATCTTTTTGTAATAATAAATAAAAAACATGAATATTTATTCAGTATTTTCACTGTACTTAATATTCTAAAATATCTCAGTAAAAAATTCTTATAAATAGTTTATTTAATCTAATCATTTATAAAAATTAAACACAATAAAGTAGAAGAATATTATTCTCCTACTTCATTTTTTAGCTATCAGTCTTTAATCTTTTGGCTGTATTAAGAACGCTACGGTAGTATTTTTCAACTGTTTTTTTATTTTTGCCCGATACCCCTATTAATGATTTTTGAGTGATTTTTGGATTCTTTTCATAATCCCAATTCATTACACAATCTAGTAGTTCTTTGACAGTTTTTTCAGACCTATCATTTCCTAAAATTCTACCGTTAATCTTTTGTTTTTCAGATAAGGTTTTTATTTCATCACTATATATAACTCTTCTTTTTGCATTATTTCTCGGGTTGACATTTCCTCTTAAATTGTAAATTTTATTAGCTATATGGTCTATTTCCTCCCATTCAAGAGGTGGATTGCAACATTTCGTATTGTATTTTTGTAGATAACGTTTAAAGTTAGTAAAACCAGCATCAGGATTTATTGAAATAAGACAATAGGCGTAAGAACTTACTCGCTGATTCCTTAATCCTTCAGGAACAATTTTACGTGGGGCAAAACATTTACAATAATCAACTTTTTCTTTTCCAAAATCATAAAATCCTTCTTTGTTAAATTCAAAATCTTTCTCTGCTAATATATCAGATAAATTATTGAATCTAATATTACCCCCATTGAGAGAGTAACCTAAATTTTTATTTTTATTACTATTAAAATGGGGGAGTTTTTTAACTGCGTGTACAACAGTTGTATTAAACTCTAATAAATCAATTTCAACAGCATTTTCATTGTAGTGTGCTTCTGTATCAAAACTTATAATGTTCACTCGACTACAATCATTGCATGATTTATCATAAGGGATACCCAATATGCCTACTATATATTCATAGCTTTCCTTGAAATTCTCTTTTACAAGATTTCTCACTTTTACTAATAACCCAAACCCATTTCCTCCAACACTTTTCCATAATGCTGTAATATAAGTTGTGTCGTAGTTAAAGTCTTTTTCTCCGTCTATATCAAAATACAAGAATCCCGTTGATTCATCTGCATTTTCGGTATTGACGTAGTTATTCTTGAAAGTGTAGTTAAAACAAATTGAAGGTAATGTTATTTTTATTGTTTGATATTCTTTACTTTTTTTATCTATTTCTCGTAATTTTAATATTTGGGGGACTTCTACCCTTTTTGCATCTTTAAGATGTTCAACAAATCCAGCTACGGAGTTTATTTGTCCGATAACATTTCGGTTTTTTACGTTTTGTATAACTGAAAACATAAGCTTCTTAATTTTTAGGCAATGGAAAACCATGCAAAGGAATTTCCAATGCGGATTGATATTTGTTCGATAAAATTTGTTTTTTTAAAGTCTTTAGGAAATAAGACTTTGATATGAGATAAACAGCGCTGTTTAGAAAGTAATTTTACTTGAAAAAGTTATTCAATTTTTTGTTTTTCAGAATTATAAATATAATTCAAAACATCACTTCTTCTATAAATAGGGCTTTTTCCAGACCTACCAACAGGCTTTAATAAACCTTTTTTGTTCCAAAGCCAAATAGTTGTTCTCTTTTTTTTGGTAAGTTCACATACTTCAGCTATTAAAAGATGTTCATCTTTTTCTGATTCCGCAGAATCTTTGTCTTTACTTTCTAATTTTGAAATTAATAAATCTAATTTCTCGTCTGTTTTGTTTTCTGACGGAAAGGCACTCACTAATTGAGTGATAATTTTCAAGAATTTTTCTTGTTTCATAATGTTTTATTTAGAATTATGATACAAAAATACTTTAGTGAATTATCCTTAATCAATGCCTGTACCTAAATAGGGACAAAAAAGGGACTCAAAAAAATTAAATTAGATATTTAACCTCTTTTTTGGGAGGCTTACAATCTCTCATTAAAGTTTTTTGAATAGTATCTTTTTTAAACTTTTTATAATCTTCTTCATCGTAAAACATAAAATTTTTGATTATCCATTCCGAAACTTGCTCTTTACTATAAGCAATTAGATGACCTTCATCATAACGTTGTTTAAGAAAATACACAAGCATATTAGAACCTCCTTTGAAAATAATTTCTTTCACTACATTAGTCAATTCACCAAAAATTAGTTTTCTAAAGGATTCGTTACATTCTTCGTGAATATATGGAGAGAGTGAATCAAATACATTTTCTGGGTAAAGAAATTTTATTGGTTCTTGGCTTTTAGTAACTTTTTTAGCAGTTGGCTGTTTATTATCTAAAAAATCAGGATAATCAAACCTTAGATTCATCGCTAACTTTGTGATATTGTCTTTGTATTTTGCAAGTACTTCTAAATTTGAATAATATTCATTTGCTAATTTTTCCAATCCCTTATTTATAAAGCTATTATCAGATATTCGGAGCTCAACAACTTCAAGGTGAAAATCATTTTTTGCATAAATATATTTTATATAGTTTTCTAACATTTCAAAATTAAGAGAAAAGTAATTTTGAATTTTTTGCATGGCATCACCTTCAGATAATTCGGGGATTATTTTATTGTAATCATCTAAAAATCTTGCCGTAATCTTTTCTTTTTCACCCCGATTTTCATTTTTCCTTCCATAATACCAATAATAAATACGGGAAACATAGGCAAAATAGTTATATGATAGGAGTTTACTGTGATAGAATAGGTTTTGAAACTTTTCAGGTAGATCTTGATTTTTAAAATATTGATAATCTAATTCGATAAACTGTTCGTAGTTGTAGTAAGATTCTTTGAGTTTATCCCAAAAAATCATTTCCATCTTATCGGGATTTTCTGTGTACAATTCTTCAAATGCTATCTTAATATCAAACGGAAACTGTTCTTTATTTATTGAATAGATGGATTCTAGAAGAGAAATATCTTCATCGAAACTTTCAGGATTTAACATTAAAATATTTTGAAACCTATATCGAAGTTCATTAAGAAAATTGTAAAAATTGTTTATCTTTGCTTTCATAGTTTACTAAAGAGGGTTAAACAAATATCGGCAAAAAAGACTTAATTTATAAATTATTGTCTCTACTTTGTCCCTCTCAAAAGTAAACATAGATTTAAATCATTGAAAATCAGAATAAAGGGATATTCCTGGAGAAACCACTTTAAAACCTCTAATTCAGTTTAGAGGTTTTTTTGTTTTTATTCATTCTGATTATGTTCTTCAAAAATTACATTGTCTATTTTGAGGATCAAATCTAATGTTGCTTTTAATAATTGAGAATCTGTAAATAGTTGAATGTTTATATATATTTTTAGGAGCTAGTATTGGTGAAGGAAAATGAGATTGGTTGATTGCATCGGGGAAATTTTGCGTTTCTAAACAAAATGCCTCTCTTTCTTGATATATGTGATTCTCTTTTCCTTTTTCATTCTTAATCCAATTGGCGGTATATAATTGTAAGCCCGGCATAGTGGTAAATACTTCCATTTTTCTTCCCGACTGCGGCTCTATAGCGGTAGCTGCTAACTCTAAATTATGTATACGGTGTTTTAAAACAAAATTATGATCATATCCTTTCCCTATAGCTAACTGCTCGTGATCTGTATCAATTCTGTCTCCAATACATGTTAAGGAGGTAAAATCAAACGGGGTATTTTTTACAGTTAAGATCTCACCTGTAGGTTCATGGCTTTTTGTAAGAGGAGTGTAAAAATCAGCTTCAATCTGCAATTGATGATTATTTATTGTTCCACTGCCTTCTCCCGCCAAATTAAAATAAGAATGATTTACCAGGTTGAGTATAGTTTCCTGATCCGTTGTCCCTGAACAATCTAATTGTAATTCATTATTTTCACTAATAGAATAGGTTACTATTACAGTTACTGTACCCGGATACCCTTCTTCCCCGTCAGGAGAAGTGTATTGAAAAGTCACTTTTGAGGCAGAGGACTCTTTAACATCCCATATTTTTTTATCAAAACCAATCAAACCACCATGCAAATGATTGCCTCCATCGTTAATTGTTAATGAGTATTCTTTTCTGTTTAATGTAAATTTTCCTTTTTTAATACGATTAGCATATCTACCACAAATAGCTCCTTGATAGGATTCATTATTATCAATATATTCTTGTGCTGTATCATATCCCTGCACCACATCTGCCAATTTTCCCTCTTTATCTTTAACATTAATACTAACTATGGTTGCACCATAATTAGTTATTTGTACAATCATCCCATTCTTATTTTTCAAAGTGAATAATTGAACTTTTTGATTGTTGTGAACTGTATTAAAAGCCACTTCATTGATGATACCCATTATTTTAAAAGTCTAATTTAACAGCTCCTTTTTCTCGAATAAATAAAGGATGACAAGAACCGGCACCAAATAAATGATTTAAAGTTGTAGTGTATCTTTCAAGCAAATCTTCAGGTACAAAGGCTTGTATCGTTCCTGCGAATCCTCCTCCATGCACACGCCAGGCTCCAGCTCCTTTTAATACTGCTTCGCTATAAGCTAATCCCAATGAAACTGCTTGTTCTTTTATGTTACCTGATACATAAACATTTTGATTGTACATATACGAACTATGTCCTGAATCTATGACCAATTGTAAAAATCCTTTAAAATCATTCTTCTCTAATGCCATTACTTCATCTACTACCCGCTCATTTTCGCACTCAAAGTGAATTGCTCTTAAAATAGCCCGATCTCCCACTTTCTGACGGATAGATGGCGCAATATCCATTACTTTTTCCAAAGTAGTTTCTCTCAGCACACTGCATCCTAAATGGGCTGCAACCTCTTTCATCTCTTTAGGTAAAACAGCATATTCATTATTCAAGTTGGTATGATCCCCTCGGGTATCTGTAATTACAAGAGAAAAACCAGTAGATTCAAAATCAAAATCTACTTTTTTAACAATAGGATTCGCTACATCAGCAAAATCAATGGTCACCAATCCTCCTACCGAACAAGCTACCTGATCCATCAATCCACAAGGCTTTCCAAAGAAAACATTTTCTGCATATTGTCCTATACGAGCATTTAGGATGGGATCTAATGTACCTTCATTAAATAAATGGCTAACAATTACTCCAATTAATACTTCGAATGATGCTGACGAACTTAACCCAGAACCTTTAGGAACGCATCCGTCAATTACAGCGTCGAATCCTCCTATTTTATATCCCAATTCATTTAATCGGGCATTAATCCCACGAACAAGGGCGTTTGGAGTTGAAAATTCATTTTCGTAGGGAATAAGATGACTTAGATCTACTTCGAATGTCTCGTAGCCTGAAGATTCAATCCGGATTATATCTGAATTATTTTTAGCAGCAATGGCAATATTATCCAGGTTTACTGCACCCGCCAATACGCGGCCATGATTATGGTCTGTATGATTACCTCCAATTTCGGTCCGTCCCGGTGAACTGAAAACAGAAACCTCTTTATCCCCAAAAACTTCTTTGAAACGATTTAATGTTTTGGTATATCGGATTGCCTGCTGACGTAATAATTCTGAATTCCTTCCATATAATTCTCTAAAAAGAGGGATATTTCCCTCATTAACTAAAAAATCAATATATTTAATATTTGACATTTACTTGTATCTAAATTTATAAAACAGTCTATCTTTATTAAGAGCTATTCAAATTTTTAAAAAATTAATTCCTTTACCTATATGATGCAGAAATTCCATATCATTATCCTATAAAGCCTTAATAATTTTTTGACTTACCCTTTTTAGTAATGAGGTTGTTTAAACTTTTATATTCATTATTTTAACCACAAAAGGCACAAAAGTTTTAAACACTTAAGTTTTTCAGAACCAAGCCTTATTCGTAATAAGTACACCTAAGTTTTGTGAAAATCTTTACCTATTGAGCGAAGTCGAAATGTTTGTCGTATGCGAACTTTTCTGCGGTATTACATTCAACTTATTTAAGTGAACTCAAGTGTTTTAAAATGAAACCTTGTGTAACTTCTGTGATTTTGTAAAATAAAAACAACTTTAATAATAACTTCGACAGGCTCAGAATGACAACGCTCAAAAATTTCGGTTGGCATTCGACTTTTCACCCTGAACCTGTCGAAGGGATCTCAATAAGAAAATCTTTGTTAATCATTAATCCCAAGTATTAATTAAAAGGATAAGCCAATAATTTTATTTATTTTTATAATGAATTGTTGAACTTTTTTTAAGAATTTCCGCACTTTGTTCAGGAGTAATATCTCTTTGGGCTTCCGCTAACATTTCGTATCCCACCATAAATTTCTTCACGCTGGCTGAGCGAAGCAACGGAGGATAAAAATGCATATGAAAATGCCATTCTTCATGCGATTCTAAATCTGTAGGAGCCTGATGTATTCCGGCAGAATAAGGGAAAGAAATGGAGAAAATATTATCGTATTTTGTAGTTAAATCTTTCAACATCTGAGCAAATAAGGCTTGATCTTCATATGAAAAATCCGATAGGCTATTTAAGGGATTTTTACTGATAATCATTGTTTCAAATGGCCAGGTTGCCCAAAATGGAACCAAAGCTACAAAAGCTTTATTTTCTAATATAATCCGCTCATTAATTTCTATTTCTCTTTGAACGTAATCAGACAGAAGCGTTGTTCCGTTTTTATCATAATAGCTCTTCAAGTTTTGCTGTGTTCTGGCCACCTGAGAAGGAATGGATGACTGTGCCCAAATCTGCCCATGAGGATGAGGATTACTACAACCCATTATTGCTCCTTTATTTTCAAAAATCTGGACATGATTAATGTAATCCAGTTTTCCCAGATTCTGATATTCTTCCTTCCAGACAGACACTACTTTTGTAATTGCTTCTACAGACATTTCAGGAAGAGTGAATGAATGGTCTTGTGAAAAGCAAATTACCCGGTTAATTCCTCTTTCGGGTTTAATTTTAAATAATTCATCCCCGGTTTCATCGAAGGTTACTCCTACGCTCAATAAAGCTCCAAAATCATTATCAAATACATATACACCTTCATACCTGGGGTTTTGGACTCCGTTAGCTCTTGAATTTCCCGGGCATAAATAGCATTCGGCGTCATATTGATTTTGAACGCTTGGTAACGGTTCTTCATGTTGTCCCTGCCATGGCCTATTGGCTCTTTGTGGTGATACTAAAACCCATTCATCCAATAAAGGATTATATCTTCTATGGGGATGATTTTTACTGTTAAATGAATTACTCATATTGAGTTTATTTTTATATCAGTTTAACCCATTTTCAGGGTTTAACTTATCCAAAATAGGTTCGGCTAATGTGTTTAATTCTTTAATTATTTTATTATTTTTCTGTTCAATAATTATAATCTCATTATTATCCTTTTTTAAATAGCATCCTGGTAAATACAATGTCTGCTGTGGCCCTACTGACCAATATCTTCCTAAATTAATACCGTTAACAAATACAATTCCCTTTCCAAAAGGTCGCATATCTAAGAAAGTGTCTCCCACTTTGGATACATTAAAATTTCCTTTGTAGATGGTTGGTCTATTCTCTTTTAAATCAGATTTTTGTTTGGCATCAATTACCGGAGCCTTTTCAAAAGGAAGCCCGTACATTTCCCAATCTCCTGTTATTTTTCGGTCATTAATAAATACAGGAGAAATAATTCCTTTTGTATTTTTATTAATAGCAGCTCCATAGTTAATTCTTCCCATGTTTTCTACCAGAATGTCTAGTTTTCCATTGAAGGGTATATTAACTTCACATTCATATTTTTTATAGTAACGATTAAGCTCTCCAACTTTTTCTCCATTCACATAAACAATTGCATAATCTCTTAATCCATCAAGTTTTAAGGCTCCTTTAATGGGCTGATTAAAATTTTTGCTGTACCAAACATAGCCATGCCCTTGATTTAATTGCTCAAAAGTTAAAGGATTGTCATTAATTACAGGTTTTACATTATTTTTTACATTTTCTAAATCAATTGCCTGAGACAATTTAATACCCTGAATCTGAATAACTGGAATTTTTGCAGGAATAGGGGGCGTAGAGGGAGTTTTTAACAATTCTCTTAATTTCAAATACTTTTCGGTTTCCCAGCCTGCTTCAGTAATAGGAGCATCATAATCATAACTGGTCATACTCGGCTGTATATCATGAGTTTTATCGTAATTAGCTCCAGAGGTAAACCCAAAGTTAGTTCCTCCATGTACCATGTAAATATTAAAAGAAATATCATTATTCATGAATTTTTCAATGTGGCTTTTTACTCTTTCCGCGGCTTTACGAGGGAAAGGTTCTGCCCAATGATCTAACCACCCGGGATAGTATTCTGCTACCATAAAAGGACCTTCTCCATTATGAAATTTCTTGACTTCTTTCTTAATATTGTCTGGATCTTCGTCTCCATTTGCAGTTGGCAACGCTCCAGGCAAAGCACCTCCTTCAAATAACCAGTCTCCATCTGAAGTAAAAAACTCCATTCCTTTGAACCCCGCTTCTTTTAACTGATCAAATACAGATGAACTATATTTTTTATGATCTTCCAGTTTAATGTCTTCTCGTTGACTGACAAAAGACCCAAATTCATTTTCCCCCTGCACCATAACAATAGGGCCTCCATTAACAATCAGATAAGGTTTTACCACTTTGTAAAGCTCTGTGAAATATGCTTTTGTAGAATTTAAAAAAGGAGTATTGTATTCTCTGATTTTCATATCCTTGTCATTTTGCAAAAACCAAGGATAACCACCGAATTCCCATTCTGCACACACATAAGGTCCCGGACGAAGAATGACCATTAAGCCTTCTTCTTTTGCTATTTTCAAAAACTCAGCTAAATTTCGGTTTCCAGTTTGAAAATCCCATTTTCCAGGAGCTATTTCATGATAATTCCAAAATACATAAGTAGCTATTGTATTTAATCCCATCGCTTTAACCATTTTTAAGCGATGCCTCCAATACTCATGAGGAATTCTAGCATAATGAATCTCACCTGAATGCAATTTAACAGCCTGTCCGTTCAATTTAAATTCTCCGCCTTCGATTTTGAAAGATTCGTATTTAATAGGTTTTTGCTGTGCATTTATCGAATTTGCACCTATTAAGGACAAGGCTAAAATTATATTTTTAATAAGTTTCATAGTATGTATTATAGATCTAGTTTAGTTAGTAAAATAAATTTATAAAATTACCCAATGCAATCACACTAGTTCCTACCGGTTTTTGTGAATTTACCACCAGTTTAAAAATTTGGAAATATTTTAATAAGCTCTTACCCAACAACTGCTAAAAAAAAGACAAACCACCTTTCATAAGTAAAGTGTATTGAATAATTTTTTTCAAATGCAAAACTCAAAATTATTTCTATTACCAAAAACGAATATAAATAGCAGTTAGAAGTAATACAATAATGACAATCAGGAATAATGTTCTATTATCCACTTTGAACATATTTTTGTCTGTGACAAAAGCTTTTGGATTTACTTTTGGCCCAAAAATACTTAAGAGAACCATTACAGCTACAGTAATGAAAAATGACCAACCCATATTGATAAGGAAAGGAATTTCTGTAATGGTTTTTACTACACCATTTTCCAATTTTTCATAGGTGAATGCTGTATAAATCCATGTTTCTTTTCCAAATAGTTCAACGGCAAAGCTGTTAAAAAATATAGATAATAAAAAACCAAGAATAACGCCAACTATAGCGGCAGTTCCGGTAGTTCTTTTCCAAAACATCCCTAAAATAAACATAGCAAATACACCGGGACTAATAAAACCGGTATATTTTTGTATAAATGTGAAACCTCCTTCTCCACCGATTCCCAAAATATCTGTCCATGTAAATACCAAAGCAATCAACATCGCTACTATAATTGCCCAACGTCCTGTTCTTACCATTTGTATTTCTGAGGTGTTGGTTTTTAAATATTTTTTATAAATATCTAAAGTAAAAATTGTGGATATACTGTTTACTTTTCCGGCAAGTGATGCTACTATTGCGGCTGTTAAAGCAGCTACTGCAAGACCTTTAAGTCCAGATGGAAGCAACCCCAGCATTGCTGAGTAAGCACTATCTTTTGCCCCATTAAAATTTGACAAATACCCTTTTGTATAGAGCACGTAAGCTGCAATCCCAGGAAGTACAACGATGACAGGCATAAAAAGTTTTAAAAATCCGGCAAATAAAATTCCCGTTCTTGCTGTTTTTAAATCTGCTCCTAATGCTCTTTGGGTAATGTACTGGTTACACCCCCAATAATTAAGCTGTACAATCCATTGTCCGGCAAAATACATTGCTAAACCTGGCAAAGCTATATATTTCTGTGCTGCTAAATTTTCCGGCATTGATAAAGTAGTTGTTGTTATTCGTGGTTTATTTAGAATGAGTTTGAAATGTTCCGGAGCTTCTTTCAAAAGGGTATCAAAACCTGTTAGGGCATTTCCTATAGCAGCCCCATTAATTCTTTGATCCACAACCTGCAATGCCATATAAACTGTAGCAAAGCCACCAATAATAAGAACTGCTACCTGAATAACATCCGTGTAACCAATGACTTTCATTCCTCCCAATCCAATAAACAACGCCATCAGTAAAAGTGCAATCATAATGATATGCAGATGACCTGCACCCAGCAATGAATCAATAGCCACAGCTCCTAAATAAAGAATGGAAGTAAGATTGACAATTACATACAAAAATAACCAGAAAACAGCCATAATAAGAGAAACAGACTTATTATATCGTGTTTCCAAAAACTGGGGCATTGTATAAATTTTATTTTTGAGATAAATAGGAATAAACCATACCGCTATAATTATAAGTGCAATGGCAGCCAGCCATTCATAGGCGGCAACAGCTACTCCTATGAAAAATCCTTCTCCACTCATCCCAATAAATTGTTCTGCCGAAATATTAGAGGCAATCAAACTCGCTCCAATTGCCCACCATGTCAATGAGCCTTCTGCGAGGAAATAATCTTTACTTCCTGCAGTTTTTGATTTTTTCCGCTTGTATATCCATAAGCCGTATAGTGTTACAACCAAAAAATAAATTAGAAATATAACAAAATCAAATGTTGATAGTTTTCCCACGCTTAAAATTTTTATAGTAAGTTTATCATAGATTTCTCTAGTTTTTTAGCACTTTTATGTACTCTAAAGTATTTAATAGTTCAGCACTTCCAATAGATCATTTAAAACAAAACTGAATCTTTTGCGCCAAAACTATACAAAAGGAAACCTTATATTATCAAATGTATAAATTTGGAAAACACTTCCATACTTGTTCCTACCAGTTTTTGTATATTTACTACTAGTTAAAAAAATGGAAATATTATGAAGCTTATTAAAATAATTCCCGATTCGGTTGTCCCTAAATACCAACAGATTATAAATTCCATTGAACAAGCTCTTGCCCAGCAACTGCTGAAAAAAAATGACAAACTACCTTCCATAAATAAAGTGTGCATGGAATTTGGCATTTCCCGAGACACCGTCCTGTATGCTTATGAAACACTGAAAAAGAGAGGTATAGTAAACGCCATTTTAGGTAAGGGATACTATATAAAAAGTACCGATTGGGATTTTGAAGAGCGAATTTTTCTATTATTTGATGAGCTGAATGCTTTCAAGGAAACCCTTTATAATTCATTTTTGGAAGAGCTGCAACAAAGATCTAATATCCACGTTTTTTTCCACTATTTCAATATAGATGTCTTCAAGAAGTTAATTGAAGAAAATAACGGAAACTACACAAAATACATAATAATGCCAGGCAATATGAATGATACGGCACCCATTATCAAGATGCTTCCCAAGAAGGACGTTTACCTATTAGATCAAACCAATTTACATTTAAGAGAATATTCATCTGTACACCAGAATTTCTCAAAAGACATGTATAATGGTCTATCAAAAGCGAAAAAATTGCTTGAAGCCTACCGAAGACTGATTCTTATTTTCCCCGGAAAAAAAGAGCCTATAGGTATGGTAGAAGGATTTACAGGTTTTTGTAAACAGTATAAAATGAAATATGAGATTATCTGTAATTTCACTGATGAGGAAATAATGAACGGAGACGTATTCATAATTCCGGATGACAGGCATTTAGTAAATGTCATTAAGCAATCTAAAAAACAGAAGCTAAAGATTAGAAAGGATTTCGGCATTATCTCCTACAACGAAACACCTCTTAAAGGTATTGTAGAAAATGGTATTACTACAATTTCTACAGATTTCTGGCAAATGGGAAAGATTTTGGCAGAAATGGTTCTCAATACCAAGCAAGGTAGAATTGAAAATGCTTCTGATTTAATTATCAGGAATTCCCTATAATTGATTTGAAATAAATTTATTATCTGAAGTTGTTTCATAAAAATACAAGCCAAAGCTAAAAATGAGGAAACATTCTGAACCCAATGTATGCCTGTTTTTGAAAAAGGCTCAGATTATAAAATCCAAGCCTTGATTTTTTAGCTTACTCATTTCTTGAAATCGTGTCAAGAAAATGTAAATTCTTTCTCTTGCTTTTAATCAATTTTGTTATTAAAAGTCAATAGAATTCAGTGTTTTATCAACCAGCAATCCGTTAGTAGCTTTTATATTAAATGATCCGTTTCGTTTTGCTTTAAATTTAATAATGAATAAATCTGCTGTTCCTTCTAAGGGACTTTTTTGTCCTACATTAACCAGCGTAGGATATAATATCTTCTCTTTGTTGGTATGCAGTCTGTCATAAGTCAGGTTTTCCATCTGGCCGATATTTAATGGTGTTATTCCTATGTATTCCAATTCCTGCTGGTTATATGGAATAGCAAAACTCAATGCATTTACAGATTGCAGATTACTACCTTTTACTACTACTTCAACAATATCATTCTTAGCATATTGCTGTTTTGAAGCAGAGGCTGTAATGCTGCCTTGCAGTGGTTTCAATTCTTCATCGCTTACTCCTCCATCTATTTTTGTAGCGACGTTAGAAATATCAAATGCATCAATGAAGCCGTTCTTATTTATATCCCCATGGCTAATATATCCTTCAAAATCAGAATCTCCTTTTCTCAGACCTGTATAATTCATATATGAAGTAAAGTCATTCCTATCAATTTTCTGATCATTATTGATATCGCCGGGAAGCAAACTTGAAGATCCGGGAACTTTGAATATATATAATTCGTTTCCACTACCAAAGTTTTTGAAAGCACTGCTGACTTCAATCTTCATAAATCGTGTGGTAGGATGGGTGGCGAAGTCTAAAGATTTATTTATGTTATTTCTATCCCATGTAAAAGAGCCAAGTTCTGTCCAGTCTTTTTTATTATCACTATACGAAATTTTACCATTCATCCATACTCCGTTATAACCGCTGTTTCTAGGGATATATTCTAATTTACTGATGGTGTTGATGGAGCCTAAGTCTAAAATTATTTCAAAAGGAACTTTGCTTTTTTCATAATCCGAATGCCAGCCCGTGCTCACATCCTGATCAAAAAGATTTTCTATACCTTCTCCTTCCTGACTTGGAATTGTAACGGTAGCTTTTATGCCTTTAATGGCAAATTCGTAAGGGTTTTTATTGGTTCGGGACGAGAAAGAAACCCAATCAGAAGTATTGGTTTTATTTACGGCTCTTAATTTGAAATCATATTTCGTTTCAGGAGCCAATCCTTCAAACAAGAAAGAGGCATCTTTTATATTACTGTATACCATATTGTTACATAATATTTCATAGTAATCAGCATTAGGGATTTTATTCCATGATGGCAATATAGAATATGCAGTGTTTGTATTTTCTGAAGTGATTGGCTTTAAAGCTTCTGCAAATGCTCCGGAGTTATTTTTTAATTGGTTAGAATTGGTAAATTGGTAATCTTTAATGATAAGCTCTACTTTGTTTTTGCTTATATCGGTAATTTCTGTTTTCACCCAAAGTTGTGGATTTCGGGTAATCGAAACTTTTGAAAACTCAGAACCTTTGGTGGAAAAATTATTGAATTCCGGTTTGCTGTTGTAAAAATAGACGTTGGTGGCATTATTAAATTCATCTAAGGTATTTACTGTATTCAGATTTATATTTTTACCTCCAACAGAAAGTTTTACACCGGATGGTTTTTTAGTAACATTAATTCTAAATTCTGTCATTTTTTCTTTTTCAAAACCATTAAAGTTACCTTGAGTAGGAGAAATACTTATTGTTGCTGTATTTTTAACTACCCTACTTTCTATAAGGGTGCTTACAGATTCATTTTTCTTATAATTTTCGGTTATGCCATCATCATCATATTCTGTAAAACTGGATTTCTCTGAAGGATACACTTCATAAATTCTTAATTTTTTATTGATTTGATGAACGTTATTGTTGGGATTTACCATCGGAATAATAGCGCCTGGCTTCACAAATAGAGGAAGTTTCCAAATTGGGGCATCGAAATGATTTAGAATAATCCCTCCCTCATAAGTTTGTCCTGTAAAGTAATCAATCCAATTGCCTTTAGGAAGATAAATATTATTTCTGATATCATTTCCTTCTTTATCTATTTTTGTGGCCTGATATACTGGAGCTACCAGAAAATAAGGTCCATACTGGTACTGATACTGAGTAGATTTCCCTAAAGTATATTCATTAACCTCATCTAAAAACATTGCTCTGATGATTGGCAATCCATCTACGGCTTCCTTAGCTATACTATACGTATAAGGCAGCAGGGTGGATTTCAATTTTAAATAGTTCCTGTTAATAGAAGCAGCGGATTCACCCAAAGCATGGGGATACTTTTCGTTTGCTCCCCAGCCATCCATGTTGAGCTGCATAGGGGTAAAGGTTTTCCATTGGAAATCCCTTGTATTGATAATCGGGTTTTTCCCGCCAAAAATACCATCCATATCCGAAGTAATGTTAGGCTGGCCAGACAAACCAGAACCTATATAGGTAGGAATATGGAATCTGATATATTCCCATTCTCCACCCGTTTGGTCTCCTGTCCAGATACCGGCATATCGTTGTGAACCAGCCCAACCGTCCAGCGAAATGATAAAAGGACGGCTCCCGTTACCATAGCGTGGTATTATCTGAGCCACATCTGAAATGCCGTTAAGCCCGAATGAGTAGCCAGGGCCTACCCAGGCAACATCCGTTTTTAGGACTCTTACGCCTGCGTCACCCACTTCTTTTATGATATCTCTCTGCAAAAGAGCACTTATTCCTTCTTTTGGATGCAAATCAGACTGTGTCCACAATCCTATTTCTACACCGTTTTTTCTGGCATAATTTCCGAGAGATTTTAAGTTAGCTATATTGCCATCCAAGGTTTCTGTCTGTCCGTATCCTGCACTGTAACCATCATTTGGCAATATCCATCCTAAAGGCATATCTGCATTTTTATAGCGGTCTATAACGGCTCTGGCAGAAAACTGATAATTGTTTTTTTCTCCATTTAAAGATTCTTTAACTCCTCCATTATCTTTTTGGCTTTCTTTATATCTTTTTCCGTCTTCAAATAGGATTCCTTTATCATCTTCTTTCCAATAATCTCTATTGTAGGCATTAAGATGACCTTCATAAAAACCAAACTTAGGTAAAAGTATGGGGTTTCCCGTGAGCTGGTAAAAATCATTCAACAAAGATTTAGGATGATCATCTACCATAAAAAAAACATCCAGGTAATCAGTCTCATGAGCCAGTTTCACTTCATTTTTATTTTGTTTACCAAAATCATAATATCCTTTTTTGAAAGTATGCCACATAAAACCATATCCATTTGTAGACCAGTAATAAGGATTTGGAGAGGCTACGCCACCATCAGTCCAGTTATTTTGATTAACAATTAAAATCGTATTTCCTTTATGAGAAAACCGGCCGTTTTGTACACCGCCTCCATAGAAATATTCATCTTTTCCCTGAGATAAAGTAAGCACTGCTTCTTTGGAATTAAATTCAATGGGAGCCATAAAAGAAAAAGCCTCTTTATTAAGGTTCAGGTTAAACACTTTAAATAAAGAAGTTGTTTTGTCAATTTCTATTTTCATTTTACGAGTAGAGATAGAAATAGTCTGTGGTAAATTGTTGACTGCAATTTCTTGTACTTTTTTTCTGGGCTGATCTACCAAAATCTGAGCGGGAGGTATTGCTTCAAGACTTCTTACTTCTCCACCTTTGGGATCGAAAAATAACCGAAAGATATTTTCTCCATAAAAATCTATTACTATTTTTTTATTGTCAGAAAGCAAAACTTCTACTGAAGTTTCTCCTTTCCTAGCAACATTTTCAATTTTTTGAGCCTGAGTTTTTCCAATGAAGAAAAGAAAAGAACTCAGGAGTAAAATCTTTTGAATTTTTGAATTTAAAACTGCATTCATTTACCTTGATTTTATTTATTAATTTACATTTTATACTACTCTAAGAAATTAAGATTAAAATCAACTTTTAAGATAAAAACCAATTGTAACCCAATGCTATTCAAACACTTTCAAAAGTAGTTTTTTTTGTTAAAAGAGTAGCTCTCTTTTTAAAAACATGGATAACTTATTGAACGATTTCGTTTAAAAAGCTACCCATATTTATTTTAATAACAGACTAATAAAATCTGTGTGCTTGTATAATCACTGTTTAATTTTTAATCAGTCTGGTTTTATAAACCTGACCTTTTTCGTCTTTTACAGAAACAAGGTATATCCCAGAATTGAATGTGCCAAGACTGTTATTGATATTATCATTGAGGGTTTTAATATCTCCTTCAGACTGCAATACTAAAGATCCTGATAATGAATATACAGACATTGTATATTTTCCTTTTGAATCAGCCAGTTCCAGTTTCACGGCATCTGATGATTTCGCAGGATTAGGGTAAATCATCAGTTTACTTACTTTATTTACTTCAGGAGCTGCTGAAGTTTTTGCTTTAGAGGCTGCTGAAATTTTTGGATATACCAATATTTTGCTCCCGTTATAGCCTACAGCGTACACTTTAGCTGATCCTGTGGGATATTCTATTATCGTAGTGTGGTTTGTGGTATCTCCAATACCTGCCAATGATATTCTAGCCAAAGCACCATGAGTATCATAAACTTCATATGCTACAACATTTTTCCATACATTAACCTGGTCTACTTTAAGCTGAGGACCTGTAGCAGTGTTTAATAAAGTAACTCCATTTCCGGTGGTTCCTGATAAAGGGAGCTTATCTCTGAATACTTTTACGTTATGTGCATTAATATAATTCATTACCGGAGAGACGGGCTTAGGGTAATTTTTTGCTTTAACTGCTGCAATAGTAGCATCAATCATATTTTGCGTAACAGTAATATTTTGTACTCCATAATCGTTTATGTTTATATTGACAGGTCTTAGGAAACCTGCATCGGTAAAAAAGTCTGTGAGATCTTCTTGTACAGCATCACAGGTATTTTTAACAAATTCCATAGAGAGCTGTCCGTTGGTTAAATTGGCAGCGTCTGTGTTTCTTGATTTTTCTGCTACATTACCATACCAATGTGCATAGTCTACCCCAGATGCAGGTGACGGATGTTCTTCATCTGTAAGGGCAAGCCCTCCTCTGGCTGCGCCAGCCACCTGATAATACAATTCTAATTGCCAGAATGGACGGAAAATAAGAAAGTTATAGTCCTCAATATTTTCAGCAATAGTCCTCAGCACGTTTTTCTTACCTATAAGAGTATAATTTACACTTTTATTTGCTTTACCCCCTTCTAGTTCTGCTCCGGAGTCAGTTGTTTTAAATGGTTCTCTTTCTAATCTTGGTACCCCTTTACTCATTGTATATTCATTCCAGGCAGAGTAAATATTATTAGTTACTTCGCTTAGCCCTATCCAGCTAAGATTCGGTCTAATTTGATTTACGTGTCCTAGTTCGTGCCCCACGCCCCAGTAATCCATATTACTGACAGAGGTACAGCTAGCAGGTCCCCAAGTTAAATCAAAGTGAGCTCCAGGATTATATTGAAACCAGCCTCCTTTGGATTCAGTATATGCAAATTGGCGATTTTTTGGTGATTTACCATATTTAAACAATCCCATTAGTATTCTTTGTTGTCTTATGATATTATCATAAGCGTTGATGAATTCAGCAGGATTATCCGGAACATATGTCCTTAAAGCACTTTTATCAAATACCAGGTGAATATATTGGCCTCTGATATCTAATTTATGGGAAGCATTATTTAGCAATAATGTTTTCCATTCCGCCGCAGTAATAGTTGCCGCAGAATCAAAATAGCCATTTAAGGTGCCTGTAACAATATTAATTTTAACTGGAGGCAAAGCACTGTTATCATTGTAATAACTGATATATCCTAATCCTCCTGTTTCACTCTCAATAATATTTAATCCTGCTTTAAGAGGATATGATTTTTCCGTAAATTTTCCTTCGTTGGCAAAATTGTGTACTTTTAAAAATACAGGACCTTGGGCACTGTCCATAAATAAAACAATTTTAGTATTTGCCTTAAATACAATTCCTGTCATATTCTCAAATGAATCATAAGCATCTGTTTTTAATGCATTCCGGGTAGTCTTTAAGGTAGGATATACTTCATATGATTTTACTCTGTATTTTTTATTATAGGTTTTACTAAAGAGACACTGAGCCAATGCTTTATAAAAAGGGTTGGTAATTCCGTCTATAATTTCCTGGGTAACGCCCGGCTTCAGTTCAGAATAAATGTTATCTGCAAAAATATCTCCATAAGGAAGTACTTTCTTAGGATAAAACGCCATTTCTGCACAGCTCGCAAAATTATTCAAGCCATTTTGGACAACAATTTTAATATTGGCTGGAGTAATAGTAGATGGAAAATGAACATCTGTAATTGCACCAGTCATACCAAAATCATAATTCATAAGTGGTATGTAAGTGGTATTGCTTATTGTATTATATAAAATTGATACTTTTCCGAAAAAACCATTATTCTGCCCGTCCTGTCTTGGGATATAGCGCAAATAGCCTATAGGCTTTGTCCCATTAAAGTGATAGTTTAACGTAATAGGAAATACATTGGATGTTGGCTCCCACTCAGAGTGATAAAATGTGGAAGTATCTCCATCAAAGCTCATTTTTAAACTATTATTTCCTTTTTTAGTTTCTTTACTGGAAGCAAAAGATCCTGCTGCTATAACGGGTACTTTTACGTTATTGGTTACAGCAGACAGACCACCAATTGGCGGTTTACAATCATCTATGCTATAAACAGGCGGTTGTTGAGATGAATAAAATTTCATTTCAGCACAACTAGAGAAATTACCTCCTCCTTCTGTTATGTAAAGCCTAATAATGTAAGGTTTAGGTATGGGTGATGACGATAGATCTATCGTCTTCTTTTTATTGTTTTCCGCCCACACAATCTGACTTTTCTTTTGAATGAAAGTAGTAGGATTGTCCTGAGTGGAATAATAGACATCTACTTTTGTCCAGATACCATTAGTTTCTGTAGCTCTTGGTATATATTCAAGTTTGTTTATACTTTGTACATCTACAAAGTAAAAATCCAGTTGATCCGGAATACCGTTGGCATTCCATAAGGAGTGGTAGGTTGTTGCGTCATTATCATCAATGCAATTTTCTACTTCTGAACCAGGTTCAGAAGGCTGTAATGATGTTACTTTATAGGCAGTTATTTGGTATTGTGCTTTCGATAAAGAAAACAACATACACAACATAATTAATGTGTAAAACTTTGCTTTCATTTTTATTTTTGGATTAAAATAGCAGACATAGATATTATGTCTGCTAACATATTTATTGATTAATTTTTAATCAGTTTACAGTTATAAATCTGATCTTTTTCACCTTTTACAGAAACAAGATATCTTCCAGAATTGAATGTGCCAAGACTTTTATTGATATTTATTAAGGGACTAATACCTCCTTCAGATTTCAATCATAGAAAATCCTGATAATGAATGTACAGATATCTTAAATGACCTACTTCTAGTTTAAGGTAGCTGATGATGATTTCGCAGGATTAGAGTAAATCATAGTTTACACTTATTTTATTTACCTCAAGAACCTGCTAAAGGAATCGGATATACCCGTATCAGAAGTATCATAAACTTCATACTCATCTTTTATGTATATTAATATCCTTTTGCCGCCTGAGCTTCTTTTAATTTTGGATTTAAATCTACCGCAGTCTGAGGGTAAGGGAATCTGTAAAACTTATCATTCCATACTCTTTTTGCAACCTGTGTATTGGTAATGTCATAAATGGTTTTCATTACATTTGGGGCAATCTTCCATCTTCTGATATCATAAAATCTGTGTCCTTCATTCGCTAGCTCTATTCTTCTTTCATTTCTGATAATATCCCTCAAAGTTTCCTTGGTCTGTGTTCTGCTAATTGCTGGCATCCCTACTCTAGTTCTGATTTTGTCTAGTGCATCATAAACAGAGGCATCCGGCCCATACAATTCATTTTTTGCTTCAGCATAGGTAAGTAATACCTCTGCATAGCGAATCAGCATAAAATTATTACTCGCATTTAAGTTTTCATCTAATGAGTTATAATCTGCCATTTTTTTGTAGTTATAGCCAATTTTCGATGTATTGTTTCCTCCTTTGCTCCATTTGAACAGCTGGCTTGTTCCAAATCCCTGCAGGTAAGACCAAGGCCCATTGGGGTGCATAATACTTGCATATAAACGGGTATCTCTGTTTTTAAACTCGTCCAGATAGGCATCATTTGGATTTCCATCATTATAGTTTGAAGCTCTTACAGCATCAGAAGGGGGTGTAAATGCCGTTCCATCTTTATTCCAATAGGCATTTACCAAATCAATTGTTGGGGTTATAGAGCTCCATCCACTCTCTTCATTGGGCAATAGGAGAAGGGTCATGGAATTACTGTATGTTCCTTTTGAATCAGGTACATATTGAGCTTCTAAAATTGATTCTATACTGCCCTCATTTTTTGCCCAGAATAACGCCTGATAATTACTTAAGCCTTTGTAAAAATTATCTTTATCTGTGGCAGAAGTAAAGGTAACAAAGCTGTCATAGTCTGTACTTGTGTCTATTGAAGCCATATTAAAAAGACTGTACGTTCCGGAGTTCATTACCGATTGAGCAGCCTCGTAAGCTTCTTTGTATTTTCCTGTGTATAAATATACTCTTGCCTTAAATGCCAATACTGCGCCTTTTGTTATTCTACCCTTATCCTGACCAGAGGTATAGGTAATTGGTAAATCATTTTCTATAGCACTCAATTCACTGGTTACAAAATTATCAATTTCAGCTTCAGAAACAGGGGTAAGGGAGGCATCATCTAATTCACCTGATTTTTGCACGAGTGGAAGCGCTCCAAAATACTGGGATAAATCAAAATAATTGAAAGCTCTTATAAATCTGGCTTCTGCTTTATATCTGCCTGCCAAATTTTTGTCCATGGGAATTTTATCAATATTCTCTAAGAAGGTATTTACCTTTCTAATGGTAGTAAAGTCATATCCGAAATCTTTAGAAGGCAGTATATCTCCTGCAGAAGCATCTACTGCATTTGTTTCCCACGGATATTGAGCATATGAATTATCGGTAAAACTATCGTTGTATAAGCTGCTATAAGCTGCTCCAGACAGGTATGCATAAATGCCGTTTAATGCCATGGTAGCATCTTTTTCAGTTTTCCAAAATGTATCTTCTGATATTTTGTCTTCCGGAAACCTATCTAAATTACAAGAACTAGTCACTACAGCTAGGGAAACTGATAGTAATATAATTTTTATTTTTTTCATTTTTTAGATGTTTATTAAATTAAAAAGTAGCATTTATACCAAACGATATGGTTTTTAAGTTTGGATACGTGGAACGGTCACTTGCCATTTCAGGATCAAAATCTTTTACTCTTTTGTCTCCTCTGAACGTAAAGTAATTTTCTAAGTTGGCATATATTCTGAATTTTTTCAATCCTATACGGCTAATGGTTTCCTGAGGAATGGAATATCCCAAAGTAACAGACTTAATTCTAAAGTAACTGGCATCAAAAAGCCAAAAATCTGAAGCAACACCAATATTCTGAGTTCCACCTCCAGACGGCAAAACCCTATGGTATAATGCATTAGGATCTGGATTCTCAGGAGTCCATCGGTTATCCAGGACATATTGTTTTGCACCTGCCCCATTGAAAAATGCCTGAGAAGATTCTTTATCCAGATATACCTGAACATTCTTTACCCCCTGCCCTACTATGTTAAGATCAAAATTTTTATATCTGCCTCCTATGCTTAGTCCGTAGGTAAAACTAGGAACATCATTTCCTATAACTGTCCTATCATTCTCATCAACAACTCCATCTCCATTAATATCCACATACTTTATATCGCCAGCCTGAGAAGAGCTGTATAACTTAGGATAATTATTATTAATATCCTCCTGGGTTAAGAGACCAGCAGTTTTGTATCCGTAGAAATCGCCAATTGAACCTCCTACTTGTGTTATCCAGTTATCTTTATACAGAGGTTTGCTATTGATAAGTGAAAGAACTTCATTACGGTTTTTAGCAAAATTAGCATTGATATAAAAGTCCCCATTTTCAAAATTCTTATTGTATCCCAAAGTAATTTCTATTCCTTTATTTACCACATCACCCGCATTTATAGGAGGTGTTTGGTTTTTTACCGGATCACTGTCCATAATTACCCCTGTTTCATATGGCAATTGATTGTTCATTAACGCCCCTTTTGTAAGACGGTTATATAGATCTACCGAGAATGTGAAAGTATTATTGAATAGAGATCCATCCAGACCAATATTTTTGGTAACAATTTTTTCCCAGCCTATACCCGAAAAACCAAGCTTACCTGGTGATACTGAACCAACAATAACATTCCCCAGAACTGTAGAATTACTATCCATATAGGTCTGGCTGTCATAATAACCGATGGTATTGATAGATCCGGCACTACCATAGGAGCCTCTTAATTTTAGTGTATTGATGAAATTCAGGTTTTTAATAAAATTTTCCTTATCCAGCCTCCAGGAAGCCATAACTGCAGGAAAATACCCCCACCTGTTTTCCTTAGCAAAACGCGAAGAAGCATCTGCTCTTATAATCCCTTCTAAAAAATATTTTTCCTGATAATTATAATTGATACGTGCGAAAACAGACTGGAAAGCATATTGGCTGGTATTAGATTTCAATTCATCTAAGGTTCCGTCAAGGGTAGAAAGAGCACTTAAAGAATGCAATCCATCTTTTGGTATATTAGATTTTCTACCCTCTATTATTCTACGTGTATAGTCTTCATAAGAAGCCCCTCCCAAGACTTTAAAATAATGTGATGATATTTTTTTTTCATAACCTACCAAAACCTGAGTATTAAGCAATTCATCTGATTCCCATTTTTCATGATAGTTATTAACTGCTCTTGCCGTTGCAGCAATAGGAACTTTAGTTAAAAAATTGTTTACAGGGCTTAGCGTATTTGTAAATTCACCTAAACGATAGTTCCAGTTTGAGTAGCTGATTTGGGCATCTATATTTAATCCTTTTACAGGAGTATAACTGGTGGATAATGCTCCCATAAATTTTTGATCATTTGACTTGGAATCTCCTCCTTCTATGTTATTTCTTATAGGATTGGTATTCGCAAATGTATTATCTACTTTACCTGCATTTATAGATCCCCACCATCCGTTGGATTGCCTTAATGCCATAGTAGGAGTTATTCTTGCCAGTTCTCTAGTATTAATACCACCTCCCTGATCATTGATCATTTGTTTGATAAACGATATATTAGAATTGACGGTAAATTTTTCACTTAATTTAGAGGAGGTATTTGCCCTGAAAGAATATCTGTCCATACCTTTTGTAGGGGATAGGGACTCCTGTTTCAGATATCCTAAACTTGCGAAATAACGAATTTTATCTCCCCCTGATACGTTAATCTCATTATTTAGGAGGTTTGCCATTTTTCTATAAGTGGCTTTATACCAGTCTGTGTTAGGGTATCGATCAGGGTCTGTGCCAGCAGCTGTAAGATCGATTTGTTCTTGCTTGTATTGAGAAAAATGACCGACACTATTATCTGCGTTGAAATATGCTTCATTTTTTAGTTTCATATATTCAACAGCATCTACATACTTGGGTAAATAAGTGGGTGTCTGATAGCCATTATACATATTATAACCTATGCTCATCTTCCCTCCGCCGCCTTTTTTGGTCTCGACAAGAATGACACCATAGCCAGCTCTTGTACCATAGATCGCTGCTGCTGCATCTTTTAATATGCTTATGTTTTCAACATCAGCAGGACTCAGCCTGGAAAAGTCTGCAGCACTAGAAAGAATACCATCTATAATATAAAGTGGCGAATTACCCGCAACACTTCTTCCCCTTACATTTAGTGCGGGTACAGAACCTACATCTCCTAAAGAAGATTTAATTGTAACTCCGGGTAATGCACCTTGTATACTCGCTGTTAAGCTTGTTGTTGGGCGGTCCTGCAGTATCTTTTTATCAACAGAAGCTATAGATCCGGAAACAGTTCCTTTTTTCTGTTTTCCATATCCTACCAAAACAATTTCTTCCACATCTTTTACTTTTTTAGTGATAGAGTCTGAAGGTTTGTTTTTAGTTTTCTGTGCATCCACTAATGTTATAGATGACATTAGAAGTGCACTCAAAATAATAGTTTTTTTCTTCATGTTTTATTAAGTTTATTAAAATGTTATCCTATTTAAGGGTAGTTGGCTTCTTACCAATCTTTTTTATAAATAAGATATGATAAGAAAAATCTAAAGGTTTTATATTACTCTTTGCTCTTCAAATTCTATAGAAACAAATGACTATTTCAGTACTGTTTTCACATCTAAACAATTGTTTCTATTTTTTCGTTTGTTCCAGCATAATTGGAAAATATGGAAAAGGAAACCTCCTGATGATCCACAAATACTCTATCTATTTTCTTCTTATTTTGTTTGATTGCAAGTCTTGTTTGAGTGTGAACTAACTATTGCTATAACATTAACTCTATGTTACTCAAATGTAGAGTTTTACCTCATATCTCCATACTGGTAGCCACCAGTTTTTGTCACTTTACCACCAGTTTGAAAAGTATTTGAGTAGGTTTAATCCTATTGATTGGGCTATGGTTTTCAGACTTTAGTTCATTCTTTTCTCCTTTTTGAGAAAAAAAGCCGTTTAGCTTATTGATTTTTTAAAGCATAAAATAATAATGGGCGGAAAAAATCCACCCATGACCGCCTTCTGTACTGGTCAAAAAAATTATATCAGTAAAGAAATTAAATATATATTAAATTTGATTTAGAGATTTGTATTTGTGAAGAATTACGTCCTATCAAAGCATAAACAGAATGTAAAAAATTTAAAGTACAATTACCGAACAACTTTGCAAACAGCCCAAAACATCTGTGATGTATTGTTGAAATACAGGCATAATACTTCCTTCACAAACCTTTAGGAAGTGAATTTCTTCTACAGAATTTACTGCATATAAAAAACTTTGAGCTTTTTGTTTACGCTGTTTATTGCTAAATTCAGAATTTGCTGTATACGAATATCAAAAGGTCTGCCTGGGTTTCATATTTTCCCTATTACCTACCTCAGCAAAGTTAAAACATTCTTTTTGTGTGATTTATAAAACTTCAACGCTGTCTTTTATTGTGAGAAAATATATTTTTTGATTAAGAAAACTGTTTTATTTTTTAGAATTCCCACCTTACAAAAGCTTCCATGGCAGCATAAGTGGCAAGTCCCATTTTATGATAAGTCTCTGCTGTTTCCCTGTTTCTTTCTTCTGCTCTTTGCCAGAATTCTCTCATATCTGTTCCCTGAAATACGACTCCATCTTTTTGAGATTGATGCTTGAAAATTCCATAGCGCTTTTCCAAAATTTGGTCCGGGCTTAGGGGTACTGCCATTTCTATTTCTTCTATAGACCACTCTTTCCATGCTCCTCTATACAACCATAACCAACAATCTTTCATGTATTCCTTCGGTTTTAAACTTTTAACAGATTCGAAAATAGCATCTAAACATACTTTGTGCGTTCCATGAGGATCTGCTAAATCACCAGCTGCATATATTTGATGGGGTTTTACTTTGTCTATTATGTCTGTTACAATTTCTATGTCCTCTTTGCTCAATGGTTTTTTTTCTATTCTGCCTGTTTCATAGAAGGGCATTTCCAAAAAATGAATCCGGCTGTCTGGTATTCCCACAAAATAGCAGGTAGATCTTGCTTCACCTTTTCTTATTAAGCCCTTTATATGTCTTACTTCAGGAATGTCTATATCGCTATTTTTCTTATTTTGTAAAAATCTGACTGCTTTTTCAAAAATCTTTTTTGCTTCACCATTTTCTATACCAAACATTTCATTGTAATCACACACAAAATTTGCAAAACGCAATGCTTCAGAATCTGCTACAGCTATATTTCCAGAGGTTTGATAGGCTACATGAACTTCATGCCCCTGCTGATGTAGTCTTATGAAAGTTCCGCCCATACTGATAATATCATCATCCGGATGCGGACTGAATATAAGAACTCTTTTCTTAGCCGGGGTTTTTCTCTCCGGTCTATTAGTATCATCTGCTCCTGGCTTACCTCCAGGCCAGCCAGTTATGGTATGTTGTAATTTATTAAAAATTTGGATATTGATATCGTAGGCAGGTCCTTTGTCTGCAAGCAAATCGCTCATTCCGTTTTCTATATAATCAGAATCGGTGAGCTTTAATATAGGTTTTTTTATTTTCTGGGCTAGTCCTAAAACGGCTTTTCGGGTCAATGCCTCCGTCCATTCTATTTTTTCTACCAGCCATGGAGTATTAATCCGGGTAAGTTTATGAGCTGCTCCCTGATCCAGTACAAAAGCAGCGTTTTTATGTTCCTGCAGATAGGAAGCCGGCACCAGGTTGGTAACAGGCCCTTCTACAGACTCTTTTATAATATTTGATTTAGATTCACCCCATGCTAATAGTATGACTCTTTTCGCTTCCATTATTTTCTTTACTCCCAATGTAATAGCTGTTCTGGGAGTATTTGACAGTCCTAAAAACTCATTGCTTGCAGCTACTCTTGTGATATGATCTAATGCTACAAGACGGGTTTTGGAGTTTTGTAAGGAGCCTGATTCATTAAACCCGATATGACCATTACCGCCAATGCCTAAAATCTGCAGATCTATCCCGCCTAAAGCTTCTATTTTAAGTTCATATTCAGTACAATAGCCTGCTATTTCTTCTTTGGATAATGTTCCGTCAGGAATGTGACAGTTTTCAGGCAGAATATCTACTTTATCAAACAATAATTCTTTCATAAAGCGGACATAACTATGTATAGAATCCGGTTCCATAGGATAATATTCATCAAGGTTGAAAGTAACTACATTTTTGAAGCTCAAGCCTTCCTCTCTGTGCATACGTACCAATTCGGCATATAAACTCTTGGGAGAGGAACCTGTTGCCAGCCCTAAAATACAAGGTTGTTTTTGAGACTGCTTTACCCGTATAAGATCTGAGATCTCTTTTGCCACAGATTTTGAAGCTGAAAGCGAATCCGTGAAAATAACTGTTTCTATTTTTTCAAATCTTTTTTCAAATCCTGTAGAGGAATCTATTGTGCTTTTTAACATATTAGTTTGGTTTTGGATAGTGCTAGCTAAAATTAAATTTATATATAGAATTTGTATTTCTAAATTTTTAATTAAATTTTTCAGTTAGAAAATTAGATTATTCCCATAAATTCTCTGGATAAAGCTTCTTCATTCTTAATTCTGAAATATTTTTTTGTATAATTTTTTTATCTTCAGGATAGGTAACTCCAAACCACTTGTTGTTAGATTTCAGTAATCTCACGTTAACTTTTCCAGATGCTATACTGTCGGCAACCAAAGTTGGCAAATAGTATTCTGCTTTTAAACTCTGCTTGTTTTCTTCCAAAAAACGCTTAAAAGAATCACTGCCAAATTCAAAACATTTTGGTG
This sequence comes from Chryseobacterium sp. CBTAP 102, assembly GCF_003201365.1. Classification (NCBI taxonomy): domain Bacteria; kingdom Pseudomonadati; phylum Bacteroidota; class Flavobacteriia; order Flavobacteriales; family Weeksellaceae; genus Chryseobacterium; species Chryseobacterium sp. CBTAP 102. Next base: position 241,831 of record NZ_QICX01000003.1, read on the forward strand.
TAAATCCCCAAAAATTCATTGATACGGTTACATCCTCTTCAATTGCTGTAAAGCTCTCATTTTCTTCTTTATACCTTAATCCGTTTTCACTTTTCTCTATATGTGTTCTTTCTGTGACGTTTAATAAGTTTCCATTAAAATCTACATCACATATTCCTCGGGAGACATAGCCATGGTCTGAAACCGTATTTTTCAATAAATAACCTATCATACTAAAATTATAAGAATTGATATCTGTTTCTTTTAGAAAATCATACATCGTCATAAAGGCATCTCTTCCATAAAAATCATCGGCATTAATAATGGCAAAATTTTCGTGCACCACATCTTTAGTAAGTAATAATGCCTGCCCAGTACCCCATGGTTTGGTACGTTCTTTATTAAGGTATTTTTCTGGAACAGTATCTATTTCCTGAAATACATATTCTATTTCGGCTTTACTTTTTATTTTTTTCTCAAACATCTCTTTAAATTCCTGTTCAAAATTCTTACGAATAATGAAAACAAATTTCTTAAAACCTGCTTGCAATGCATCATATAAAGAAAAATCTATAATAGTATCTCCCTGTGGAGTAAATGTGTCTATCTGTTTGAGACTTCCGTATCTACTGCCCATTCCGGCTGCTAAAACTATTAGTGTAGGTTGGTGATTTGTATTCATTTTTTTTAATGATGTTATTTAAAATTTCTTAGTTTTTATAAAATTCCTTCGCAGGTATTACCTTAAAAACAGTGTAATTGAAACCTTTACAAGCCCGATATTTTTATATCAAAACGATTGAATATAGAACGAAAGCAGAAATTCTCATTTTGGGGTTGGAAGATTGTGTACTCTTCCACTTTCTATTACAGCTTTATCAAGTATTTAGACATCTTTACCGGAAACCCTTCTTTTGTCAAAATTAAGAATTAAAACAACTGTACAAACCTGTACCTACCTGTTTCTGAATGTTCACTACCAGTTGATTTGTTTTGTCCTGAAATAGATTTATTAAACGACTAAAAAATCAATGTTTCGCTTAGTTCCGCTACCGGACAAAAGATCACTAATGATCTGGGTAATGCTTTTAAAAAAATTACGGATAAAAAATCGTATCCAATCGGGACGAAAATAACTTCTCCGGATCAGACACTAGAAATATTTATTCGAATTTTTTTTAGCTTTCCTGAGAAGACTGTAAAAGTCCTTTGGCTTCTGATTCCGGAGAATTATTCGATTTTGAATCCGGGATTGTTTGGCAATCCAAAAATATAATGTGTTCCTATTGAAATCGCCTTTCTTACAGGGTTTATTTTTAAATTTCTTTTAATTTTTTTGTCATTTCTATTTTATTAACAAAGCTATTTCCAGACAAGTCAACTGGTAGTGAATATTTAAAAACAGGTAGGGATTAGTTTGTTAAATTACTTAAATTCTTAATTTTGAAAGAAGGCTTTCAATATAAATGTACCACAAACTAAAAACAGGAATGCAATGAGAGTATTGCCTGTAAAAAAGCCTTTTTGAGGATAAAGTTTTGAGCTATTAAAGTATTTTTTACCGTAAATAGTATACAACTAATGTTCGGGAAGATGATTGAATACAACTATTATCCAAAAACAAGTCAAAGCTGGATGCATCCAGTGGAGATTTAAATGGCAGCTATACTCCTGTAACCTATTCATACCTTGTCATTTTATTATTTTTTTAATCAAAAATTTACACCAAATGAAAAACAATTATTTTATTCTTTTATTTCTGTTCTTCTTACAGACAGTTTATGCACAGCAATATAAGATGCCTGTAGCTTATGCAAATTCTTTACAGCCTGCACAAGCCGGACAGGAAGCCGGACAGAGTATTGATAATAATGTGAATACACTTTATCATTCTCAGTATAATTTGAGCACAGCACTTCCGGACCAGTTAAATTTCAGATTTTCCAACCGGGTAAAAAGTGTAAAAAGGTTAGTATACAAGCCTAGAACAACAGGTCCTAACGGAATCTGGACGAGTGTGAAAATTTCTTATTCTACACAATCCAATCCTACAGTCTTTACAACAGCAACCGGAGTTATTTCCTGGGCAGCGGATAATACCGCTAAAACAATAGACTTGCCCACAGCAATTGTTCATCCGGGTGTTATCAGGGTTGATGTTCTGAGTGCTCAAAATAATTTTTCAAGTTGTGCCGAGATGGAGTTTTATTCTACAGAGCAGGTGGATCCTGTACAGACAGAATGTACACTGCCAACCAATGAGTTTTCAGCTTATGCAGATATCCCGGTATTGCCTCAGGTGCCAGGATCTTCGGCTTCAAGTTTTCAACCGGGAGAAAATATTGAAAATTCCTTTGATGGCGACGTAAGTACGTTATATCATTGTGATTGGAATGCTACCGCAGCCACTTTTCCTATTTCTCTGATTTATAAGTTTGATGGGCAGACAGCTATGAATTATTTAAGGTATATACCAAGACAGGATGGTGGGCCAAACGGACTTTTCGGAAATATAAAAATAAGTTATAATACCATTTCTAATCCTGCTTACGTTACTATTTCTACTCAGAATTTCGGGCAGACCTCTGCCATAAAAACCGTAAACTTCCCTTCCGCAATTACACCTTTAAATATAAAAATTGAAATTCTTGATGGTAAAAATAACTTTGCGAGCTGTGCCGAAATGGAATTTTTTCAGACCAGTTCCAATATTTTTAATCCATCAGCTTATTCAAACATTTTTAATGATCCTATTCTCAGCACCTTAAAACCAACTGTAACCCAGCAGGATATTGATGCCATTTCCTCACCTTTCATGAAAGGATTAGCTCAGTGTTTATTTAATAATACCTACAACAGAAAATACAGAGTTCAGACTTTCACGCCATATAAAACAACTGAATCTATAAACACCCAATATAAAACAGGGAATTATAACGGATATGAAAACCCAACAGGAATAGCATTTCAGCCTAATACCACTGCTATTGTTTTTGCTAAAGATATTACGGCAGCAAACAAAGTTTACTTAAAAATAAGAGATTTTGCTACTGAAGGGTCATCTCCTGAAAAAACATATGAACTAAAAAATGGAATAAATATCATTGCTGTTAACAATGCAGGGTTAGGGTATATTTCATATTACACTGATGATGTAAACGCTGCACCTGTAACTGTAAATATTACAGCAGGTATTGTAAATGGTATTTATAAAAAAGGTACAACGTCTGCAGAATGGGCAGAAATGCTTACGAATGATGTCTATCCGAAAATTGATATAGAGGGTTATTATACAAAACTGGTTACCAATAAGTCTGCGGTAAGCAATTTCCATTTCACCACCGCTCAGCCTCTGATAGATAAGTACGATGCAATTGCCAAGTCTGAGAGAGAAATGATGGGCTTCTTTAAATTCAATAAAAACTTTAAAAACAGGCAGCTTGTTTATATGGAATCTACAGGAGGATGGTTTGCAGGAGGTTTGGGAGTTCATTTAGACCTTACCTGGGGACTGTCTAATTCAACCTCAGCACCAGGGCTGGATATCTGGGGTGTGGCACATGAATTAGGTCATATCAATCAGGTAAGACCAGGATTAAATTGGGTTGGAACAACAGAAATCACTAATAATTTATACTCATTATGGGCCTATTATAATATGTACTCACCAACAGGCAGCAACAGGTTTACGAGGCTGGAAGGTGAAATTGCCGATAAAACGGTATTTCCTAAAGTGGCAGGAAACAGATTTGGAGAAATTATTATTCAGACACAAATTAACGGGAAGAGTATTATGGATCAGTTCAGAACTGATTATGTGAATCCTGCTGACGCGAATTTCAGAAGCCTTATTCCGTTTTGGCAATTAGAATTGTATTATCAGTTGGCGGGAGCTTCAAAAAATGCTTCACCCCTTGCATTTGATTCAGATATGTCTGATGAAGACACCCCTGTGGTTACCCCTGCAGTTCCAGGAGTAGATTATGCACATTGGTTTGCTACAGTAGCTGAGAAAGTAAGAAATACAAATGAAACGCAGCTCACACAAGGACAATTGCTGATGAATTTTGTAAAAAACACCTGTGATGCCGTGCAGGAGGACCTTACAGATTTCTTCACAAGCACCGGTTTTTTAAAGCCAATCAATGCAACAATATCAGATTATACCAATAATCAAATGACAATTACGCAAAGCATGATTGATGATGTGAAAAGCTATGTCCTTGCAAAAGGATATGCCAAACCTGTATCTCCGGTGATCAATTATCTTTCAGCGAATAGTGTAAATGCATTCAGGAATATGCAGCCGGTTTCCGGGGTTACGGGTGTGGGTGCACAGATTACAACCAATGCGCAAGGACAGTTTTTATTGGTTGATAATTCTAAATGGAATAATGCTGTTGCCTTTGAAACCTATAATGCAAGTAATCAGCTAATCAGTGTTTCTATTGTAGGAACAGGAGATACTACACTGGCAAATACTTATGTAGATTATCCTGCCAGTGCTCTAAACGTGTATGCTGTGGGATATAATGGACAAAAAATACTGGTTTATCCAGCATTTACGTTAGCCACTGATCATATTAAAATAAATAACAATGAATTTAGTATATATCCGAATCCTTTAAAAAATGGACAAAAATTAGTTATTGATATTAAAAATTCAAGAGAAAATTTAAAAGCGGAATTATATGATATGACAGGAAAGTTATTTATTTCAGCAAAAGGCTCTTTAAATGATATTAATAAAGAAATTAATAATAAAATCCAAGATTTGAAAACCGGAATTTATATTATTTCAATAAATAAAGGAACCAATACCTATCAATCTAAGATTATTAAAGAATAATACCTGTATAAGTGTTACAGTCCCGAAAAAGGCTGACTAGTTTAATCATTCAAATATATTTATATCAGAATAGGAAAATTCCTATTCTGATTTTTTGTCTATTTTTAATTAGAAAAAATTTAAATTAATATTTTTAAGACGTAATCAGCTGTTCAGCCAATTCAGGCATTCGGCAATCTGCATTTTACTGATAAAAATTTCTGCATTCACTTCGGGTTCGGGCGAGAGCCTAAGTTCTACTTTCTGACTGGAGTGTTTGATAATCTCAGAAACAGCTTCTTTATTAATGATAAACTTACGGTTTATTTTAAAGAAGATCTCAGGGTTAAGCTTCTGAATAATATCTTTAATGGTATCATCATAAATATAGGTCTGATGATCTTTTGTAGTAAGGAAAAGATATTTTCCTGAGGCAAAAAAATAAGCCGTGTTATGTTCATCTATTGATTTAAGTTTATTTCCTTCTCTTACCATAAATCGTTTCATGATCTCTTCCTCTGCCTGGCGCAGTGATGAAATGGATTTAAGAACCGGTTCAGGATCAAAATTGTTTCTTATGGAGATAAATTTCTGTAACGCTTTATGCAGATCTTCTTCTTCAAAGGGCTTCAGAAGATAATCAATGGTAAAATGCCTGAAAACCCTCATGGCATATTCATCAAATGCAGTAATGAAAATAATGGGGGTAAAAAGTTCTACCTGCTCGAAAATTTCCAGGCTCATTCCATCGCCAAGATGAATATCCATAAAAATAAGATCTGCTGAATCTTTTTCAAAGAAATCAATTGCCTGTTTTTTGGAACGAAGAATAACAGTCTCTGTAGCAGGGACTATGCTCTGTGTATCCAAAAGATTTTTCAGATAATTTACAGCCAGCAGCTCATCTTCTATAATGGCAATTTTCATAACGATGCAAAAGTACAAAAAAACCGCTGAAACAATTAAGTTCAAGCGGTTTCCTCTGTATTGAATTTGATATGAAGTTCTATAGATTAGGGTTATTCTTCTTCGCACTCATTGGATATTCAATGGTATATCGCGGATCATTCTGCTGAAGAATATACTCTTTGCCACTGATGGTGTGGCTTATTTTTTTCTGATTTGCTCTTCTTAAGTCGAACCATCTTTGTCCTTCTAAAGCAAATTCTCTGAATCTCTCATCCAGAATAAAGTTCATAAATGCTGTAGAATCCATTGAGTTCATCGCATTTTGTACTGAAGTATATCCGTCCGGAGTATATCTGTTTTTTAAGACTTTCAGAAGTGTTTCTTTGGCTTCAGTAAGTTTATTCAACTTTAACAATGCTTCAGATTTTATAAAGTACTGTTCTGCCGTTCTGAAAGACACTTTGAATTCTAAACTTCCTCCTTTGGTGATTTTATACTTACTGCCATTTTTTTCAAAATACATGCCAAACCTTTTATCTGCAGTATTATTATAGGAAGAAATAAGTTCCGGAGATGCAAAAGATAGGTTCTTTATAGAATTATCCCATGCATTGTCCAGGGCCATGATAGATTCCGGGGATGCGTAATGGTTGGGTGGCGTATTTACAGTATTCAGATTACTTAAATCACCTTTTACCGCCAGTACCTGATCTGCATAGCTTAATGCTTTGGTCCAGTCTCCTTCATATAGGGCTGTTCTTGCTTCAAAAGCCAGCAATGCTGTTTTTGAGAACCTGTAGTTAACTCCTAACGCCTGTTTTGGCTCAACCATAAGATCTTCTGCTTTTTTAAGATCTGCATGAACCTGATTGTACACTTCCTGTACAGAAGATGGTTTCAGTACCTGTTCAAGATCAATTTCAAGATTGATTGGAACTCCTCTGTCACCAGAAGCGGTAGCACTGTTGTAGGGTTTTCCGTACAGATTTACCATGTCAAAATACAAATACGCACGAAGCGCATAGGCTTCTGCTAAAATCTGATTTTTCTCCGGAGAATCCTGCATGGTTTTGCTTCCTTCATTAATGATCTGATTCAGGTAGAAGTTCACAGAATAAAAACTCACCCATGGAAATTCTGTAGATGCCGGATCATTGTTAGCATCTTTCCACATTGCCATTTCACGGTAGGAAATGAAATCTGTAGAATTATCATCAATATTCACCTCATCTGTACGAAGAGCCACCAGTGATTTGTGAACAGGATATTTTGAATAGGCGGATGTAAGTACTTTCCTGTAATCTTCAGTAGTAGTAGGAATAACTTTTCCTTCAGGCTGAATATCTAAAAATCTGTCGCATCCGATACTGCTAAAGCTGATTGCTGCAAGTGCTATGATTGCTGTAATTTTTCTCATTTTTCTCAAGTTTTAAAAAGAAACATTAAATCCTACGGTCACTGATTTAGTGATAGGCTGTGCATAAATATTACCATACGTTTCCGGATCAAAATAGCCTTTATATCCGTTACTGAATACAAACAGGTTACGCCCTTCAACACTTAGTCTCAGACTCGAAATCCCCATAGGATTTGTAAATTCTTTAGGAAGTGTATATCCCAAACGGATACTGCTGATTCTGATGTAGCTGATCTCCTTCGCCCATACATCCAGTAAACTGTATGCATTGGAACGGTTTCCGGCAAACCATTTATTCGCCATCCATCCATCCGGATTAGCATCCATATCCGGACTGGTAATTCCCGGAAGTGCCCCTCCTGCTTCGTAGATATCTCTTGTATAGTTTCTTCCTCTGTCCAGCTCCATTCCGCGGTAAGAAGGTGTTCTCATTACCGTCTGCTTGAGGTTGAATGTTGCAGAGATGGTAAGGTCAAAATTACTTACTTTAAAGGTGTTGATAATCCCTCCTGTAAATTTCGGGTCTCTGTCTCCTACATACGTAAAAAGGCTTCTCAGCTCAGCATTTGAAAGTTTGGTGTCTACAAACTGTCCCGGAAGGAAATCTGCATATACATCATATAACTTAAAGAATTCTGCTGCTGAAATCTTCTGATCGCCTTTCCAGAATAATGGATTGCCGTGTTCATCCATTCCTGCTGTTTTTAAAGCAAATACAGCATTTACAGGAAGTCCTTCTCTTGATGGAAGCAATGAATTATCACGTGGCTGCTCACTTAATACTCTACTCTTGTTATGGGCAAAGTTGATGGTAGTGGTCCATTTGAAATTATCATGATTGATGTTTCTGGTGGATATTGCCAATTCAAAACCTTTGTTGGTAAGGCTTCCCCAGTTCATCATTGTATATTCGAATCCTGTTTCAAGAGGAGTTTCTTTCATACTGATCATGTCAGTCCCTTTTCTGCTGTAAACATCAGCGGTAAGGCTTACACGGTTATTGAACAATCCTAAATCAAGACCGAAATTAGTATTGGTTGTTTTTTCCCATCTCAGTTTATCGTTCGGAGGGCTGATAACATTGATGATGGGTTCTTTTCCTCCCGGAAGAATCGTTGCATCGTTATATTCACCGATAAAGAAAGGCGATGTATTTCTGTCTATATTTCCCTGAAGACCGTAAGATGCTCTCAGTCTAAGGTTGGATATGGCAGAAATATTTTTCATAAAGTCTTCCTTTGTTACCAGCCATGATCCTGAAACTGCCCAGATGGGAAGGTATTTATATTTTTTATTGACCCCAAACAGGTTGGTTCCGTCATATCTCACACTTCCGAAGAATGTATATTTCTGATCATAGGTATATGATGCTGTTGCAAACATGGAAGCATAAGCATTCTCTATAGGAGCTGCTTCACGATATGTTTCATATCTTTTATCAGCTGCAAAACTCGAATTCGGGAAAACAATAGCCGTAGCTCTTCTTGTTTTTGGATCATACCCGAAAGCTCTTGTGATAGTAGTATTATCTTCTGTTTTACGGATTTCCGTACCGGCCATCAAATCAATCTCATGCTTATTGATCTTTGTGCTGTACGCTGCCTGCAATTTCCAGTTGTACTGGAAGAAATCATTATCCCAGTTTTGCTTTACCGCACCAGCCGGTAGAAAGTAATTGTATTTACCGTCTTTGTAGTAACGGGTATTTTCTCTCATTTTTCTGGTGAAGTAGGTATTCTCTGCTGCAAATTTTTCTGTTTTATTAGCATCATACTGAAGTCCCAACTGAGAAGTAAATCTTAAACTTTTTGAAGCTTTATATTCTAAATCTAAAATCGCTTTCAAAGAGTTATTTTTCAGTGAATAGTTGGTATTTTCTCTTTCTTCAAGGAAGTTGAAAGGAATATAACGGTCTTCAAAACCATCCATATCTCTATCATAATTATAGCTTCCATCTGCATTGAAAGGCTTCATGTAAGGATTGGCATTTCTTGAATAATTCACAGGGTTGATTGAGGCATCAGCATCCGTTACAAAAGATTCGCGTTCACTTTGCGTTCCGAAAATAGAGATTCCTGCATTTAACTTATCGCTTAATTTATAATTGTTTTTTAAAGTCAGGTTATAACGTTTAAAACCTGTCCCGATAGTTGTTCCTTCTTCATCATAGTATCCCAGGGAGAAATAGTAGTCTGCACGGTCACTTCCTCCGGAAACACTTAATCCGTATTGTTTGTTGATAGCATTTCTGTATAACAGTTTACCCCAGTCTGTGTTGTTATTTCTTAAACCGTTAATCTGTTGGCGTGTGAATGAGTTCAACGCATCAAAACCTCCGTTTCTGAAAGCATCAAGCTGGTTGTTCTGAGTCAGAATTCTCATCACTTCTCCTTTATCTGCACGGTAAGTAAGATCTGCACGCTTGGCAAGCATGAGTTCCAGGTCTACTTTTTCAGAAGCATTTAAAAGGTTCAGTTTATCAAAATCAGGACGTGATGTTACAAAAGTATCTGCTGAAAAGTTCAGTTTCAGACTTCCTTTTTTTCCTTTTTTGGTGGTAATGGAGATCACTCCGTTTGCTGCTCTTGCTCCGTAAATAGCGGTTGCAGCGGCATCTTTAAGGATGGTGATATCTTCAATATCATTAGGATTCAATCCTGCAATAGAGAAGTTCTGAAGCTGATCAATATTATCTTTATCCGTAAAATTCGGAACATCATTTCCTTCTAACGGCAATCCGTCAATTACCCATAGCGGATCCTGAGGACCGGAAAGAGAAGCTGTCCCTCTGATTCTGATCTTCGCCGGGCTTCCCGGAGCACCCGTTTCAGGAGTTACTGCCACACCGGCAATCTGTCCTGCCAGCATCTGGTCTACACTGGCCACACCAGCCTGGCTGATGTTGTCCATTTTTACGGTAGAAACCGCTGAGGTCTGTTTACGTTTTTCAATTTTCTGATATCCGGTGATGATAACTTCCTGGATTTTATTTTTGTCTGAAACCTCAGAAGTCAGTCGGATGGTATAGTTGGTCTGTCCTTCATTCAACTGAATCACTCTGGATTCATAACCAGGATAACTTACCAAGACTGTTTTTGTATCGGCAGGGATTTCCAGGATGAATTTTCCGTCCTTATCAGTTACCGTACCTACTGACACACTTTCGATAATTCCTTCTAATTCCGTTTTTGTAGAGACAGACTGTGTCTCGATTTTTATAGATGCCCCCGTAATAACGTGAGAAGTATTTCCGTCTTCTATTTTTCCGGTGATGGTTTTCTTTTGCTGGGCCATTGCTATATTAGCAGCCAAAAGAGGTAAAAGTATTAGAGTTTTTTTCATTGCCGTTTATTTGTTTAAAGCCTCTTGAATACGAATAATTAAATCTGTGTAATGTGCTCTGGAAGCATCATCACCTCTGTATCTTGTTCTGTTCAGTAAGTCCAGAACCTTCTGAAGTTCTGCTCTCTTGTAGGTAGTGACTTCAGATACTCTTTTCATGGAAGAATAATTAATGTTTCTCAAGCCGTGATCATCTTCATGAAAATTACAGATGGTTGGGATATTCAGCGTGTTATCTGCTTTCAATCCTTTTACTGCTGTTTTTTCAAACAATTTGTTCACAGAGACAATCAAAGCATCCACATAATTTTTCTGAGTCATTTTCTCAAGCATCGTAAGGCTTCCTTTCTTACTGAAAATAGCGGTTCTTAACTGCTCAAATAAGTTCTCTACAGTGTAGATTTCTTCTTTTGATCCTGAAACCTGATGTTTTAACTCATTTTCAAGTAACCTCAACAAACGGTCGTCCATCAACAGAGAATAGATATTTGCGTACTGCATTCCTCTTGCCATAGTGTATGGTGTCTGCTCGAATGGTCCCATCGGCGAGTTTTTAACAGGATAGGTTTTTTCTGTAATCGGATTAAAGAATAACCATTCCGGAAGGTTGATCGCATTTTTAACAAGATAATCAACTGCTCTCCTCTGAATTTCTGCCGGAACAGCCTCGTAAGCTTTTTTCTTATTTCCAAAAACAGTATTGTTCAGGTAGATTCCTCCAACATTTGCCATTACGTGACCTGTATACAGATCCCATTGCCCGATCACTCCCAGATACAGTTTTCCGGCATCGGTGTATTCTTTACCGTCTTCATACGTCCATTTCAGGAGATTATTGATCACAACTTTCAGGTTTTTCATTCCGTACTCGCTGGCTTTCATCGCATCATCACCTAAATCTTCAGACTGCGAACGCGGATCAATGGTTTCCAGATAGCTTTGCTGCTCACCATAGAAATACATCGGGTCATCTTCGTGCTTTTCAATTAAATTTTTCAGCGCTTTTTTCTCTACGAATTCATCCGGATACCAACGGTAACCCCACTCTATGGCATATTTATCGTAAAGACCAATTTTCGGAGTAATTGCTGTAACGCCATCTTCCGGCTGAGCTACGTAATTGTAACGTGCATAATCCATAATGGAAGGTGCTGTACCGCCCATTTTATCCGTAAATTCTTTGGAACGAAGCGACTCTACAGGGAATGCAAAGGATGCTCCCATATTGTGCTTCAGTCCGAAAGTGTGTCCTACTTCATGAGATGAAACAAAACGGATGGCTTCACCCATATGTTCATCACTGAATCTATTTCCTCTTGCTTTAGGATCAATAGGTCCCGTCTGAATTCTCATCCAGTCATGAAGAGAAGTCATTACATTATGCCACCAGATGATATCTGCTTCGATAATTTCACCACTTCTCGGATCTACTACGGATGGTCCCATTGCATTTGACTTTGGCGAAGCGGCGTAAGTAATCACAGAATATCTTACATCATCAATATCAAAATCTTCATCTTTTTCATCCGGCATTTTCGCAATCACTGCATTTTTGAATCCTGCCTGCTCAAACGCCGCCTGCCAGTCATGTACTCCGGCAATGATTTTCTCACGCCATTGTTTTGGAGTTGCCGGATCGATATAATAAACAATCGGTTTCTTAGGCTCTACCAGCTCTCCTCTTAAATATTTTTCTTTATCTTCATCTTTAGGTTCAAGATTCCATTTGGTAATGAAGAATTTTTCATCCATTTTCTGCTGATTGTCATTAAACGACCAGTGTTTTTCGGAGAAAAATCCTACTCTTGAATCAGCTACTCTTGGTTTCATCGGTATTTTGGAAAGTAAAACCAGATTGGTAGTAACGCCTAATGTTACCGGCAGATCTACTCCACCTTCATTGACAGAAGTAGACAATTGAGACTTCACCACAAGGTTCTTAGGAAATGTCTTCACTCCTTCTATATAAGAAAGACTTGATTTCACAGATCCTCCCAATCCTACATTGGCCAACACGTCATTAAAACTCTTTTGGTTTCCGTCAAAAACTTTGTTGACTTTAATTGCCACAGCTGTAGAATCACTGTTTTGTGCCTCAATATCAAAGACCTCAATTACAGATTCTGAGAAGTTATCTTTCACAGATTTTGTAATGGCATCATTCTTTGGGGATGACACTTTAGGAACCACCGTTTTTACCCATACTTTTTTAGCTACAGGATCGCGGTGAAAAGAGATGACCTTATTTTCATAGTTCATTCCTTTGTTCAAACCTGCCTCATTAACCTGCATGGGTACCTGAGAAAGTTTGTTCACCACCAAAAACTGACGTCCCATTAAGCTGTCAGGAATCTCAAAATAAATATCCGTTTTTACCTGAATGGTATTAAAAAGTCCCTTTTTATAAGTTCCTTTTTTGATCAGGTCTTCAATTTTTTTTGTTTTTTTTGACGAGGATGTCTCTGTCTTATCCGTTTTTTCTTTGTTGACCTTTACCGTATCTTTATCTTTTTTCTGTGCTATTGCCATTGGTGAAGCCATAGCAAGACCGAGATACAGTGCCAGCCTGTAATTCTTCATTAAAATAGTCCGATTCATTCCAAATAGTAAATATCTTAGTTTCAGTAAGCAAAGCTATAGGTATCGTGAATCATATATATAATATTAGGGAGTGAATGGTGATATTTTGGGAGTGAATGGATTTTTATTTTTACTTCAATAATGGCAAAAAACATATGAAATATTCACCATCTACAGAAATATGAAGAAGATTATTCTTAAAATACCCATAAACCTGATTCAAATATTCAATCCCGAATTTCTCTCCCTGCACCGGTTCAGTTTTAGGCTGCCAGGTGTTCTTTACCGTGATCCCATCCTTATCAACGGTAATGATGATTTCCAGAGGCTGATCTATCGTTGCAATATTGTGTTTGGTTGCATTTTCAGTGACAATCTGAAGGGATAAATAGGGAATTCTTTTTTTCAGACTTTCAGGAGCATTTATAATCAGTTCAAATTTCAATTCTTCATCAAACCTGCTTTTCAGAAGTTCCATATATTGCTGTATAAATTTAATTTCCTGCGAAACCGGAACAATATTATCTTTTGGAGGCACTATCAGATATCTGTAAATCCTGGAAAGATTCATGGTAAACTTCTGTGCATTTTCTTTGTTAATCCCGATCAGCATATAAAGGGAGTTCAATGAATTGAAAAGAAAATGTGGATTGATATTATTTTTAAGCTGCTGAAGCTGGTTGATCACTTCTGCTTTGTGCATCTTTTCATTCTCTATCAACAGTAAATTCTTCTCAGACTGTATTTTCTCTTTTTCCTGATAAGCCAGGCTGGTGGCTCTCTGAAACAATATAAATACCGTTACAATAAGAAACAATGCTGCCAGAAAAATATAAACAGTATAAGTTTTTATTTTACTGATATTCTCATCAATAATAAAATTCACATGATTCACCACTGTATAGCCATCAAAATTATCGGTCTTCAACGGTTTTATGAAGCGGGTTACTTCAACTCCAAGATATTCTGAAACCGCTGTCCCTTTGGTATATCCCGTTTCGGTTTTGCTGGTTAACGTGTCATTCGGTTTAATATCTGTAAAACCGAAGATATTTTTTCCGATATATTTTTTTTCAGGATGGGTGATGCAAATTCCTTCTTTGGTAAAGACATAAGCATAGGTATTGGAGCTTTTGTCAACATTGATAAAATATTGATGAAGATCATCCAGACTTACCGTAGAGCCGTAGTATAATTTGTTTTTATCAGGCAGTACCAGAGAATCATAGCTCATCCAGTACATACTGTCTTTTTTAGCAATCAAAACATCTTTGAAATGCCCCGGACCGTTGTTTTTTATCACAATAGAATTCTCTTTACGATCTGTCTTTGTGAAAATACCGGATAAAGGATTATTGCTCTCAGATTTCCCTGAACTGGTGTTTTCATAATAATACCAGCTGTAAGGCAGCAGGTTTCTTTTCTTATTTAAGTCATTTAAAACCAAAGAATAATCCTTGTAATTCTTCAGACCGTCTTTCTGAATCAGGGCACGAAGCAGATACTGATAATCCTCAATATTTCTGAATTCATGTTCTATTGATTCATACTTTCGGAAAAATGTCTTCTTTGCAAAATCATCGGTATTTTTACGGCTGTCTTCTGTAATCAGAAGACTCAGAACAGCAAATGCTGCCACGGCAATCAGGCAGGCAGACAAAGCAGTAATATAAATGGACTTTTTGGATAAAGCGTGCTTAAAGTTAATAATCAAATTTTCAAAATTGTAGGTTCCTCAACATATAAATTATTCGTTTGCAAAGATATAACAAAGATCTCAGGACTGGAAAGTGAATTAAATTTAGATTTCAATTTTTTAAAACCAGATGCTTTATATGGGAAATAAATCAATAATAAAAGCGTCTGAGTACTTTTATATTTTTAAACTAAAAAACAAAAACCCAGATAAGCTGAAGTCTTAAAGTTCGTTAATATCGTCATTCAGACCACAGATTCAGCATGCTATATTTTGAAAATTAATTATCTTCGCCTACAAATCTTATTTGAAAATGAAGAAGATCATCTCCGGGATATCTATTTTTTGTGCTATCGCGACCTCTGCTCAGGAAGCCATCCAGTTTCAGGAGCTTCCATACAAAGATATTATTGCAAAAGCCAAGAAAGAAAAGAAATTGGTTTTTATTGATGCCTATGCTTCCTGGTGTGGCCCATGTAAAATGATGGAAAAAAATGTTTTCACTCAGAAAGCAGTGAGTGATTATTACAACACCAACTTCATTAATGCAAGATTTGACATGGAAAAAGGAGAAGGCAGAGACATCGCTTCGAAATTCGGTGTACGCTCCTATCCTACTTATCTTTTCCTGAATGGAGAAGGAGAGCTTGTTTCCAGAAATACAGGGTACATGGAAGAAAGCCTGTTTGTGGCTATGGCCCAGGACATCAACTCACCCGGAAATAAAAAAGGATCGCTGAAAGATCGTTTTGCCGGTGGTGAAAAAGATCCGGAATTTCTGATCAACATCATGAAACTTAATGCCAACTCAGATTATGAATTTGCAAAAAAAGCTTCAGAAAGATACTTCCAGAACAAAAAGAAAACCGAAGAACTGACAAAAGATGAAATTGGATTTCTTCTTTACTTTGTAAAATCATCGGAAGATACCAACTACAATGTCTTTGCATCCAGAAAAGCAGAGATTATTAAATATCTTCCTGAAGAAACTTACAATGAATTTGATGCCCAGTTGAAGTTAGGAAAAATAGTAGAACAGTCTATTGATGATAAAAATAAAAAAATCAACGATGACTATTTCATGAAAGCTGCCGAACCATTGGTAGGAAAAGAAGCTGCTGTTAAAAAACTGAATCAGACGAAGCTCAGCTATTATGAACAGAACAGTAATTTTCCTGAATACGAAAAAGCAGCTTTAGAATATTATAAAAATTCTGATGCCTTTGATCCGAATGAGCTCCTGAGAGCAGCCTGGATCTTCGCCGATCATGTGAAAACCCCATCTTCCTTAAAGAAAGCTACCGAGTGGGCAGAAAAATCTGTTATGAGAAGTGAAACTTCAGAAAACACTTATATTCTTGCCAGACTCTATCACCTTACAGGAAACAAAGAAATGGCAAAAAACTATGCTGAAATGTCTAAAAACATGGCTGTTCAGAGCAATAAGGATTCTCAACTGGCAGATGAATTATTAAAGCAAATAAAATAAACATTACATATAGATGAAATATAAATTATTAGCAGCAGGCATTTTAGCTTTTCTGTCGTTGGGTACGTTGAGTGCTCAGGAACAGGAACAAGGAGGACAGGAGAACGGTTTATACATAAAAGGGAATGCTTTATTTGCTCCGATAGGTATTTTAAATCTGGGAATAGAAAAACAGATCAGTCCAAAATATACCCTTCAGGGAGATGTTTTTATTTCACCATGGAAGTCTTTCGCAGGACATAAACTACAGTTTTACTCAGTATCTGCAGAAGGAAGATACTACTTTACTGAAGCTTTCAAACATTGGTATATAGGTGCAAACGTAGCTTTTGCAGCTTACAATGCCTCAAAATGGAACTATTGGAATGACGATACAAGTGAAAACTGGAATGGAGAGATCCTTACCAACTCCAACCTGTACCAGAAAGGATTCTCTGTAATGTTGGGTGTTACAGCAGGATATCAGTTCCAATTGTCTGAACGATGGAATCTTGATCTGTATGCCACTGTAGGAACCTCACAAGGATTTTATAAAGGGTATGACAAGTCTACGGGAAGACGTTACGATTCTGCTGAGAAATTCAATAAAAGCGGTGAAATCATCCCATACAGAGGAGGTGTCATGATTTCTTATAAATTAAAATAATACAATGAAGCTATTCGGAAAAAATCATATTATCATTTCAGTGATCACTTTTGTGATTCTTTTTTTAATGAATTATATCGGGAATGATCTTCCTGATAAATTACAAAGAGCATTAATGACTGCCTTTGCCGGAGTTATCGGGCTGACTGTGGGACTTTTTATATTAAATAAGGGCAGAAATGATAAAAATCCGCCCCAGAATTTTGATTAATTAATTTTCATATATCACATATCGGGTTCTGATCTTTTCAAAACTTTCCAGATCTTTTTTCCATGAAACTTTAATTTCCTGAATTGATTTTCCTGCGATGATCTGTTTTCTCAATTCATCAGTTCCGGATAAAGTATCAAACCAAAAATTTTTCCCGGAAGCAGGCTTTAGGAAAAAGTCTAGTTCAGAATTTTTATAATTCTGATACGCTTTGATGACCCACTCAAGATTCAATTCTCGTAGATCTTTAGGATAACTGGAAAGGTTTTCACCATAACACAGCTTGCCGTTCAGAAAGGGATCTTTAGCCCCATAACTTGGCTTTGGAGTAAACTGATAAGGCAAATTTTCCGTCCATGGAGACCCATAAATCTGAAAAGGAAAATCTGTTCCTCTTCCTACAGAAACCTGAGTGCCTTCAAAAAAACAAAGGCTTGGATATAAATTGATGGCTTTATCATTGGGTAAATTAGGTGAAGGTCTATCAAGCATATGATAACGCTGCTTTTTATGATAATTTTTCATCGGAACAAGCGTATATTGAGCCTGAACTCCATTTTTCAGCCATTTTTCACCATTAACCATCTTTCCGTACTCTCCTATTGTCAGCCCATAGACTACAGGAACTTCGTGTAGTCCAACAAAACTGGTCCATTTTTTTCTCAATACAGGTCCGTCAGTATATCCGTCATGGGGATTGGGACGATCCAAAACCATGATCTCCACATTATTTTCAGCTCCGGCTTCCATCAGGTAAGACAAAGTTGAAATATAAGTGTAGAACCTCACGCCGACATCCTGAATATCAAAAACAACAATGTCAATTCCGGATAGTTGTTCCGGTTTTGGCTTTTTATTATTTCCATATAGAGAAACAATAGGAATTCCTGTTTTCACATCTACTCCGTTTTTTACCTTTGCACCTGCATCAGCATCTCCTCTGAAACCATGTTCCGGAGCAAAAATAGACTTGATTTTAATCCCATTTTTTACCAGAAAATCAACCAGGTGGGTTTTATCACTCATTAAACCTGTCTGGTTGGTCACCACTCCTATCGTTTTATTTTTTAACAGTGGCAGGTAGATTTCAGGCTGGTCGACACCCGTTTTAAAATCCGGTTGAACTTGAGTCTGAGAATAATATTGGTTGAATACTCCTAAAAAAATTAGGCAAATCAGAAGTAAATTTTTAATTTTGAAATCTAAATTCATAAGCTTGAAGTTTCCTTTATATTTCTCCAGAAAAATAGCATTTTCCAAAGATAACAAAAATAACCTTTCAAGGGTTATCATCTTCATTGGCAGGCTTTCCGTAGCGTTAGGAATAATTGTTTCCTTAATTACCGTAGCCACCGGTTTTGGTTCCAAAAAAGCGATCAAAGAGAGACTGGCTGATTTCAGCGGACATATTACCGTAAGATCCACCCGTTCGAATTCTTCATACAATACTTCTGTACTGGATAATCAGGGACTGAATATTGCCAAAATAAAAGAGCTTCCCGATGTGGAAAGCACTCAAAAATATGTTACAGTTACCGGAATTATGCGTAATGAGCATAATTTTGCCGGAATTATATTTAAAGGAATAGGAAAAGATTTTGACAGTTTAAGATTTAAAAAATTTCTTATAGCCGGAACTACTCCAAAGGTAACGGAAAAAGGATTCAATAGTGATATAGCCATTTCGCAGAAAGTAGCCAACGACCTGCATCTTAAATTGAATGACAGTATTGTAACCGTATTTTTAAAAGCTGATCAGAAACCGCTTTACCGTAAATTCAGAGTGATCGGTATTTACAGAACTGATATCAAGCTCATTGACGAACAATTTGTCATAGGAGGAATTAACCATGCCAGAAAAATTCAGGATATGAAACCTGATGAAATTGGCGGAATTGATATTTTCCTGAAAAACGTGAATGATATTGACAAAGATTTTCCTGATATTGAAAAACTGATCGGTTATAAAAACTATGCTGAAAAAGCGACTGAAAAATTCCCGCAGATTACAGACTGGATCAGTATTTTTGATACCAATATTGCTTTAATCATCATCATCATGCTGATTGTAGTGGTAATCAATATCATCATGGTTCTTCTGATCCTTATTATCGAAAGAACCAATTCTATTGGTCTTCTGAAAACATTGGGAGCAAGCAATTCACAGATAAGGGCAACTTTCATCAATTATACCCTGATTATTATGATTCCGGGACTTTTGTATGGAAATGCCATTGGATTGGGATTGATTTTAATCCAGAAATTCTTTGGAATCATTAAACTTAATCCTGAAAATTACTATGTAAGTACAGTTCCGGTAGATCTTAATCCGATTGCCATTATCTCCATCTCAGTAGGAATTCTTATCATCTCTGGCTTGGCTTTGATTATTCCTAGCTACCTGATCAGTAAGATTTCTCCGGTGAAAGCGATTAAGTACAACTAACAGGATAATTGATAATTGATAATTGATAATTGATAATTGATAATTGATAATTGAAAGTTATTAACTGTAATTCAATTAGTTTAAGTGTTATCCACAACTTATCCACACGTTATCCACAGTGCAGATAATTTTAAAAGCCTTATCTTTGCGCCGCTTATAGAACATTTATGAAATACGCAAAAAATATCCTTGAAACGATAGGTAACACACCGCTGGTAAAGCTTAACAAAGTATTAGGTGAAGATTTTCCGGCATTAGTATTAGCAAAAGTAGAGACCTTCAATCCCGGAAACTCAGTAAAGGACAGAATGGCTCTTAAGATGATAGAAGATGCTGAAAAAGACGGCAGATTAAAACCCGGAGGAACGATTATCGAAGGAACTTCCGGAAATACAGGAATGGGACTGGCACTGGCGGCCATCATCAAAGGGTACAAATGTATCTTTGTAACCAATTCAAAACAGTCTAAAGAAAAATGTGATATTCTTCGTGCTGTAGGGGCTGAAGTAATTGTTTGTCCTACTGACGTAAAACCTACCGATCCGCGTTCTTATTATTCAGTTTCCAAAAGACTGGCAAAAGAAACAGAAAACGGATGGTATGTGAACCAATACGACAATTTATCCAACAGAGCAGCTCATTATGAGTCTACCGCTCCGGAAATCTGGGAACAGACTGAAGGAAAGCTGACTCATTTTGTGGCAGGAGCCGGAACAGGAGGTACAATTACGGGATGTGGAACATTTTTCAAAGAAAAAAATTCAGACATCAAAGTAATCGGAGTGGATACTTATGGTTCTATTCTGAAGGAATTCCACGAAACAGGGGAATTGCATTACGACCACGCATATACATACATTACAGAAGGAATCGGGGAAGATATCATTCCTGAAAACTATGATATGTCTGTGATTGATCACTTTGAAAAAGTAACGGATAAAGATGGAGCTGTCTATGCCAGAAAACTGGCTAAAGAAGAAGGTATTTTCTGCGGATATTCTGCAGGAAGCGCTATTGCATCATTGATCCAAATGAAAGATCAGTTCACTAAAGATGATGTCATTGTTGTGTTACTTCACGACCATGGTTCAAGATATGTAGGGAAAATCTACAATGACGAGTGGATGAAGGAAATGGGCTGGCTGGAAGAAAGCAAATAAGCTAATTTGTAAATAATAAAAAAACGGAGCAAAATAATTTTGCTCCGTTTTTTGTTTTTATTGATCGATTTTCACTTTATCTTTTAGTGTATTCTTGAGAAAACTGTACTCTTTTTCACTCATCGCCTTTCTGGGAAACATATAGCTGTATTTTCCTTCAAGAGAAATAAACTCGTTATTGCTTTCAGTATATTCAAAATCTTTCCATTCGCTGGATTCTTTTTCACCATCAATATTCACTGTGAAAAAGTTATTATCAAATCTTATTTCGTATAGTTTACATCTTTCAAGCGTACTCAGATAATGATTCACCTGCTTTTTCCATCTTGACACTTTATTAACGCTTACAGACAAAAAAACAGCACAAAGCAAAAATATAAAGCTTAAAAAGTATAAAATTCCCACACTTTCTTTACTTAAAAGATCTTTGAAAAGAAAAACAACGAAAACAATTACCGCTGCTGCAATGGTGGCAATAGTTTTACCTTTTGTAGTGGGTGAAAAAAGCAGACTTCCCTGATTACCGCTAAAATAAATATCTTCAAAAATTTTTCTGTCCGGTTTTAGTGTAATCACCTTTTCTTCATTCATAATTATAGAGTTGGCTTTAAAAAGCTACAAAACTAAACTAAATATCTTCATATTGATCACTTATGGCAGAAAGTTTATTCATCAGTTCTCTGTTTCTTCGGTTCAGAGCATCCAGTTTTTTCAGCATATTATGAATCACTTCAAGACCAGGCAGATTTATTTCAAGATCATAATGCCAGTTGGCAAATTTTTCCAGATTGGGTAAGTCTTCATACATCAGATAGTGAATATTGTTTTCAATCTGAATATTCAGCAAACCATAATCTACAAGCTCATCAAAAAAAGTGATTTCTATATTATAGATTTTTACGAGTTCTTCCCGTGATATTCTTTCACTCATAGCTTATGAATTTTTTAGTTGTTCAAAAAGTTCTTTCTGCTTCTCGGTAAGGTTGGTTGGCAGTTTTACTTCATAGGTTACAAAAAGATCGCCATGTTCTCCTTCTTTTTTATAGACAGGAAAACCTTTTCCTTTGAGTCTTACCGTCATTCCGGTTTGGGTTTCCGGTTTCACTTTAAGGTTCACACTTCCATTGAGAGTATGTACTTTTACTTCTCCGCCCAGAACCGCTGTATACAGATCAATAGTGACTTTGGTTTTCAGATCATCACCGATTCTTTCAAAATCCGGATCTGCCGGAATATTGAAGGTGATGTACAAATCTCCGTTTGGACCGCCATTTATACCGGGATTTCCATGCCCTTTTAACTTGATCTGCTGCCCGTCATACACCCCGGCAGGAATAGTGATTCTTACTTTTTTACCATTGATTTCAAAAGTTTGCGGATGAGTGGTTGCAGCATCTCTTAAATTGAGATTCAATTCGGCGGTTATATCCTGTCCTTTGAATTTACCGGAAGCCCTTCCTCTCGAACTTTTACCAAATCCGCCGCCTGCTCCGCCAAACATATTCTGGAAGAAATCTGAAAAATCTTCCCCTTCACCAAAGTCTGCTCCGGAATATCCTCCGTTGTAACTCTGCTGTTGATACTGTCTTTGCTGCTGTTGCTGGGCTTTTTCGTATTCTTCGCCGTGTTTCCAGTGTTCGCCGTACTTGTCATATTTTGACCTGTTTTCCGGATTACTCAGCACTTCATTAGCTTCATTCAGTTCTTTGAATTTCTTTTCTGCTTCTTTGTCTCCGGGATTGAGATCGGGATGATGTTTTCGGGCCTGTTTCCGGTAGGCTTTTTTGATATCATCCTGTGTTGCGTTTTTATCTACGCCTAAAATTTTATAGTAATCTATATAAGCCATAGAAATGTAGTTTACTCAAATTTATGAATTTTAGGTCTGAAAATTGTATAACAGAATGTTAAAAATAAACCTATCTTTGATAAAAAGCCATACATGAAAGATGTATTGAAAAACTACTCCGGAATCGTATTTTTACTTTTAGGAATCACTATTGGAAGCATCATTGGAATTGTTGCTCCTGGTATTGTGGAATACATTAAACCTTTGGGAGATATTTTCCTTAATCTTCTTTTTGTGAGTGTAGTACCATTGGTATTTTTTGCTGTTTCCAATTCTATTGCTTCTTTGGAGCAACAGTCTAAATTCGGAAGAATTATTCTTGTAATGGCCTTTACTTTTTTATTCTTTATTCTTACTGCTGCCATTTTTACCATCTGTGCAGTATATCTTTTCCCGGTTTCCGGGGTTTCAGGAAGTTCTGAGATGATTACAGAAGCAGCCAATGAGGATACATGGGGCAACAGAATTGTAAGTTTCTTTACCGTGGGAGAATTCACGGAGCTTTTCTCAAGAAGAAATATGCTGGCTCTTCTGGTATTTGCTTTTCTTACAGGATTTGCAGCCAGAAAAACGGGGGAAAAAGGGCAGCCTTTCAGGGTTTTTATTGCTTCGGGATATGAAGTGATGAAAGAACTTCTTCTATTGGTGATGAAACTTGCTCCTATAGGTTTAGGCGCTTACTTTGCTTATCAGGTAGCGACTTTAGGACCTCAGCTTTTTGGATTTTATGCTAAACCTTTAGGGTTATATTATATTGCGGGTGTTATTTATTTCCTGGTGTTTTTTTCTATCTATGCGTTCATGGCGAATGGGCAAAAAGGAGTCAAAAGTTTCTGGACGAATGCCATTTACCCAACTTTAACAGCCATAAGTACATGCAGCAGTTTTGCAACAATGCCTGCTAATTTACAAGCTGCTTCCAAAATCGGGATTCCGAATTCTATTGCCAATCTGGTGATTCCTATCGGGACCACGCTGCATAAAAACGGATCTTCCATGTCTTCAATCATCAAGATTTATGTAGCATTCTTAATCATTGGAAAGGACTTCTTTGATCCTGCCAACCTGCTTTTGGCATTGGGAATTACTGTATTTGTCAGCATTGTGGCTGGTGGTATTCCTAATGGTGGGTATATCGGAGAGATGCTGATGATCTCTGTTTATAAACTCCCTCAGGAAGCGATTCCTGCGGTGATGATCATCGGGACTTTGGTAGATCCTCTCGCTACCGTTCTGAATGCTGTAGGAGATATCGTTGCAGCGATGTTTGTCAACCGGTTTGTAAAAGTCTGAATTGTTTTTTGTTACACCCCACTATTCACTGCGCTTTATCGGTTCCAGATTTTCATATTCTTCCGGAGTGAAAAGTCTGTAGTGAACCTTAAATGTCTTTCCCAAAGGAGTTTCCAGCGAGAAACCTCCCGGTCCGAAACCATCCGTAACGTCGAGTGTAAAATGGGAATATTTCCAGTATTCAAAAAGGTCGCGGTCTATCCAGAACTCATGTCCATTAA
This sequence comes from Chryseobacterium sp. CBTAP 102, assembly GCF_003201365.1. Lineage (NCBI taxonomy): Bacteria > Pseudomonadati > Bacteroidota > Flavobacteriia > Flavobacteriales > Weeksellaceae > Chryseobacterium > Chryseobacterium sp. CBTAP 102. The sequence goes on from NZ_QICX01000003.1 coordinate 265,897, forward strand.
TAGTACCGATCATGGCATCGTTCATTCTGGGAAAAAAGCCTCCTTTTTCAAAGCATTGCGGCTGGGTTCCTTCACAGCATCCTCCTGCCTGATAAAACATCAGAGGACCATATTGTTCTTCCAACCTGTTAATTACTTCAAGAGCCTGTTTTGTTGCGGAAAGTCTTGATATTTTTGTTTCCATTGTTTTTATTTTGGTTTAATGCAAACCTTATATTGATAAAAGATCCCGGTAAAATACATTCTAACCGGGATCAGCAACACATCATCAAATTAATTTGAGCCGGCAATATCTAGAACGATTCTGCCATCAATTTGTCCTTTTTTCATTTTATCAAAAACGTCATTGATGTCTTCCAGCTTTGCCGCAGTAACTGTAGCTTTTACCAATCCTTCATTGGCAAAATCCAATGCTTCCTGCAAATCTTTTCTAGTTCCTACAATGGAACCTCTTACTGTGATTCTTTTTAAAACCGTTTCAAAAATAGGAAGTTCGAAAGAGCCGGGAGGAAGCCCGTTCAGAGCAATCGTTCCTTTTCTTCTCAACACATCTATTCCCTGCTTGAAAGCAATTGGTGAAACTGCTGTAATCAATGCGCCATGCATTCCGCCAACTTCTTTATGTAAATATTCTCCGGGATCTGTGTTTTTTGCATTGACCACAAGGTCTGCTCCTAATTTTTTCGCCAGCTCAAGCTTATCGTCGGCTACATCAATAGCGGCTACACGCATTCCCATTGCTTTAGCATACTGAACGGCTACATGTCCCAGTCCTCCGATTCCTGAAATGGCCACCCATTCTCCGGGTTTTGTTTCTGTTTCTTTCAATCCTTTGTAAACAGTTACTCCGGCACATAAAATTGGGGCAATCTCCAGAAAATTGACATCAGATTTCAAATGCCCCACATATCTTGAATCTGCAATAACGTATTCTGCAAATCCTCCATCTACACTGTATCCTCCGTTTTTCTGTGCTTCACAAAGGGTTTCCCATCCTGTGATACAATAATCGCAGCATCCACATGCACTGTACAGCCATGGAACTCCTACTGCATCTCCTTCTTTTACAAAAGCTTCTGGTCCGCAGGCTACTACAATACCTACTCCTTCATGTCCCGGAATAAGAGGCATTTTGGGCTTTGCAGGCCAGTCACCATCTACCGCATGTAAATCTGTGTGGCAAACTCCGCAGGCGATAACCTTGACAAGCACTTCATATCTTCCGGGTTCTCTTACAGGTACTTCTTCTATTTTCAAAGGTTGACCGTAGCCCTGAACTACTGCCGCTTTCATTGTTTTTGGAATCATATTTTATTTTTGGAATTGAGTTATTTTGATTGATTAGTTTTCTATCTTCATTTCTGAACAGATAAGTTCTTTGCGTGAGGGATAGGAAGTGCGGCGAGGAACGAGCCGGTGCGCAATGTAATGAAGCACCGAAACGAAGTGCAGCCCTGGATAGCCCGACCGTGTTGCCCTGGATAAAGCCAAGGCAATCGGGCACGTCCTGAATAATATTAAAAGAAACCTAGCTTATTCTTGTTATAAGAAATCAGCATGTTTTTGGTTTGGCGGTAATGATCGAGCATCATTTTATGGTTTTCTCTTCCAATTCCTGATTGTTTATAACCCCCGAAAGGTGCTCCGGCCGGATACGAGTGATATTGGTTCACCCATACTCTTCCTGCTTCAATCTGGCGTGGAATATTGTACAACTGGTGAGCATCTCTGGTCCAGACTCCGGCTCCAAGACCGTAGATGGTATCATTGGCAATTTTTACAGCTTCTTCTTCATCTTTGAAAGTGGTAAATGCCAGCACCGGGCCGAAAATCTCTTCCTGGAAGATTCTCATTTTGTTGTTTCCTTTGAAAATCGTAGGCTGGATGTAGTATCCGCCTTCAAGATCTTCACCCAGGTTGTTTACAGCTCCTCCTAAAAGCACTTCTGCTCCTTCTTCTATTCCCAATTGAATGTAAGAGAGGATTTTATCTTTCTGAATCTGTGAAGCCTGCGCTCCCATCATCACGGTCTTATCCAGTGGATTTCCTACTTTGATGGCTTTTACTCTTTCGATGACTCTTTCAATAAAGGCATCTGCAATATCTTCCTGAACGAGTAATCTTGAAGGACAGGTACAGATCTCTCCCTGATTTAGGGCAAAAAGAACAGCGCCTTCTATGGCTTTATCTAGAAATTCATCATCTGCATCCATTACAGAATTGAAGAAAACGTTAGGGGATTTTCCTCCCAGTTCCAATGTTACCGGAATAATATTTTCTGTAGCGTATTGCATTACCAGCCTTCCTGTAGCGGTAGAACCTGTAAATGCTGCTTTTGCTACTTTCGGATTGGTTACCAAAGCTCTTCCCAGCTCTGCCCCGAATCCGTTAACAATATTAATAACTCCTGCCGGTAAAAGGTCACCAATCAATTCCATTAAAACCATAATGGAAACAGGAGTGCTTTCTGCCGGTTTTAGTACAACACAGTTTCCTGCTGCCAATGCGGGAGCCAGTTTCCAGACTGCCATCAGGATCGGGAAGTTCCATGGAATGATCTGTGCAATGACTCCAAGAGGTTCGTGAACAATTAATGAAACAGTGTCTTTGTCCAGTTCGTTATGCGATCCTTCATCAGCGCGGATCACAGAAGCAAAGTATCTGAAATGATCAATGGCTAAAGGTAAATCTGCTGCCAGTGTTTCTCTTACAGCCTTTCCGTTATCAATTGTTTCTACTGTTGCCAGATACTCTAAATTCTGTTCTATTCTGTCTGCAATTTTATTCAGGATAATACTTCTTTCTGTGGAGGAAGTGTTCTTCCATGTCTGAAATGCTTTTTCCGCTGCATTTACTGCTAACTCCAGATCTTCTTTGGAAGAATGTGCTACCTGAGTAAATTTTTTCCCATCAACCGGGGAAACTACGTCAAAATATTGTCCTTTAACAGGTGGAGTGAATTTTCCGTCAATATAGTTATCATATCTGTTTTTGAACTCCGGGCGCTGTAAAAGTGTCGTTGATCTTGGTTCTGTAATAGTGCTCATATTAGTATTGTTTTTATTTTTTCGATAACGCCAAATTACACTGAGAAGCCAAAAAGTATATAGCACAATCGTATAAAAAAAGTGGAAAATAGTGCAAGGAGTTCAATTTTAGTATTTTATTAACAGCAACGTACTCTCAAATTTTCTATATTTGAGTTACCTCCTTTTCAAAAAAATTTAGAAATGAATAACAATAGTAAGATTTTATTAAATACTCCTGAATTACGTAAGGAAAACCAACTATTGAGTCTTGTTGAAAACCAGACGAAATTCAATCTAAACAATTGTGAATTCAGCATTTATGAGACTCATAAAGCAGCTTTTGATGTAAAGCTTCATTTCGAGAACATTGCATTTACAGCGATGCTGAGAGGTAAAAAACATATGAAACTGGATAAGAAGACCAGTTATTTTGATTACTATCCGGGGGAAAGTATTCTGGTAGCACCGGGAGAAACAATGGTCATTGATTTTCCGGAAGCAGATGAAACGCCTACGCAATGTATTTCGTTGAGCCTTAATCCGGATTTTATTGAAGATTCTCTCAATTACCTCAATTATCATCTACCCAAAGTGGATGAGACTTCACAATGGAATATTCAGCTGGATGAGTATTTTCTGTTTAATAATAAAGCACTTGCTTCGGCCACCAACAATATCATGAGAATTGCGATGGATGATAATTCCCAAAAGGATATCATGGCAGATTTTGCATTAAAAGAACTGCTGATCAGATTAATGCAGACCCAGGCAAGAGGCATGGTAGAAAAGAATATTGTTAAGAATAAATCCAGAATAGGTTTTGTGGTAGATTATATTAAAAGAAATCTGCACCAGAAATTGTCTATTGACAGTATCGCCAAACTGGCTTATGTAAGCAAGTCTAATTTCTTTAAAATGTTTAAAGATGAGCTGGGAACTTCCCCTAATGATTTTATTTTGCAGGAAAGAATTAACCGGGCAAAAGAATTGCTTGCCAGCCAGACCAGCATCAAGGAAACTGCTTTTCAGACGGGATTTTCAGATACGAACTATTTTACAAGGGTATTTAAGCAGCTGGAAGGAGTGACTCCGAAAAGTTATCAGGACAGGATGCTTCTACGATAGCTTTACAACAAAAAAGAGTCCCATTTCCGGGACTCTTCTTAAAAAATATATTAAAATTAAATCTTAATATTTGTCATTCTGCTGGATATTCGGGTTTGCCTGAATAGCAGTAATAGGAATTGGCCACTGCCATTTGAAGCTTCCGGCTGCAAGAGTCTGTTCAACTGCAGGTGTACCTGTACCGTCAAAAAGATCTCCTTTACCAGATCTCTGAACTGGAAGGTTTAATCTCTTCAATGTATACCATCTGTCATTTTCAAATGCAAGCTCCAGCCTTCTTTCTTTCAGGATCGCATCTAAAAGAGCCTGTCCTGTTTCTGTACCAGGAGTAAATGATGAATATCTTTCAGCTCTTAATTTATTTAATAGAACTAAAGCCTGTGTACCATTACCTGTTCTGTAATATGCTTCAGCTACATTCAATAATACTTCAGCAGATCTAAGATATTTAACCGGTACGATATTAGAAGGACCACCATTACCAGAATATTTTGTAACGTGGTTGTATTTTTGTCCGCTATATGTACCCACTGTAAAGTAAGCTCCTTTTCTAACATCATTTGATGTATAAGCTGTATATAAATCGTAATCTACAACAAATTCTGATCTTAAAGCCGGAACTGACTGGTTGTATGCAACTCCTACGGTATTTTGCTCGGCTGCAGAGTTCAATATCTGGAATAATACTCCATCAGTAATTCTGGATATACCTTCGTTTTCTTTCCAGATTCTTGTAAAGTTATCCAATGTTGTGATACTTGGAGAAAGGTTTAATGCTAATTCACCATATTTGATAGTATTAACATAGTCTCCTCTATAAAGATCAATTCTGGACAATAATCCGTATATAGCTGCTTTGCTCAATCTTCCTTTATCAGCATCATTCTGAGTTATATTATCAGCAGCAAATAATAGATCTGCTGTAATTTTATCATATACCTGATCAACGGTAAGATTTCGGGATGATGTATTATTTAAAGGAGAATAGGTCTCTGAATAATAAATTCCGATTGTATTCTTAGCTCCTGCAGATTGAGTTGGGATTTGGGAATATGCTCTTACAATATCAAAATGAGCGATTGCTCTTAATGCTCTTGCTTCAGCTTCCAAATTTGTTTTCTGTGTTCCGGATAATACTCCGTTATTGATATATTTCAAAACAAAGTTAGCTCTGCTGATTACAAGATAAGCTGCATTAAACAAACCTGTTGTCTGTGAGTTATCTGATGAGAATTCGAAGTTTGACGCCGCAAAATTGGTATTTCTTCCTGTAGTGGTACGAACCAAGTTATCAGTGGTAAGATCACCCATGATAAGTTGGTTTCCTGTATCACTAGTATAGTAACCACTTCCTTTAAGAGCTGTATAGGCACCATCCATGGCCTGTCTGAAGGTCTCAGGTCTCGTCATCGCCTGCTCCTGATCTTCATTGATTGATGAGATTTGATCTAAATTTCTGTCACAAGACGTTAACGATACAAAGGCAGTTAACGCAGCTAAACTTATTTTTATTATATTCTTTTTCATAAAGCTATTCAATATTAAAATTCTAATTGCAGTCCTACCAAGATTGTTCTTACAGCAGGGTAAGTATAAAGGTTAAATGATCCGGGAACAAATAATGATGATGAGTCAGCAGATCCTACAGAAACTTCAGGCTCTCCGTGGAATTTAGTTACCGTAAATAAATTTTGCCCCTGTACATATGCTCTTAGCTTATTAATTGGCGATCCTTCTCCAAGGAATGCTTTATCAAATGTATATCCTAATGTAAGTGATCTTAATCTCAGGTAATCTGATTTTTCAATCCACTGATCAGAATCACGCATACCGTTTGAGTCAACTTTCTGGAATACTCCTGTGTCTCCAGGATTTTGCCAAACCTGAGCAGCAGCCTGTGCCATATTTCTACCTGCAACAGCCAAAGTTGGGTTAACAGCGGCAAAATACATGTTGTTATAAGTATATCCGCCTAGCTTAAATGCAAAGTCTGCACTGAAATCAAGTCCTTTGTACTGAACTGTAGTTCCGAATCCACCAAAACTTTTTGGAAATGGAGATTTATCTGTAAGAGGAACTGCATTGGAAGCGCTGTAAACATCTGTAACGTTTCCAGCTTTATCATAATATAATGCTTTTCCGTTACTTGGATCTACTCCTGCAAACCTAACATTATAGAATACATATGGAGTTTCACCTACCTTAAGATAAGTATACCCTAAATTTCTTTCTGTCTGGTCACCTGCTAGCCTGTCAAGAACAGACTTCTGGAAAGAGATGTTAGCATGTAGATTCCATTGGAAATCTTTTTGTTTGATCACATCTACACTCAATTCAACTTCAAGTCCTTTCTGAGACATGTCTCCTGCATTGATATACTGGTAGTATCCACCTTCCTGTTTATCCAAAGGTACAAGCTGTACGAAATCTTTTCTCTTGTTCTGATATACTTCTACGGATCCTCGAATTCTTCTGTTCCACATCGTAAAATCAACTCCTAAGTTGGTAATCGCATTAGACTCCCATTTAAGATTGCTGTTACCAATAATATAATCACCTTTTGAAACTGTTCCCGGGTATGATGTACCATTAGCACCATATAAACCGTAGCTGATATTATTGACATTATAATAATCAGGTAAAGTACCATCATTTCCTGTAGTACCGTAAGATCCTCTAAGCTTTAAATCATTAATAAACCCACCTTTCATGAAGTCTTCCTTCGCGATATTCCATGCTGCACTTGCAGACCAGAAAATACCACTTTGGTTATTGGCACCAAATCTTGAAGAAGCATCTCTTCTCAATGATCCTGTTACCAGGTATCTACCTTCATAGTCATAGTTTAACATCCCCGCTAAACTGAATAAAGTATTTCTTACTTTAACTCCAGTAAATGTATTTCTATCTGAAGGTGTAGTAATAGATGGAACATTGATTACCGGAGATTTCAATCCGTAAGCCCCTCCATTCATTGTTTCGTTGTAGTTATCGTTATATTCGATAAATCCTAAGAAATCGAAGTTGTGGCTTCCGTATGACTTTTTATAGTTAATGGAGTTGTTCCAGGTATAGTTAAATGTGTAGAATGAATTTTTGTTTAATGACCCTGTAGGAATTTTGTTGTTTAACGTTAAATCAAGGTTTGAACCTTTCTTCAACCACTGAGTTCCCATGTACCAATCGAAAAGTCCGTTAAAGTTTGTTTTAAACTTCAGACCATCGATAATTTTATATTCTGCAAATAAAGTTACCGGGATTCTTAACCTCTGATCATCCAGTCTGTAATTACGGATCTGCTCAACAACGTTAGAACCCGCTCTCATGGTCTGATTATAGCTACCATCAGCATTATAAACCGGTTCATATGGAGCATATTTATACATGGCTCCGAATGGGTTCTGCGTATTGTTTCTGTCCATAAAATTCTGAGTTTCCTGATACTGAACACCTAGGTTAATCCCTACGTTCAGTTTTTCACTCAGTTTATTGGTAAATCCAAAGTTACCTGTATATCTCTTAAGCCCATCGATATCTCTGATAATCCCGTTATCAGAATCATATCCTAAAGAGTAATAGAAAGTACTTTCTCTGGATCCTCCTTGTGCGCTGAATAAGTAAGACTGAATGCTTGAAGGTTTTAACAGGTCTTTTTGCCAATTGTGATCATAGGCAGCAAGTACGTCCATTTCCTGTTGAGATCTTGGTTTAAATCCAAGGTAACCCAATTGATTCTGAAAGTTCATTAACTCCCTTGAATTCATCATGGTGTAGTTATTATCCTTAAGCCTTTCACTGAAACCAAACTTAGTTTCAAATGAATAGTGAGTTTTCCCAGCTTTTCCGGCTTTAGTAGTTACTACTACTACTCCATTTGCTCCTCTCGCACCATACTGTGCTGTCGCAGCAGCATCCTTAAGAATTGAAATAGACTCTACGTCTGCAGGGTTGATTGCACTGAACTGTCTTGCAGTCATATACATCCCGTTTACTACATAAGTAGGCTCTGAAGAACCACCAACACCGGCAATACCTCTTACCTGAATGGTAGCAGCAGCACCTGGCTGCCCGGTAGTACTTTGTACAAATACCCCTGAAGCTCTACCCTGTAAAGAGTTACCAATAGATGTAGTAGGAGAGTTTCTTCTGATTTCGTCACCCCCAACAACAGCCTGAGCCTGGGTAATTTCATCTGCTTTTTTCTTCTGGTATCCAGTAACGATTACCTCATCGATCTTATTCTCCTTCAGAACAGAATCATTCTTAGATTTTTGTGCAAAAGCAGCTTGTCCTAAAAAAAACAAAGCTCCTGCACTTAATACATGTAACTTCACATTCATATTAACAGATTTTAATATATTCAAGCGACAAATATGTCGATAAATATCTATAACATCAATTCGTTGAATGCTGAAAACACGCTTCCAGAACGGAGAGATTCACATTCATCTTAAAAAAACGATAAAGAATCATTTTGAATATATTTAAAAAATTAACAAAAAATAAGTCAATTTATATATTAACAGAATTTTAATAAATTTTAAAATTTAAATCAATTTACATTGATTTTAAAAAAATGATTAAAAAAATAAACTTTAAACATCATTTATTAAGTAAAATTTACACTAAAATAATTTACCAATTTGAAGAAAATGGAGCAAAAAACAGCTTATTTTCTTAAATTTTATATAAAAAACAGTATTCTACAAGCTGAGAATTCCTTTTCCATGATCTCTTATTCATCATAACAATTAAAATTTACAGAGGTTTCATTGATAAAAAAAGTAAAGCATCCCAAAGTATGATGAGATGCTTTTATATAATTTTATTGAATGCACTTATTTCTGAAACCCATAATATCTGGCTCCTATTAAAAACGGATTTTCTGTTTCAATAGAGACAAGTCCAAAGCCTTTGTAATTTTTATTTACAGAATCATTCAACTGTTTTCTGTGAAGTTTTTCATAGGTTTCAAAGTTTACAGCAGTTCTTTGGTTCAAACTTTCAAACAAATTCCATTTCTCTACTACTTTTTTCCAGTTCCCGGCAACTGTTCCAGCAAATACTTTTGATTTTGAGCCACTTCCATACCCTACAAAACCAATTTCTTTTCCGGAAAGTTCTTCATTTTCGTTAAAAGATGTCTGTAATGCTGAAAGAAGCGCCATAAATATGGAAGCTGTGTACATATTTCCTATTTCTGAAGAGGCTCTCTGGGTCTTTTCTATCTTATCATTAATTAATTTCAGATAGTTTTCTGATTTAGCCACTGCTTTTTGTTCATCTGCTGTTTCATAGGAAAGGCCATTCTCAAGGCTGTAGATTTCGGTAAAAACCCTTTTCCCATGGAACGCATAAGGAAGGTGGAAAATAATATACTGCCAGTTTTCATACGGTTTTTCCTGCCCGGTTATTTCTTTATAATGATAATAAGCTTCTTTTATTCTATCCTGATAGCACTGGTTAGAATATTGTCCGTCAAAAACTGGTTCGTCTGTAAAAATTTCAATCTTTTCAGGAAATGTTTCCGGAGCTCCATTCAAGTCTTCTTTTTTATATGATCTTCTCGGTTTAAAAAAATCAAAGACACTTTCTGAGGCTACTCCCCAATTATTTTCTATTTCAAGAAGATCCGGTTTTGAGGAAATCAAAAGAGCCACAGCACCGCCTCCTTGTGTATATTCTCCTGATGATGCCAATTCATATTTTGCATAATCACTGGCAATTACTACTGCTTTTTTATCAGGATTTACTCTTACAAAGTCCAGAGCGTTATGTAAAGCATCTACTCCCCCTACACAGGCAAAAGTCATATCAAGTACGTCACAGTTTCTGAAACATCTTGTTCCAAATTCTTCTTCCAATACTTTTTCTACCATCTGTACAGCATAGGAAGCTGTAGGTTTTGCAGCATCCACTGCGCTTTCTGTCCCAAGGTATACTCTTGCTATTTCTTCAGGATTGATTTGATAGTCTTTTATAAGCTTCAGTAATGCTTCTGCTGCAAAAGTGGCAGCATCTTCGTGAACGTCAGAAAGTCCCATTTTATGAAGGCCTAAGCCTTTTTCCAATTTCGCTGGTTCTATTCCTCTTTTTTCTGCTAAATCCTTAATCTCCAAATATAAACCAGGTACATAATACCCCGCTGCTTCAATTCCAAAACTCATAATTGTCTAAATTTTAAACGAATTTATGAAAGATAACACAAAAAACGGTGGTAAAAAATGCTAATTTTTGCAATATCATTAAAAATCAATGTATTTAAAAATATAATCCTGCAGTTTATATACATCTTCATCATACAAAGAAAGCCAGCAAATCTGCCGGCTTTATCTGTTTATTTATAGTTTTCAATTGCTTTATTAATGACATCAATCTGCTTATTGATACTTGCTGCGCTTTGTGGATTTTGTTTGAGCAGTTCCATTTTTTTACTCAAACCATCTTTCAGCATCTGAACCATCATCATTTTAGCCTGCGGATTGTCTGCCATTTGGTTTTTGGCATATCCTGCTATTTTTGTTATGCTTTCTGTTGCTTTCAGGTTGTCGGAAGTCATGATCCAGTTGAAACCATCTTCTGCGGCTTTTCCCAATTCCGGATTCTGGAATTTAATGAAGGGATAAAAAGTAGCAAGAGGTGCAATATTTTCGATCTGCGAAGTAATCTTGTTCTTAACAATAATCGGGAGCAATTGTGCCTGCAACGCATCAGAAGCTCCTTTCATATCAATTTTATCAGCCAGGCTGTTTGCTCTTGACGGATCAATAGAAAGAAGGGCACTCATTGAACTTCCTTTCACTGCATTCGAAACTGCATTCACTCCTTTTTCAAATAACGGAAGATATTTTTTATCTTTTGACTTTCCTAAAGCCGTAATAGCTGCCGCCTGCACCAATGTTTTAGGATCATTGGAAGCCAGTTTTTCAACTTCGGCACCCATCGCCTTCATTTGTTCAGGATTAGTAAGGTCTATTACATTCAAAGCCTTTATTCTTACCCTGAAGAAAGGATCTTTCAATGCTGCTGCCAATAATTTTACAGCTGCAGGGCTTTTCCCGGTCTGATCTTTAATTCCGTTTAAAGCCAGATATCTGCTTTTGAACTCCTTAGAGCTGGTAAACTGCATCAGATTCTGTTCCGGAGTTTTAGTATCGGTAATATCAGCCAGTAAGACTCCGTCTGCATTGATATTAACAAGATCCGGTGCTTTAGAAACATCAAAACTGAATGTATTTTTTGCTTCTGCATTTACCCAGACATTGTATCTTTTAGGTTTTCCGTTGTCATAGATATCAATGGCCAGAGGAAATTCAAAGGGTTTTTCCTGAGTTTGATTAATGGTTACAGCCACCTGTTTTTTTACCGGCTCAAAGGTGGATGAGTAATTAATTTTAGGATTTCCGCTTCCGAAATACCATTGGTTAAAGAACCAGTTTAAGTCTTTACCCGATACTTTTTCAAAAGAAAGTCTTAACTGGTGTGCTTCTGCGTTCTGATATTCGTTGGTTTTCAGATAATCATTCATTCCTGCAAAGAAGGCATCATCTCCAAGATAATTTCTCAGCATGTTTAAAATCCCGCCACCTTTCTGATATGTTACGAGGTCAAAAACATCTTCCCTGGATTCATAGTTGAATCTTACCAGATTTTTATTAAAATCTGAAGGATTATGGATATACTGATTTACGTCTGTCATGAGGTGATAATCGGCCTGATCTTTTCCGTACTTGTATTCATTCCAAAGGTATTCGGAATAATTGGCAAAAGATTCATTAACGGTAAGATTACTCCAGCTTTCTGCAGTTACCAGATCTCCAAACCAATGGTGAAAGAGTTCATGAGCAATAGTATCTTCCCACGTATTCTCATCGATGAGCTGTCCCGGCTTCTGAAGAATATCACTTCCATGAAGAGTGGCTGTGGTATTTTCCATTGCACCACTTACATAATCTCTTCCGGAAATCTGAGCATATTTCGCCCAGGGATAGTCATAATTCAGTTTTTTAGAGAAAAAGTCGATCATTTCCGGTGTATTTCCGTAGATCTGTTTAGCATAAGGCTCGTATTCCTTTTCAATATAATAATCAACCGGAATGTTTTTCCATTTGTCTTTTACAACGGCATATTCTCCCACTCCCATAAAGAAAAGATAGGTAGAATGTCTTTTATCCATCACCCAATGATCTGTTCTGAGTCCGTTGGATTCTTTTTGAGAATCTTTCATAATACCATTGGATAATGTTACATATTTATCAGGAACTGTCATATAGATTTCCTGGGTTGTCTTTTGGTTGGGTTTATCAATAGTAGGAAACCATGCAGAAGAAGATTCCGTTTCTCCCTGTGTCCAGATTTGGGTTGGCATATCCGGATCTGTTCCCTGAGCATTGATGAAATACAGCCCTTTTGCATCATTGATTGCCATGCTTCCCTGCTGCTTCACTTCATTCGGGCGGGATGTATATTTGATGTACACTGTATACTCCTGATTTTTCTGATAGGTTTTATCGAGAGTAATTTTTAGAATATCGTCTTTGTATTCGTATTTTAAAGGAGACTTTTTGCCGTTGTTATCAAGAGCCACTTCATGAATCAGCATTCCTTTTGCATCAAGGGTAAGCTCATTGGTGGCATAGAAGTAAGGTGAAGCGGTAAGCCATTCTTCCCCATTCATCTGTTCTTTCTGATAATCAAAATTCACTTTCAGTTTTGTGTGCTTAAGCTCCGTTACTTTAGTGTGAGTAGCTCTGTATATTTTTTCTCTTCCTGAAGTTTCGGTTTGTGCTGATACATTTGTGGAAAATAAAATTCCAAGTATAGCAATTGATAAAATGGCCTTTCTCATCGGTCTGCTTTATTATTTTTTAGAATTATTTTTTTATGATGATGTCGAAAATGTCATTGACTAAAGTTTCATAGTCGCCCTTTTTAAGCTGTTCTTTTGTTTTTGCAAAGGCTTTTTTGAGTTCACTTTCAGGATTTTCGTCATCCACTATTTCTGCTGATGCTACACCTTTCAACTGAAGTACTGCATTTTTCAGTACTTCAACATCTGCATTGTCTTCTATATTAATTTTTAAATACTTCATAATTTATTCTTAAGTATTTGATATTTATGATTTCCTGTCTGCCAACGGATCCCTTTACAAAAAGAATCCAACGAACCGGAATTGTTCATTCAAATGTAAGAAACAATTGCCAAAAGAAAGTGTAATAAAGGATTTATATTCCGATTCCTTAGTTTATGACCGCAGATAATGGCATCTATTAATAAAAAAATAGACGTAAATTTAAAAAATAAAGCGATATAAGAATATTAAATGGCTACAGGAGCTTTGATCCCCGGATGTGGATCATAATTTTCTAAAGTAAAGTCCTCGAAATCGAAATCAAAGATATTTTTAACTGCAGGGTTTAATTTCATTGCCGGAAGTGCTCTTGGTTCTCTTCCAAGCTGTCTGTTTACCTGCTCAAAGTGGTTATTATAGATATGAACATCTCCAAAACTGTGAACATAATCCCCTACTTCAAGATCACAAACCTGCGCTACCATCATCAAAAGTAATGCATAACTTGCAATATTGAAAGGTACTCCAAGGAAAACATCAGCACTTCTCTGATACAGCTGCAAAGATAGTTTACCATCCGCTACGTAAAACTGGAACAGGGCATGACAGGGAGCCAAAGCCATGTTTGGAATTTCTGCAACATTCCATGCTGATACGATAAGTCTTCTGGAATTCGGGTTTTTCTTGATCTGATCGATCACTTCTGTAATCTGATCTACAATTTTTCCGTCTGCTCCATTCCAGCTTCTCCATTGTGCTCCGTAAACAGGTCCCAGGTCTCCATTTTCATTCGCCCATTCATCCCAGATGCTTACTCCGTTATCTTTAAGGTATTTGATATTGGTATCTCCTTTCAGAAACCAAAGCAACTCATAGATAATGGATTTTAAATGCACTTTCTTTGTGGTTACCAAAGGAAATCCTTTTGACAGATCATATCTCAGCTGATATCCGAAAACACTTCTTGTTCCAGTGCCGGTTCTGTCGGTTTTATCAGTTCCGTTGTCTAAAATATGCTGTAAAAGGTCCAGGTAGTTTTGCATTTTGAATGAGATTTTAAGTTTCAAATTTAGTAAAAACCATTAAAAAAAGCACTCACTTTTATGAATGCATTTTATAGCGGTGATGTTTATTTTCTATTAAACAGCTGTATATCTGCCATCTAACAGAAATTAATTTTACCATATATTTTCAATGGTCTGATGAATGGTATTGACTGTAAATGTTTCTCCTGTTTTTTTTCCATACATAACTTTCACCAAGGGTGATTCTGCAGAAACGGTCATGATTTTCTGGTTCTCAAAAACAATTTCTCCCATGGAAGCAGCAATATAGAACAATCCTTTATCGGTTTTTACCAATGCTCCGTTCTGAACTTTTTCTGAATGATCCGAAGTTATTTTCTGCAAAACAGCCTGTTGGCTCAACACTTCGTTAAGCTGTCTCTGCAGATTATTGATTTCCTGCTGAAGCATTTCTCTTCCGGTTTCGTATTTGTCCCCCATTGAGCTTTTGGTGTCATTGTTGGATGCCCGTGTTTCTGCGATCAGGTTTTCAAAATACCGGATTTTGTCTGCTGTTTTTGCTTTAATGATATTGATTATTTCCTGTTTGTTCATTTCAATGGACGTTTTTTTATGGTGAGCGGTAAAAACCACCCCGTCAAAATCATAGATTTTGACACCCCTCCAGCGGAGGGGAATTAAGTACTGCTTAGTGGCTATTCATTAAGATAAAGCCAAAGATCTAAATATTATTTTTCAAATACAGCAAAATCAGATACTTTAAAGCTAAAATCTTTTCCATCGCTGAAATCTCTTTTGGTTTTATCAAAAACATTTCTGAATGTTCCTGACAGATGTTCGTCTTCAATAGAAAAGTTAACCGGTTCTTTTGACATGTTCAGAACAACCAAAACTTCATCATTGCCGTTTTTTCTTACATAAGCCAGAATTTTATCATTTGCTGTTGTATTAAGAAGGTAAGTTGTAACGTTGGTATCTCCTCCTCTTAAAGCCGGATTCGAAGCTCTCAAATCCAATACTGTTTTATAGAAATCAGCAACCTGATAGGTATTCGTCCATTTGATGACATCTTTTTCGAAAAACTCCAGTCTCTTCATATTCGGAAGCTCCTGCCCTGAGTATAATAACGGAACACCATTCCATGTGGCGGAGAATACAGCCATGGGTTTTGTGATGACGCCATATTTTTCATATTCGGTTCCGTTCCACGAGTTTTCGTCGTGGTTTGTGGTAAACCAGGCTCTCATGGAGGCGTCTCCAATATTAGAATACTGTCTCAACAGATCCTTGAGCTCCTGAAGAGGTTCATTTTTTTTATAATAGTCGGCAGATTTGTGCATCCATTTCCAGGAATAGCTGGCATCAAAAACTTTTCCGTATTCCGGGCTTTCCAGCTCATCAAATTCTCCCAGCCAGAAAAGAGGTTTTATTTTTTCTACTTCAGGACGTGCCTGTTCCCAGAAGTCTACTTCTACCCATGAAGCTAGATCACATCGGAAACCATCAATATCGGTTTCCTGCACCCAGAATCTCATGGCATCTATCATAGCCTGACGCATTTCCTGATTTTTATAGTCCAGCTCAATAATATCGTCCATTCCGGAAGCTATATGGAATTTTCCATCCGGATCTTTAAGATAAAATTCAGGATGTGTTTTTGTCCACACATGATCCCAGCCTGTATGATTGGCCACCCAGTCTATAATTACTTTAAATCCCAGTCTGTGTGCCTCATTCACCATATCTTTAAAATCCTGCAGTGTCCCGAATTCAGGATTGATGGAAGTGTAATCTGCAGCGGCATAAGGACTTCCCAGACTTCCCTTTTTATTCTGCTGGGCAATTGGGGTAATGGGCATGAACCAAAGTGTTTTTACGCCCATAGATTTCAGCCGGGGCATTTCTTTTGCAAATGCTTTGAAAGTTCCTTCCTGAGTATATTGTCTTATGTTTACTTCGTAGATATTTGTATTATGTTTCCAATCTTTTGGCAGTTCTGTCATCTTCCGTGTATTTTTTTGAGTGGTACAGGAAACAATTCCCAGACCAATTACAGCTAACAAAAGTAATTTTTTCATTAAACTATTTTTAACAAAAGTAAGGATTGTTTTTGGAGGGAAGCGGGAAAAGAACAAAATTGTAAAGGTAAAAAGGCAAAATTACTAAATGGTAAATTTATGAAAAGCTTATTTATGGAAAGGCAGAGGAAATCCGTTTACTTATTTACCAGTTTATTATTTTAATTGTTATGCATTTGCCATAAAAAAGCCCCGGATCAAAATCCAGGGCAGTATATTGTTGTTGACTATCTTTCGTCATCATTATCATCTTCATCATCAAAGACATCATCATTGTAGTCTTCTTCCTCATCATCATCGAAGCTGTCATCATCTTCATCTGCAAAATTTCCTCCTGCTCCAAAATCATCATCGAAGCCGAATTCATCATCTACCAATGGCATTGCTGATTTCTTTTTGCCACCTGCGCTTCCGTTTTTGCCAGGAGCTTTCAACGGAACATTTCCAAATCTGTATACCGTGATTGGATAGTTCACGCCTTTTGTTTCTTCAATTACTTCAATAAGCTCACAGAAAAATTCCCAAAGATCAAGAAGCCCATACTGGAACTGTGCTTTGTCTCCTACATTTTCAAAAGCCTCATCAATGTAAACATCTGACATAATTTCGCCGTCACCATCATCACTCATATCTTCCAATGGGACACTTTTTACGATCGTTCCGTCGTCTTCCAACAGATTAAAGGTAGAAAGCTCATCTCCCTGCAGACTGAATGCACTTTTAATTCCTAAATGTAAGTTCCATAACGTTTGTTTTCCCTTAACTTCAATATCACGGAAAATATCCTCTTTCGCATCTAATATTACGCGGATTTTGTAAACCATATCAGTTTCTTAAATTACTTTTTTGCCTTTATAATTATGATAAATCTCTGTTGCAAATATATAATAAATGACATGTGACAAAAAAATATTTCAGGATTTTTTAAAATATTTTTTTTTCTTACATTTTGCCGGAATTATTTACTTTTCTCAAGCATAAAACTAAACTTTGTGCCTTCAAGGTAAACGCTTTCTACGGTAATATTTTCGTTATGAGCTTCAAGGATGTGTTTTACAATAGCCAGGCCAAGCCCGGAGCCGCCTTCTCTTCTGCTTCTGCTGGTTTCCACACGATAAAATCTTTCGAAGATTCTTGGAAGAATTTCGGATTTGATCCCCATTCCGTTGTCTATGACCTCTATCAGCACCTTATTTTTCAGGATACTGGTTTTTACAATCACTTTTGCTTCCTGTCTGTTAGCATAATGAATGGCATTGGAGATGAGATTAATAAAAACCTGAGAAATCTTCTGTTTATCAGCTTCTACAAAAATCTGTGGATGAAGGGTCTGAATCTGTAAAGTTGTATTTCGTTTTTCAGCTTCAAGATCAAGAAGGTCAAAAATCTCTTTGATCAGAAGGTTGACATCAAATTTTGAAACGGTAAGGTTGATTTCGCCAGCTTCCAGCCTATTGATCATATCAAGATCGGTTACAATAGCAATAAGTCTTTCTACCGATTTATCAATTCTTTCCAGATATTTATCCCGGATCGTAAGATTGTCTACTCCGCCTTCTCTTAGGGTTTCTACATATCCCTGAATAGAAAATAAAGGGGTTTTCAGTTCATGGGAAACATTTCCGATATATTCTTTACGGTAGCTTTCCATCTCTTTCATCATATCAATTTCAGATACCTGCTGCTGATTGAGATCTGAAAATCTTTCACCTAACTCTTTGATGGTGATATTTTCATCATGATTCTGTACTATTTCCTGCGGAAGAAATCCTGAAAGACCTTTTACCTGTTTTCTGCTGTAGTAATTGAAAAGGAGTTCCAGTACTACACAGTTGATCAGGAAGATCAGGACAATACAGATGAAAAGACCCGTTTTGAACAAAGGGGTCTTATAGTAGATATCTTTCAGCGAATCGAATACGACACCTAAAAGGAGCATTACCAGTGTCAGCAGACAGGAGGCAACGAGGGTAAGTCTGTAAAATTTCAATTTTACAACGTTTTAATGATTGAACGTAAAGTTAAGATTTTTAAATAATTAAACGATCAGTTTATATCCAATCCCTTTTAATGTCTGAATGGTATTGATCCCTAATTTTTCTCTTAGTCTTCTGATGTGAACATCAATGGTTCTTTCTCCTACAATCACATCATTACCCCAAACTTTTTCCAGAATCTCTTCTCTTTTGAAAACCTTTTCAGTATTGGAGGCCAAAAGGTAAAGCAAATCAAATTCTTTTTTGGGAAGAAGAAACTGCTGCCCGCTTTTGGAAACTCTGAAGTTATCTTTGTCGATAACAAGGTCTCCGATTTCGATGAGTTTAGCATTGTCAGAAACCTGAGAGGTTAGCTGCAATAATGCATTTACCTTAGAGATAAGGATTTTCGGTTTGATCAGTTTTACGACATAGTCATTAGCACCCGCCTGAAAACCTGCTAATTGAGAAAATTCTTCGCTTCTTGCAGAAAGGAACACAATAAGTGTTTTTTGCAGTTCTTTCACTTTACGAAGTTCCTGACAGGTTTCTATACCATCTTTTTCAGGCATCATGACATCTAATAAGATAAGGTCCGGAACAATTTCCTTTGCTTTCTCTATACCTTCATTACCATTGGTAGCGGTATAGATATCGTACCCTTCCTTTTCCAAATTGTAAGACAGAATCTCTAAAATGTCCAGTTCATCGTCTATTAAAAGAATTTTTTTGCTCATCTTCTAGTTTAAGAATTCCCACAAAATTAATTATTTCAATTGATTTCATCTATCCGCCAAATGTTAACTAATTATTAAAAAACAACATTTTAAAAACAAATTACAAAATCAATAAAAAAAACAATAAATAAATATATAAAAATCAAATATAAGGAATAATATTCAATATTAAAACAAAAATTATAATTATATAAACAAAACATCGATAACTATAAAATCCATTCATTCGTTAATACAAACTTCATAATTAATTAAGATTCTCCTAAAGTTTTCTTAAAAACTTAGCCCTTATTTTGCCCTTGAAAAAGAAGTAAAAGAAGTAATAATGAAAAAACAACTCCACAAGAGCATCATGCTACTTGCCTTGTTTTCTGCTGGCTATGCTTTTGCACAAAGTCAGATTTTGGAAGGTAGGGTATTGGACGAGAAAGATAATACTCCTATAGAAGGTGTAAAAGTAAAGGTAAACGGTCAGGAAGTAACCACTGACATTTCCGGATACTACTCTATCAACCTTTCTCCCGGTGCCAATTACATTGTAACGGTAAGCTCCAATGGGTATAACAGAAAAGAGATCAGTGAGGTGATTATCAAAAATGAAGGTAATACTCACCTTGATATTGTTCTGGATAAGCCATCTACCAAAGAAAAAGAAATTGAGGGTGTTGTCATAAAATCAAATGCAAGAAAAGAAACCATAGCCTCTACCATCGGTTTACAAAAGAATGCGGGTGTAGTTTCTCAGGTTATTGGTGTTGAAGCTATTAAAAGAAGTCCGGACAGAAATACGGGTGAAGTTCTGAAAAGAGTCTCCGGGGTGAGTTTGTTTGATGGAAAATATATTGTAGTAAGAGGTTTATCAGACCGTTACAATCAGGCCATGCTGAACGGCATCCAGTTATCCAGTACGGAACCAGACAGAAAGACTTTCTCTTTTGACCTTTTCCCTGCTAACGTTATCGAAACCCTTGTGATCAACAAAACTTTCATTCCTGAATATACAGGTGAATGGGGAGGTGCATTGATCCAGGTAAATACTAAAGATATTCCTAATAAAAATTTCTTCAATGTACAGGTAGGCGTAGGAGGAAACACCGCTACTATAGGGCAGGAATTCCATATGCAGAAAGGAGGAAAATGGGACTTTTTAGGAATTGATGACGGTTACCGAAAACTTCCTACCAATATGCCTGCAAAAAACGCTTTCAGTATTCTGACTGAAGCACAGAAAACAGAGATCGGTAAAGGATATACAAAGAATCTTGGATACAACAGTATCGGTTACCCTGAAAACTTAAGTTTACAGTTAGACGGAGGTTTCAACACGAAGTTATTCGGAAAAGATTTAGGAGTAATTGCTGTTTTAAACTACAGTAATAACAAAAGAAGAACTGAATCTACCAACCGTTTCTTTACCATCAACAATCAGCTTGCTGATACCAACTTCGATTATTTTACAGAAAAATACAGCAATGATATTATTTTGGGAGGGATGTTGAACCTTTCTTTAAAGCTGAACAGCAACAATAAAATTTCCCTGAAGAATATCATCACCAACAATACAGTAAATCACATGTCCTTCAGAACTGGAAAGGACTTTGAATTTGATCCTATTAACGGAACAAACATCATGGCAAGGGAAATTGGATTTAAAGAAACCACTTTCTATAACTCTACCCTTTCCGGTAACCATAAACTTGATATTCTTGGCGGTCTTACCGTAAACTGGTACGGAAGCTTCGGGATTCTTGATCAATACATCCCTTTGCTACAGCGTTTGCAGTATAACCAATATACGAACATGCCGGGAAGCCCTTATTTAGCATTGATTTCTAATGGTCTTTCTCAAAAATCAGGAAGTGTATTCTACTCTACGCTAAGTGACTATTTATATAATGCAGGAGGTGATGTATCCAAAACATTTACGATGTTCGGACAAAAACAAACGATCAAAGGTGGGTATTTATTCCAGGTAAAAGACAGAATATACAACTCAAGACCGTTCTCTGTAAGACTTGAAAACTTCAATCAGGGATTGCTTTCTCAGCCTTTTGAAACGATCTTCAATCCTGGTAATTTTGGAACTAACGGAGGATTTACATTTGATGAAATTGCAGGAAACCAATACCGATATATTGCCAATACGATCCTTAACGCAGGATATTTACAGTTTGACAACAACTTCACACCATGGTTAAGAGCAGTCTGGGGATTAAGAGTTGAAAACTTTGACCAGCTGGTAGGAAGCACAAAAAAGAGTGATGACCGTTTTGTCAATACAAGAGTGACAGACTTTTTACCTGCTGTGAACTTGACATTCAAGGTAAATCCTAAAATGAATATCCGTCTTGCAGGTTCACAAACTGTTGTAAGACCGGAATTCAGAGAGGTTTCTCCTTTGGCTTATTATGATTTTGACCTTGGAGCAACTGTAATCGGTAACAAATCTATTGAAAGAACTAAAATCACGAGTGCTGACCTTCGTTGGGAATTCTACCCAAGAAACGGAGAAATTATATCCGTGGCAGGTTTCTATAAAAACTTCAAAAAACCGATCGAATTATACTTCAACCAATCAGGGGTAGGAACCAGTAACACTTTCAACTACCTTAACGTAGATAAAGCTGATGCTTATGGATTAGAAGTGGAAGCGAGAAAAAAACTGGATTTTGTAAGTGCTCTTAAAAACTTTACGCTGGGTGGAAACGTAGCATTAATTAAAAACAGAGTAACGGACGAAGCTACCAACATAGACAGACCAATGCAGGGACAGTCTCCATACACGGTTAACTTAAGTCTTCAGTACGATACTGAAAAATCAGGTTGGTCTTCTACTCTATTATTCAACATGATCGGAAGAAGAATCTTATATGTAGGAAACGATCAGGTTCCACCAATCTGGGAAGCACCCAGACCTCTTTTAGACTTCCAGCTTGCTAAAAAATTATGGAGCAACAAAGGAGAAATCAAGCTGAATGTTTCAGATATCCTGAACCGTCGTGCTAAATTCTACCATGACCTGAACGACAATGGTAAGTATGACAGCAAAGATGCTCTTGCTATTGAAAGACTTACAGGAACCAATATCAGTTTAACACTGGGATACAATTTTTAATTCACTCAACAAATAATCTAATAAATAATTTAATTCTTTATAACATGAAAAAGTTCGTTTTATATTCTTTAATGCTTGGCGCTCTAGTATCAACTACCGCTTGTAGAAATATAGAAGAAGATGGACCTACCATTATTCAAAATGGAGGTAACGGAAACGGAGAAACTGAAAACCTTATTCTTTCAGGAAAAATCACTTCCAATACTACACTTAAAGCCAATAAAATCTATAAGCTGAGAGGACTGGTATATGTAACTAACGGAGCTACTTTAACTATTGAGCCAGGTACAAAGATTGTAGGTGAAGCTGATAAAAACGGAGCTTTGATCATTACAAGAGGGAGCAAAATCATGGCGGAAGGAACTGCTGCCAACCCTATTATCTTCACTTCAGAGAAACCAAGTCCTAAAAGAGGAGACTGGGCAGGTGTAGTAATCTTAGGAAACGCTCCTACTAATGCATCTTTCGGAGGAGCAAACGGAGTTGGAGAAATTGAAGGAGGTATTAACAACTCTGAAGGTCTTGGACTTTATGGTGGTACTAACGCAGCTGACAACAGTGGTGTATTAAAATATGTAAGAATAGAATATGCAGGATATGCATTCTTACCGGATAAAGAGATCAACGGAATTACGTTCGGGGGTGTAGGTAGCGGAACTACAGTAGACTATGTAGAAGTTGCTTATGCTAATGATGACAGTTTTGAGTGGTTCGGAGGAACGGTAAACTGTTCTCACCTTATTTCTTACAAAGGTCTTGATGACGATTTTGATACAGATAACGGTTTCTCAGGAAAGGTACAGTTTGGTATCGCAGTAAGAGATTCTCAGGTAGCAGACGTTTCAGGTTCTAATGCATTTGAATCTGATAATGATGCTAACGGTTCTACTTTAAATCCTCAGACATCTGCTACATTCTCTAATATGACGATTATCGGGCCAATCAACTCTGCGGCTTCTGGGTCTATCAACGCATTATTCCAGAATGCATTACAAATCAGAAGAAATTCTTCTATCTCTGTTTTCAACTCTGTATTCACAGGATTCCCTGTTGGATTATTCATTGATGCTACAAAAGGATCTCCAACAGATAACAATATTGTAGGTAATAAACTATTCTTTGAAAACAACGTTTTAGCAGGAATGCAAACTCCTTTAAAGTTCGGACCATCTACCTCTACTCCAACAACGTATACGTTAGCAGATCTTACAACCTGGTTTAATGCTAAAGGAAACACAATCCTTGCTTCTACTGCTGATGTAAAGCTTGCCAACGCATGGGCTCCTGCAGGAACTACACCAAACTTCGCTCCTGGCTCAGGTTCTCCATTATTAACAGGAGGTGCATTTACTAACCCTAAATTAGCGACTTGGTTTACACAGGTTACTTACAAAGGTGCTGTAAAAGATGCGAACGATACCTGGTATGCAGGATGGACAAACTTTAACTTATAACATCATCATATAAGTACCTAGATTTAATTTCAAATAGAAGGCCTCCGGAAGTATTTCCGGGGGCTTTTTTTATCGTTATTATGAGATATTACCAATATTAGGAATTTTGAATATGAATAGATGTTCACATTGTAAAAATACCGGATTGCAATTTGAACAATTATTTTTATGTTTAGACACATACCCTTCCTTGATAAGTTTTGGCTAAAGCCGGAGGAATATCTTTTTCCATTCAAACGGGCTAAAGCCCGTTCCTATTGAATATAAACAATCTCGAAATTCACCATCTGAAACTCTGATCCGGAAAATAAAAACCAGGATCACGAAAAGTCTAAACCCGCACTCCGGAACCCATTCAAAAAAAGCCACCCGAAAAGCTTCCGATGGCATTACAAAAAACAAGTGCATAAATATATATACTTCTGATTAGTTTCTCCAGAATAAATATCCATCTTCGCAGCTTCTTTCAAATAAGGTACGGAATCCGTATAGAAAACACCATGCTGTGGAAAGGCTACCAGCTCAGCTCCAAAGCTTTTCTTTTTATTTTCTAACGCTTTTTGCAAATTTTTTAATGACTGAAGTTTGGAAGTCGGTTCAATATTCACGTGGCTTCTTGCATAGGAAGTTCCCTTCGATTGTAATAGCTCGATCAGTTTTTCAGCTTTGAATGTTGATTTTTTCAGCATCTCAGGAAGCATTTTCTGCTCCAGTTCTATCATTCCTTTTACTCCTCCGGCTCTTTTTTTAACGGACTGCCACTGATCTCCATAAAAGGTTTTATCAAGGTGAATATGCATATCTTTAAATGCAGGAAGCATCAATAGTCCTTTTGCATCTACAGCTTTAGCATTGGGTTGATTGGGTGTGATCTTTGTGATTTTTCCTTTTTCAACTTCTACATAAAACAGATCTGTTTTGGTAGAAGCTACTTCTCCATCCTGGTATTCAAACCTTGTTTCCGACGAACATTTTTAAGGCTCATTTTTCCTTTTACTGAAAGATTTTTCTCATCGAAAGGCGATGCAGTCATGATATTGGGTATTAAAGTGAGTCCCGCTACAGCCAAAGCCGAATTCCGGATAAAATGTTTGCGGGAGATGTTATTGTCGAAGGTCTTCATTTCCAATCTATTTAAGACAAAATTAAAAAGAAGTACTCTGAACGAAGTGTATGGTTTATTACAAAATCTGTATGATTTATGCTTTGTGTTGATTCCCTAGGGGAATGCTTTATGATCTACTTAATTTATCCACAACGCTTGTCATTAGGTAGGAATCCTGATTATGATGTTTTTACTCTGTTGAGACTCCTACGGAGTGACAAATAGACCGACTAAACTTTCTATATCAAGTATGTTTAATATAAAAATATCGACAATGCCTGTCATTACGCAGGAATCCTGATTATGATGTTTTTACGCTGTTGAGACTCCTACGGAGTGACAAATAGACCGGCTAAACTATCTGTATCAAGTATGTTTAATATAAAAATATCCACAACGCCTGTCATTACGCAGGAATCCAGATTATGATGTTTTTACGCTGTTGAGACTCCTACGGAGTGACAAAGGGGCAGCCTTTACTTTTTGTATAAAACTAAGACTAGTAATTATGACTAGTATAAAAATATCCACAAGCAGGAATCCAAATTATACTGTTTTTATGCTGGTGAAACTCCTGCTGAATGACAGAGATTGCGTTGATTTTTTTTCAATCTAAACTTTCTTTTCCATAAAAAAACCGGATTTTAAATCCGGTTTCATTATTATTTATTTGAATATTCAAATTTTCTTACTGCTTCCAGTGTCATATCAATCTCTTTATCCT
Organism: Chryseobacterium sp. CBTAP 102; assembly: GCF_003201365.1. Lineage (NCBI taxonomy): Bacteria > Pseudomonadati > Bacteroidota > Flavobacteriia > Flavobacteriales > Weeksellaceae > Chryseobacterium > Chryseobacterium sp. CBTAP 102. The sequence continues at coordinate 291,336 of NZ_QICX01000003.1, forward strand.
TGATGGCATCACTGATGAAATATGTTTCATAACCGCTTGGCGGAAGATAGACTCCATTCTGAAGCATCTGGTGGAAGAAATTATTAAACAAAGAATGATTTGCTTCCTGTGCTTCATCAAAGTTGGAAACGCTTTTAATATGGAAGAATACAGACATCATAGAACCTTTTCTGTTGATTCTGTGAGCAATTCCTTTTTCATTTAAGATTTTTCCAATCTCAAAATCCAATGTTTCTGTTGTTTTCTCCAATCTGCTGAAAAACTCAGAATCATTTTTAATAAGCTGAAGAGTTTTTAATCCGGCTCTCATTGCTAAAGGATTTCCACTTAATGTTCCCGCCTGATAAACACCGCCTTTTGGTGCAAGATGATCCATGATTTCATTTCTACCAGCGAAAGCTCCTACCGGAAGCCCTCCTCCGATTACTTTTCCGTAAGTCACCAGATCAGCTTTTACATTGAAAAGTTCCTGAGCTCCTCCGAAAGCTAATCTGAAACCAGTCATCACCTCATCAAAGATCAATAATGCTCCGTTTTCATCACAGATCTTTCTCAGTTTTTGTAAAAAATCGTTTTCCGGCAATACACAACCCATATTTCCCGCAACAGGTTCTATAATTACCGCTGCAATTTCTCCCTGATTATGACGGAATAAATCTTCAACCTGTTCAAAATCATTATAACGCGCTAACAAAGTATCTTTTGCTGTTCCAGCTGTTACGCCCGGAGAATTTGGATTTCCAAAAGTAGCTGCACCACTTCCTGCTTTGATCAGGAATGAATCCGAATGCCCATGATAACAGCCTTCAAATTTTACAATTTTATCTCTTCCTGTGTATCCTCTTGCCAGTCTGATGGCACTCATACAAGCTTCTGTTCCTGAAGAAACCATTCTTATCTGGTCGATATTCGGAACATTTTCAATGATGAATTTTGCAATTTCTGTTTCCAGTTCTGTAGGAGCACCGAAAGAGAATCCTTTTTCAGCCTGTATTTTCAGTTCTTCCAGTACCTCAGGATGAGTATGTCCTAAAATGGCCGGGCCCCATGAGTTGATATAATCGATGTAAGTATTGTCATCTGCATCGGTAAGGTAAGCCCCTTTTGCCGATTTCATAAAAACAGGCACTCCTCCTACGGATTTAAATGCTCTTACCGGAGAGTTTACACCTCCCGGAATGTATTTGTAGGCTTCATCAAATAAAGCCGAACTTCTTTGATACTTCATATATATTTAGTTGGTGCTGACAGCTGCTGGTTGGCATGTAATTGTCAACGATAAACTCTCAACAAAAAAATTAAATTAGTTTCGTGGTTTTTTGTCTATTAAATAAATAAGCTGTCCTGCAGATGGCTGCTGTCCTTCATCCATTCTGTTTTTAGCGTATAATTTATTTAATTTGATTCCGAATTTCTGTGCAATATCATGCATATCTTCTCCGTATTCAGCTTTATAGGTGGCTGTATTTCCGGTAGAATTTTTAGACTCAAGGAAAACGATGTCATTTTTCTTTAACGTTTCATTTTCCAGCTCATTCCACTTCATCAGTCTGCTTTCGCTTACTTTGAATTTGTTGGCAATGAATTTCACATCGGTATCTTCAGGAATTACAATATATTTCAGCCCGTCATTCGGGTGGCTTTTGATAAGAATAGAATTCAGAATTTCAGCTTTCGTTTTAATTCTCTCTACTCTTTTTTGTTGTTGTGCGTAAGAGGTTTGTTTGTAAGGGACTTCAACGGTAACAGGTTCTTTCACTTTTCTGGTTGCTTTTGAAGGTTCCAGCTGTGCCATGAAAGTTCTGTCGTCTTTCAGATCCGGGTACATTTTAAGAACAGCATACAATACTTCATTAGAATTGGTATTGTCATATTCATATAACTTATACTTTTCAATTTTGGAGATAAGAATGGAAGCATAGCGCGGATTGGTAGCGTACCCTGCTTTTTTTAAGCCGGTTGCCCACGCTCTGTAATCTTTCATATCCAGTTTGAAAAGGTTGGCGTAATATTTTCTTGTGGATAAAAATATAGAATGGTCTTCATAAGACTGTCTTGGATCATCGTACACACGGAAGCATTCGTTAGGTGCATCATCGGTATGTTTCATTGTTCTACCGGTCCAGTCTTCTTTACATTTTATACCGAAGTGATTTTTACCTTCCTGTGCCAGTCTGCTCTGTCCGCCCCCGGTTTCCAATAATCCCTGGGCAAGGGTAATAGAAGCCGGAATTTTATATTTTTCCATTTCTTCTACTGCATATTTAGCAAACTTCTGAATATACTGATCTTCGGTTGCCCAAGTCTGGGCTGAAAATTTTGATAAAACTAAAAGGCTTATGGATAGAAAAAGTCTTTTCATGTTTTTCAATTTTACTTATATAATTAAATTTCTATTCTGTTTTTCCAACAGTAAATTAGCTCCTTCAATTCCCTGTAAACCACCAGTATGAAAGCACAAAACCTTACTGTTTTCAGGAAAATATTCTTCTTCTATCAGTTCAAAAACTTTCTCCATCATTTTCCCTGTATAAACCGGTTCCAAAGGAATACCGTACCTCTCCTTGAAATCATTGATAAAACGAACGTTTGCATCATTTATTTTACCATAACCTCCAAAACATGAATCTATTAGATTAAAATTCTGTCTCAAAGTTAATTCAAAAATTTTATTTTCCAGTGAAGCATCGTCAACGGCTTTAAATCCTATAACTTTCTGATTCTCTTCACAAAATTTTGAAATTCCTGCAATGGTACCTCCGGTTCCAACTGCGGTGCAAAGATAGTCAAAATCTTTTGTTTGTTCATTGAGCATCATTTTCACTCCTTCTACAGCGTCTTTATTGGTTCCTCCTTCAGGAACTATCAAAGCTTCAGGAAACTCCTGCTGAAGGAATTCTGTCAGTTTTTCTTTGTGACGGTATTCTTCACGGGTGACAAATTTCAGATTCATCCCGTTTCTTTTTGCAAAAAGCAAAGTAGGATTATCACGCCATTTATGCTCCAGTTCTTCTCCTCTGATGATTCCCAGTGTTGGAATACCTGCCATATTACCTACTGCAGAAACCGCTGCAATATGATTGGAAAAAGCGCCTCCGAAAGTAATGATGTATGGATTATCAGGAACTTTTTCCAGATAGTGATTCACATTGTGAAAGAGTTTCCAGTATTTATTGCCTGAAATCAACGGATGAATCTGATCTTCCCTTTTAATAAAAAGCCTAATGTTTTTCTCGATAAGAATTTCCTGGATAAAAACAGGTTGTGTGGGAAGTTTTAATAGCATTTCAGTTTTACGACACAAGATTATTCTTTGCAAAAGTAGGAAAAGATTTAATCTTGCGGGATTTTGTTTGTTTTCCCACAGATCATACAGATTTTCGCGGATGACTGTTTTGATAATTTTAGGTTTTGGCTAAAGCCGACTGAATTTTTTATTTATTTGATAAACGGGCTAAAGCCCGCTCCTATTGAATATAAAGAACATCAAAATTGATATCCAAAAACCAAATCCCAAACCCCAACATTCACTTTACAAATATTTCCTGAAGTTCCAGAATTTTCTTTCTTTGAGATAATTCATGCTGTTTTCGTTGGCGTAAGCTTCTCTTTCAAAGGAGATTCGTCTATAAGCCACATAACCGTCTTTCAGTTTGAAAAACCAGTAATAGTATTCAATAACATAGAAAATATAGAAGAAAATAATGAGCATTTCCAGTTGTTGCTGTAAATGAATTTTTTCGTGATTGATCAATACATTATTTTCCTTATCTTCGGGTTTCCTAATGAAGATAAAGGGAAAGAGTGCGATGCCATTAATTTTTAATTTTTTTAAAGGCTTTTGGCATACAATTATCATAGTAACAAATATAAAAAGTTTTTTGACAAGCATTTAACTTATGGCCCATTATGACATCAAAGAAGGTGAAGACTTCTACTATAATGAACAGGGGTACAAGGTTTTTACAGAAAAATTTCATCTGAAAAGAGGATATTGCTGTAAAAGCGGCTGCAGACACTGTCCTTACGGGTATGATAAAAAGACTGATACATTCATTAAAAGTGATAAAAAAAATAAATAAAATGAAAAAATATATTTTTATTTTGTTGGCATCTGCTACATTAGGCTTAACTTCTTGTAGCCCTTTTCAGATACGTTCAGATTATGCTGAAACCGCCAATTTCAATTCTTATAAAACCTATAAAATCAGAATTGATGATCTAAAACTGAATGATATTGATAAAGACAGAGTACTGAATGAACTGTCGAGACAGCTTCAGAGCAAAGGACTTCAGTCCGGAGAAAACCCTGATCTGATTATCAACGTAAAAGCAAATCATAAAAAGATTACTGATATCAATTCTTCTTCTCCTTACGGAATGTGGGGTTGGGGCGGACCATTCGGATGGGGCGTTGGCATGAACAGAACATGGACAACCAACTACAATGAAGGCGCTCTGATTGTTGACCTTATTGATGCAAAAAGCAACAAACTGGTTTGGCAGGGTATCGGAAGCGGAATTTCTGTTGATTCTCCAAAAGCAAAACAGAGACAGATTCCAGAGATTATGGCTGAGATTATGAAAAATTATCCGCCACAAAGAAAATAAAATTAATGTCATCCATTATATAGCCGGTACTTTTTGTATCGGCTTTTTTTATGGATAATTATTTGTTTATCCCGCAGATAGCACAGATTTGTACTGATAACTGTGGATATAATCTTCCATTATTTAAGTTTCGGCTAAAGCCAAATGAAATCGTTTATTTTTAAACCGGGCTAAAGCCCGGTGCTATTGAATATCCAATATTGAGGATAGATTATAAAATTCATAATTCAAATATAAAACGGAATCTCATACAAAACCTCGTTATTCATTATTCATTACTCATCACATATTTACATGCAGTGCATTTAAAATTAACGATTTTGTAATTTTTTATTCACAAAAATTGTAGTATTCTTGCTGAAACTTAATATTAATTATGAAAAAAATCATTTTATTTTCTGTATTTGCAGGGCTTGCCCATGCTCAGGCTCCTGCAGGATATTACAATTCTGCCAACGGACTGAGTGGCGCAGCACTAAAATCTGAATTAAGCAGCATTATCACCAACGGACATACTGATAAAGGATACAGTGGACTGTGGACAGCGTATAAAACCACGGATATTGATAAGGACTATGAGAATGATGGTACTATCCTTGATATTTATTCTGAAAAGCCTTCAGGCACAGATCCTTATAAGTATAATCCGGGGACCAACCAGTGTGGAACGTATTCTACTGAGGGAAATTGTTATAACAGAGAGCATATTGTGCCTCAAAGTCTTTTCAATCAGGCATCTCCAATGGTAGCGGATATTCATTTTATCAGAGCTACAGACGGAAAAGTAAACGGAATGAGAAGCAATTATCCTTTCGGAAAGGTAGGAAGTGCTTCTTTTACTTCTCAGAATGGTTCAAAACTTGGCACCTCTGTTTCTTCAGGATATTCAGGGACGGTATTTGAGCCGATTGATGAGTTTAAAGGAGATGTGGCCCGTATGATTTTTTATTTTGTAACACGTTACCAAAGCAAACTTTCTACTTTCTCATCAGGAAATATGTTAGGAAGTTCTACATTCCCGGGATTACAGACCTGGGAACTGAATGTTCTACTGGCATGGCATAATCAGGATCCGGTTTCTCAGGCTGAGATCAAAAGAAATAATGCATCCTATACTTTTCAGGGGAACAGAAACCCTTTTATTGATAACCCGAATTATGTTAACCTTATATGGGGTTCTCAGCAGCCCTCAGGTGACACTCAGGCACCTACTGCGGCAACAGGTCTGAATGTTTCAGGAACAACTTCCGGCAGTATTTCTCTTGCATGGAATGCTTCTACCGATAACGTAGGCGTAACAGCTTATAATGTTTATATGAACGGAAGTCTGCAAACAACTACAGGTTCAACTTCAACAACCATTTCAGGGCTTACTCCTTCTACAACTTACAGTTTTTATGTAGTAGCGAAGGATGCGGCAGGAAATTCTTCATCAAACAGTTCAACGGTTTCCGGGACTACTAATTCAGGAGGGACTACTCCAGGTACGAACTGTGCCAATGAAAATTTTGAAACAATCCCTGCAGCCAGTTCTACCTATACAACCAGAACATGGAGCAATGGTGGTATTTCCTGGACAGCAACGGATGCAAGAACAGATCAGACTATTAACAATAAAGCGATTACGGTAAGAAACGGTTCTTTAACTTCCGGCACTTCAGCAAACGGTATTGGCTCTTTGACGGTAACTACACAGCTTAAATTCTCAGGAACCAATGGTACTTTTGATGTAAAAGTAAACGGAACAACCGTAGGGACAATTCCTTACAGTACTTCATCTACAACGACGACCATCAATAACATCAATCTTTCCGGAAATGTAGTGGTAAGCCTTGTTAATAATTCATCAAGCAACAGAGTGGCTATTGATGATCTTGCATGGACATGTTATTCCGGATCAAGTGCAAGAATGGCTCAAAGCACAGCTACTGAAACTACTTCTAACAGTTTTAAAATCTCTCCTAACCCTATCACCAATCAGGAAATCTTTGTAAAAGGAGATCTTGAGAAGGTAAGAAAAGCTGAGATTTATAACCTTCAGGGGAAAACTCTTCAGACGATTGACCAGCCTTTCAGAAATGGAAACTCTATTAAAACCAGAAATCTTGGTCAGGGAGTTTATATTTTGAAGCTGGATCAGGTAACGATGCAGTTCTTAGTAAAATAATTCAAATACTGATTTGATATAAAAATGCCGGTTCTTTTTGGACCGGCATTTTATGTTTCTATTAAACTCCTGTAGATTTTTGCGTATTGAACGTTATAAAGAAATCTTATCCAGATCCGGATATCCTGATCCTTTTAAGAGGTCTTTCCATTCTTTATTTTTGAAAACGAAGAGATTGCAGCGGTATTCGTCCGGTTTATTATCTATTTTGGTTTCACAGTAGTAATAGAGCATATCTCTGTTTCTCCAGATGGCAACTTCCTGTCTGAATTTATTATGAGTCTGAATGATTTCATTGTCTTTAACTTCAGATTCAAAACCTTCACGGATTGTATCAAAACTCGGTTTTTGAAGTGTTCTATTCAGGTTATCCAAAAGCGCTTTTTTTTCATGCTCTGTATAAATATCTAGCTGATACATTCCCAATTCATTTTCTTTTTCATTAGCAAGCGGGCCGATTTCCTGATCTACTTTTCCAAAATGCAGAAGGACTTTATTGATATTTTTATTATTTTTTCCTTCTAAATCTATCCCGTTGAAATGTAATAATTCTTTTGATGAAAAAGCCAGCTTTTCATTTCCGATCAGCGTAACGTCAGTGGTACGTAAAGCATCCTTAGCCGTTGCTCCGGCAGATTTTAAAATTTCATTGATATTCTGTCCTGCTTTAAGCTGTGCAAGATTAAAGGGCTCTGTTTGTGTACCTCCCTGTGTTTCAACCAAAGACTCACCCTCTTTATTTTTCTGCTGGCTGCATGATGCAAGACTCAGGCAGATTACTGGTATTAATACATATTTCAATTTCTTCATAATGCTAGTGTTAATATCCGGTTATTAATAATAAACAGAAAAAACAGGATTTAAGTATCAGGAAACGGTTCTTTTATTACTCTTCTCTTGACTGCCGCCTTTTAATTCATGTACTTGTACCATGGAGAAGCCGGAGGGGTAGGATATTTTAATCCAAATACAGCATTATTACGGTAAGCATCTTTTGATACAGAAATATATTTATTTCTTATTTTCCCATCATCTTCAATGGAGATACTTAGTATGGAATAATTTTTCCCATCATCCCAGAAAAAAGAAGTTGGATAAGTAAAGGAATTTTTCTCATTTTGATTCCATGAGACTTTTTCCGGAGAAAGTTTTTTAAGTTTTTCAAAAATTGGTTTTACTAATTTGGCATCTACGGTTGCTTTGTCTGTAATAGAAGCGGTAGGATTTCCATGTTTTTTTACTATTTTTTCTACAAATTCCAGAGAGTACTTTTCGGCAGCATTGGTATCAACTGCTCCTACTTTTCCTTTGTATACGGTAATTCTTGTACCCATTGTCTTGTCTAAGGGTATATTTCCGTAGGTTATCCCTTTATTTTCATCAGCATAATATTGAATAATATCTGTTTTTACGGCATCTTTCAGAAATAAGTCTTTGTTTTCAAAATCATACTTCTTTGCATCCTCACCTAAGGAAACTGATGACAGGTCAAATGATTGATTTCCACAACAGATATTGATCAATACTACAAAAATCAATACCAGCACTCTTGCTTTTTTCATCATGCTATATTTTTCTAAAATTACTGATTTTGTCTTTCCTTAATTATTTTAGACCAATCACTAAACATTTTGGTAATAGTATTGGCATTGATTAAACTGAAAACAAACATTCCCGTAAGTATCGTAAGCCAGCAATAGGCCAGTTTCACTCCATTTTTATCAGTAATAAAGAAAAGGATAAATATGGTCAGTGTTCCTATTATAAATGTAAAAAGCAAAGTATACATCAATACATGAATGATGTACATATTGAATTTTAGCTTTCTGAAGATCCATCCTATCACGGCCATCGGAAGAAACAACAAAAGCGGCAAAAACATAGCTCCGAAAATGGTTACTTCCGGGTAATCCGCTATTTTATCTTCTAATCCGAAAAAGGTATTAAAACTGAACCCCGTCATACTGTTTTTCTTCGTTTGTGATTTCCAGTAAAGTTTTATCTTTATAGCCTATCATTTTCGCCAGTATAACATTGGGAAATTCATGAATTCCAATGTTGTAAAGATTCACGCTGTCATTAAAAAATTCTCTTCTGTCCGCTATTTTGTTCTCCAGATCGGAAATTCTTTTCTGCAGTTCAAGAAAATTATTATTAGATTTCAGTTCCGGATAGTTTTCTGAAACCGCAAAGAATGAAGAAAGCGCTTTTGAGGTTTCATTGGCAATCTCGGTTCTCTTATTGGCATCAGTACTGTTATTGTAAAAAGTTCTGAGCTCTGTAAGGCGGGTAAGCAGCTTTTCTTCGTAGTTCATAAAGTGTTTGGCAACGGTGACCAAATTGGGAATTTCATCCGCACGTTGTTTCAGCACCACATCAATATTGCCGTATGCTTTGTCAACGTTAAATTTGAGCATGACCAATTTGTTGTACAGATTGATCAGAAAACTTATAATAACTACCCCAAGCAGGATAAGTAATATGATAGCGACCGTCTGATTCATTATTGTGTAAGTATATAAATAATTATTAAAAGGATGATGGAACAGGTAAACATAAATGACCTCAGCAAGGGCTGGTATTTGTTCCAGACTGTGATTCCTGAGGAAGAAGTAATACCAAGTATTTTATAATAATCGTCTTTTCTGATGAAAGGTACTCCGTTTTTAGAATCGGCATAGCCTACCAGCAGCATCTTCTGACCATCTTTTAAAAGAGTTTCTTTGTACCTTTTACCGCCGTAGCTGCTTACATTGGTTTCTTCTAATAAAACCAGCTCTATTCCTTCCGGTTCTACTTCTATGATTCCTGTGTCATCTTTAACCCGGAAGATATTGCATTTCGTTTCCCTGTGAATGGTTCTGTAACTTTCTTTTCCGTCTGAATCTCTGTCAATATCTTCAATGGTATAATAATATCCGATGCAGGCTTCATTATTTACTGGTGAAAATAAAGGATTCATCATCTTTAAAGTTCCTTCAATCTCTGCCAGTCCTTTTGCTACAGAATGGATCTTAGAGGTAGGTAGTGAGGATTGCAGGCGTAAAAAACGTTTTGAAGCAGTAGGCTTCATTAAAACAATAAAAATGAAAACAAAAAAAAGTAATGGAAAAAAAACGATCGCTTTCTCTGCGTAACTGTCATAGTTATTGGAAATTTCAGAAGCATATTCATGCAGCGGCATTCTATCTTTGAAAATAATCCACAGAATAAAATAAATAAAGCCTGCGGCTATTATTCCTAAAATACTATATACGATGTATGGTCTTTCCTTTTTAACTCCCATTTATTCTGTTATAAAACTGGTGGAAATACCTAGATCTTATTTCCAGTGTTTTTTTCTTTTAAAGATTGCTATATAATCTCAAACTCATCTTTCCCTTCGGGAATATAAAATGTTATGGGCAGAACTAATTCTTCCTCACTTTTCGGATTTTCCAGACGTAATGCAGACATCATATCTGTACATTTTAGTGCGGCCAGCTTTCCGTAGGCTGAATACTCTACCTGAATATCATCCGGAAGACTCTGTGCTTTATATCCATTCTGCATATCGGAAATAATACCCTGCATTCTGGCTTCTGCCTGACTTTTGCTAAGATACATGGCTAAAGCGTTATTATTTTCTCTTTTTTGATATTGATCAATGAATGAACTGTAATTGCCTCCATTGATCAGCTTTATAATTTCGTTATACTTTTTGATCAATTTTTCTTTAACATCGAATTTAGCACCTTTAAGATCTATTCCGTTTTGCCATGCCTCCAGTTTGTAGGGTACTTCGGCTTCAAATGTACTTACATGTCCTATAAACGGTATATTTTTATCTGGCTTCTTGGTAAAATATTCATCAAACTGCTTTACAAAAGCATATTCTCCGGAAGACATATCGTAGAGATTTACTCTGTATCTTATATAAGAATCTTCATGCAATTCTTTATGCCCATCCATTGGAAGTCCTTTCACTTCAATTGTTTGTTTACCTCCTTCCAGAATAAGATGATTGATGGGAAAATCTGATCTTGTCTGTCCCTCAATACTCAATGAAATTAATTCCACATCATTAATTTTGATCTGAAATGAACACATTACCGCACTAAAATCTATTTCGTAATAAGGTTTCATCTTTTATTTTTTAGGATAAGCAAGGGTAAAACTGTCTAAGATGGAGAATGTACCTGGATCTGAAGAATTTTCAACTCTGGTTCCTTTCTTTACTACGATCAGTTTTGTGTTGGTATATTTTGTATTGTCCTGAGTAAGCTCCTGGGTTTGGGTTAAAAACAGCCATTTATTTTTAGCTGATGCATCCCAGAAGTAAGCAACTCCGGTTTTATCAGTGGATCTTTTTTCTGGATTACCATAGGTCTTAGTCAGATAATCAATCAGCTTTTTCCCTTCGTCTTCTTTAGCAAGGTTCAGTATAAATCCGAGGTATTGATTATTCTGGTAAGAGTTTACAAAAAGCGCAAGGTTGTTGTTGGAATAATCGTATCCTTTAGGTACTGCATACTCGGAAAATGATGCTGTTCCCAGCTTATAATTGTTAACTTTGGCCTGTTTATAAGATAATAATCCGTAATTGGCTTCTGTATCCTTCTCTCCCTTCAAAATATTATCCGGCAGTTTTTCATCAAATTTAAGGGACTCCAAGTCAGTTTGTCCATTGCAGGAAACGATAGCCAAAAAGCTAAATAATAAGATAAGATTTTTCATTGTCTGAATATTAATCATTTTTAATCAACGGAATATTTGCACTTATTCCAAATAAGGACTCTAATTCTTTTATCACATCAAAAGGAGGAATTACATTTTTAAAATCCCCTTTGGCAATTTCATATTTTCCATTTCTGCTTTCCTCCACTTTATGTTTATTTTTTGCAATTTTAATAGCAAGACCTACACTTATTGTAACTACATATTGGGCATCAAGACCGTCAAATCCGAGAACAGGACGGTAATACAATCCTTTTTCATCGTAGTTGATACCATGTCCATACGTTATGGAAGCACTTCCTGATGCTGAAGCTTCAAAATAAGCCTCTGCTTTAATAACAGCCAGTGAAACTTCTCCCTGAATTTTCACTCCTACTTTCAATTCCAGTTTAAGTTTACTCTTACTTGAGACTTTAAAGTCGGAATCTTTGAGTTTTCCTGCTGTATTAAATTTAAATTCAGATTCCACTTCTATCGTACTGGAAATAATAAGATCCATAAAGATATCAACCGATGCTTTAAAACCTGCATTATCATTCCCTACATCTATTCCGGATTTCAGTTTTCCCTGAATTTCCTGATATAATCTTGTTACTCCCGGCGCAGCTGTTCCTCCGCTTACCGCTCCGGAAATACCAAATACCAGGGCTCCCAGAAGATCAACTGTCATTTCCAGCCCAATCAGCGGATTTGCTTTTAAACCTATAGCTACATCTGTACCAATAATGGCATTATTATCTTTTGGATGCTTTAAAAGCCAGTTACCTGATAGCTCCATGTTGGGCGGTTTTACGGCAAAACTTACCGGAATCCCTTTAGGAGAAATGGAGCGTACTTTTCCTTTGGCCTGATTAAGAACTCCATCCGACAGCGCTCCTATGGCAGCAAATGTATCATATATTTTCTTAAACTTGGTTTCGTATTGATATTTTAGCTCTTTTTCCTGCTGATCATTGTTCCATTTTGCCTTTAAACTAAATGCCAGTGAAGCATCTTTTTGCTTCCATCTTTTTTCAGCACCCATTTTGCCTGCTCTTTTCTGCAGCTCTTTATGCTCATGGGGATCCATATTCATCCATTTTACGCTGAGATCATTGGTAAGATTCAATGTAAAACTCAGTGTCCAGTTGACGTCCGGATAGGCTTTTATTAATACCGTAGTCCTTTTCTCATTACTATAGTATCTGCAGGTATGTACATGCAAATGAAACTGATTCGGGTTTGTTCCGGCAGGCCAGATATATTGTATAGGAAAAGCATTGAATTGTGATAAATCTGAATATACTCCATAAGTAAAGGAAGGAGCCGTAAATGTTTTTACCGTATCTCCATTATCTATTGCCTGTCCTACATCTACAATCTGTATCTGTTTTTTATGTTTTCCTTTACTGTCTCTGAAACATTCTTTTGTTTCAAAGCCGGCAACATCAATGATCAGATTTTTCTTTGTAGACACACTAGGTGCCGTTACTTCATAATGAACAGTTTGCGCATCATGAGCATTGAATACAAATGAGATATCTACTCTACGGTTATTTTCGTAGTCTTTCTCGTTTTTGTATCTGATATTATCTCTTCCCATTTTATCATCGGTAGGATCTACTTCCCCTTTTCCTACGGAGATAATTCTTCTTGGATCTAATCCGCCGTCTGCAAAGAATTTTTTCACAACATCAGCTCTTCTTTGGGAAAGCCCTTTGTTATAATTTTCTTTTCCTATGACACAGGCATACCCGCTGAGATTCATGGTGGCATCTTTGTGTTCGAGAAGAAATTTGAGCACATTATTCAGGGTGGCTTCTCCGTCTTTATCAATAACTGTGGAATCAAATTTATAATAGATTGTTCTCTGAATATGTTCCTGTAATGCAGCAGATTTTATCAGTTTGACACCATTACCATTGTCAAAAACTTTAACGGTTGTATTGCTGGCTTTGCCGTCTTTTGTTTCATTTTCCGTGATTTTAATGACTTCAAATTTACACGGCTCGAGTCTGACGGAGTTGACATCCGGCTTATAAACCTTAGTTGGTGTCTGGTTCTGAGCACCATTGGTATTGGTAGTGGCAACTTTATTCTTAACATTCAGATAGATGGCATGAAGATCATCACCCAGTTTATCTTTGATATACTGTCTGGAAGCAACATCTTTCACTTTAACATAGAATTCCTCTACATTCTGAATATTGTCTACATAAGCCATCCAGGTGAAGGTATTTTCTATTTTAAGATTGACTTCGCCGTCTATTACCTGTACATTATTGTAGGTATGTACCAGTTTATCTGCCTTGGCTGTCTGCTGATTCCAGAGTTCGATACTGACTGTATTTCCATTCAGCCCTTCTGTCATCAGGTTCAGGTGAACAATATGGCCGTAGGAAATGTATTCGCTTTTTTTATTGTTTTTGATGCTTTTGCTGTTCTTTTGTGTAGACCATTTGCTGCTTACAATTTTGGGTTCACACCAGCCTTTTACATATAGCCCTGTATTACCTTTAGGATCTCTTACTCCTGAAAGACTGGCTTCAATATAAAACTGATAGCTTCCGCAGTACTGCTTGCCAATTAAAAATTTATATCCTGTAGCAGAGGTAATCTGATTGATAATAATTTTTTTGCTGCTGTTCTGCCTCATCCACGTAAGAGGTTTCTTTTTGTCTGCATCTGTAGTTCCCGGCAGCCATTCATCCACACCAAACTGCACCCACTGATCCGGCTTTATGGTAATCCTTTGACCTAATACAGACATTTTCGGGTAATACAAGCCGCTTACAACTTTTATTTTTTTTACGCCTTTTGCCATTTTCTTATCATTTAGATTGCACCATCCTGCCCTCCTCCTGAAGGCTGTTCATTATACATTTCTTCGGAATCTACCAGCGGATTGATCTGCTGCTGAACGTCTTTGTCGGCATTTTTAAAGTTCTGCTGGCTGGCTTCTGCTCTCTGCCCGTGGTCTATAATCTCAATACATGGAGTTCCCGCAACCGCACATACGGCTTTGCTGTCTTCTACAATGATGTATCCACCGTTGCTGAGCTGTACTTTATCATAAAAATTCTGCCATTCTGTAACCATAATTTTGCATGGAGGCGGCGGTCCTCCCATTTTGGTACAGTTCCCGAATGTATTTTTTTCAAATGTGGCTGCTCCAATTTCTTTCGTGGTAACGATCAGTTTTTTGGAAGCGCTTTTATCATTGGCATATTCTTTTTGGTGTGTAAGTACTTTCAGCTTGTCCGGAGCCTGCCCGAACTGGCATTTGCATAGGGCGCCCTGTACTACAATATGTTTTTCTGCCATATTAATTTATCTTTAGTGAAGTGGTCATTTATTTATTATCAATTCCTGAAACTGATACTGAAATCTTTTTTTCTTCCTGCAGCATGATACTGCATTCCAGGTAAAGAGATTCCGGAAGTGAAGTTTCTCCTTTCAGATAGCTTATGAGTCTGAAAGTTCCTTCTTCATTCATCACAGGATGATCTTCTATAATCAATGAAAAAGGTGATTTTCTTATAAAATCATCAATATCCCTTTCTTCATATAACTTTCCTGCTCCTTCTATGGTAATCAGCCCTGTTTCTCCTTTAACAGGATCTGTTTCCAGGGTCAGTTTATATCTGGGTTCAATTGCATTGTCTGTTACAGGAAAAGTTTCTGTCATCTCAGTTCTATAATCCTTTCCGAAACTCTGATAGATTCCAAAAAACAAGGCACGGATGAAATAATCGTTTTTGATATAAAGATTGACGGCTTCAGGCTGGCTGATCACTTTTTCAATCTTTCCGCAATATTCGTCTACGGTTTCGCCTTCAAATTCTTTATAGAGTTCTTCTTTTACAGCGGGCCATCTTTTGGAAAATACCTCAGCGTTTTCTACTGTTTCAAATCTTCCATGTTCATCTGTACTGATGTGTAAAGGATATAAAACACCTGAGGTTCTGTAGGCCAGCAGATCTGCAATTTCATTTACTTCTTCTTCATTAAGATAGAGCTTTGATGTTCTGTCTATCTCAAAAAAATGATGCCCTTTTTCTGTTGTAAGCCAGCGAACAGATGCTTCATATTTTAATTCGTTTTTGGATTCTCCTTTTTCAATGGTAATGACTACACTGTATCTTCGCAATGATTTTTCCGGCTGAAGGGTAAGACTATTTCCTTTTCTGAATTGTACCAAAAGGTTTTTATCTGCCACTGCAGTTCTCGGAACAAAAAGTTCTTTCTGCCCATTAAGATTGATCAGGATCATGTCTTTAACAGCGCAGTGATTATTATGGAAAAGTTTTAATGCATCTTTATCCAACCCGTACAGCGACGCTATACTTTTTAAAGTTTCATCTTTCTGAACAGTATGTATATTATATTTCTGCATAAAAATATTCCTGCTTCAATTTCTTTTCTGTATGATAATCTTATTGTTAAAGATTTTAATTCTAATGGATAACCCTTGTTCTGTTCGGTCTCGGATCCATACCAATCCCTTCTCTTCTGGCTGACCAGTGAAGGTATTTGTGACGAAGCTTTCTTAAATCATCCTGTTCCTTTACTTCTTTCTGATAAGCTGCCTGACGGTCTTCCGGAATTTCGTTTCCTCCATAGGCATCCCTCAGTTCTTTATAATGTCTGAAAGAGTAAGGTTTGCCATCTCCCATTACGTAAGTTCTGAGACGGTCTTTAATTCCTATCAAAAACTGATCATCCAAAATGGAGTATTTATCATCTGTCATTTTTTTTAAGGTGATGGGAAGGTTTTTATCAATGCCGTATTCTGCCATAAAATGTAAAGGAATATAGCTGAAAGTCTTCAGAAGATCACGTGTTCCTCTTAATGACAAATAGAATCCGGGGGTAATGGTGAGTTCACCTTTATGATACCAGCCTTCATTTTCAAGCTCTGCCTTTAATGCTTCTAATTTACTGCTGGTAGTCCATGAAGTTTCCACTTCTTCCCATGTTTCCCTTCCGTTTTCATAGGCTCCGCCTACATCGCAGTGTACGCCCGGAAATGTTTTTTCAGTTCCGATGTGTACCCTTGTGAGGTCAAAGTTTTCTCTGTGTTCATCGGCAGCGATAAAGTGAACTACAGTCTGGGCTTTTCCAATTTCATTCAGGCTTAATTCTTCTACGTCATTGCTGAAATTAGGCATTGGTGACAGATATTTTGAATAGGAAGAAACAGTATCATAAATTCCCAGAAATCTTACTTTCAACACATCAACCTTTAATCCTGCTTCTTCGAGCTTAAGGCCAAGGTGTCCCCATTTTGGAAGTTCTTCTGATGCTACACTTTTGCCGTCATCATCTGAATAAGTGGTCACCGAAACCGCTTCGTTGGCAACGGTGCGTGAAGTGGCTTTATACTTTGCTTTTCCGATTTCGTATACAAAATTACGTGCGGCAGCAGCTCCACGGCTGAATCCGAATACATCGAAAGTAAGAACCGCAATTTTATCGGCCTTCTTTTCTGCTTTAATGGTTTTCACCTTTTTTACAATCTCTTCGCAGCCTTTTCTCACTTTAGATCTGATCCCTGTATCTCCTGTTCCGAAAGCGTAGCCCAGCGTAGCATCTCCTTCTTTATCCTGTGTACCAATACCTTCTATATAAATACCGAAGTTTTTATCATAGTTATCCCACATGCGAGCTACATTGCTCCAGTCATTATTGTAGCTGGTATTGTCTTCAGCTTTTCCGCCATGTTTTTTATGGGCATCCGTTCCTTTCCTTCTCTCTTCAGTATTGGTTTTATTATTCAGGGTTCCGTCAAAAAAAATCCCAATGGTAATATCCAGTACTTCCTCTTTGGATACAGATGGTGTATAGCTTCCAAATTGATTGTTGTGCATCGTTCTTAATTTTTAAATTGACTGAGTGAAACCTATCATTCTATCTTTTTAGATACCCTTATTTTTGCTTTGGTTACCGGAAACTTCTCTTTTTCAGACTCAAGGGATACCAAAACCTTTGTGTTATCTTCATTGACTTTAATGGTCAGATCAATATTTTTGTCTTTTCCTGATTTCTGAAACAGATCAAATATTTCTTTGTCATCAAAAGCGTCTATCCATACTGCATATCTGTTGCTGTTTTTATCTTTCCAATAAAAACCGCAGAATTTTGGTATAGCCCTGCTTTTGTAAGTATTGTCTTTTAAGCTCTGATCAAAAAGATTTTCCTGCTCACCGTTGTAATTGGTAAAACCGAAATCTATCCATGCAGCTCCTTCAGGAAGAATCACGGAAGGTTTCCAGTTGTATTTTTCTCTGTATACGTTATAAATATCTGCTGGCGGATAGCCTTCTTTTTCAATTTTCTCACGAACTTCCGGCTTGAATGTCTTGTAAGACGGGTCTTTGAGCATTCTTTCTGCAAATCCTACTTTCAGCATGTACTGAGCATTATCGTAGGCTTTTTCTTTGGTGATAATTGTATCATGAGCCTGGAAAGCTCCTACTTCTTTCTGGTTTCCGGGACCTTTCATCCAAAGCACTACTCTTCCCTGCGGAGCTAATCCTACCACGAAGGAATTATAAGTGGCTTTCTTTTTCGTATCCTGATCAACAAACCCTTCATCAAAAAGGCTTTTTATCTTTTCTTTATCCAGATTCCATTTTCCGGTGTAGAATTTATTTTCCACCAAAGAATACCATGTAAATTCCAGTTCATGAGGAGCACTCATTCTTTCGGTATTGACGTTCATGGTACCGCCTTCTTTTCCCCATCCTGTATTCTGTGTTCCCCAGATGGCATCAAAACTGTAAGTAAAACCATCGGCAACAATAGCTCCTTCATATACTTCCATCGGGTATTCCTGCGGGGCGGAAACGGTTCCCAGCCAGCTGTATTTTTCTTCCATTTTTTTATTCTGACAATTCGTTAATGAAAAACACCATATAAAAAGGATCAGCAGGTTATATTTACTTATGGCCATGGGACATAATCTTCTTGTTACTTGCTAAAACCAGATTATCTCTGTGTGCCTCCACATTGATTTTCTTTGCTATTTTCTCCACCTTTTTTCCTACGCTCAGATGATAAGAATCTTTAACTGTTATGCGCAGATTGGTTGCTGTTTTGATGATCGCCATATCAGAAAAGTTTTGATTTTTCAGCACTGTTGAATTCTACAATCTTTCCGCTCTGCATGGTCATATTTTCCAGTTCGCTGAACATGGAAATTTCACCTGCAATTTCGTTGGATGTTTCGGACTGTCTTTTGAATTCTTTTTCAATCATTTCCGTTCTGGTGTCGGATGTTTCGGTAATGTCTCCCGAAGCCGTAAGTTTCATATCCTTCCCTGCAATGGAAATAATATTGTCATTCGCAGTACTGGTTATACTTGCTCCTGCTCCTATTGATATTTCTTTTCCTGCGGTGATATTGATGTTGTCGCCTGCATTTAAAGTAAAGTTTTTAGGAGCTTTCATGCTGATATTCCCTTGTCCGTCCATGTAATAAGTATTTCCGCTTGGATCAAGAATGGTTACGCTTCCTTCTTCATCATTCATCAGAATCCTGATTCCGCTTCTGGTTTGAATAGATTTCAGATGATTGTTAACACCTCCTCCTAATGCCACTCCTCCATGGAACATTCCTCCCATTACGAAAGGTCTGTCCGGATGGCTGTGCACAAAGTTGACCATCACCTGATCTCCCACTTCGGGAATGGCTACATAGCCACGGTTTTGGGTAATCTGATCTGTTCCTCCGGCATCAGGGCTCATCATACGGATAAAATGAGTGGTATCATTGGTCTGCCAGTCAAATCTTACCTGTACTCTTCCCTGTCCTTCCGGATCTGTATTGGAAATTACAGTGGCAGTCTGTGGTTCAGCCTTCGGAACAGTGAATTCCGGTTTTGGAAGAAACCCTGTATCTGCAGCTATTCCTACGAAGCTTCCTTTGTAATGGCCTATGGTATCAATTTCATGTTCTGCTTCTGTAATCATTATCCTTGTGAAATAAGAGGTTTCATTGGAATCCTGCTTACGCATCTGGACGTCTGCTACGCAACCCGGGTGCAGGAAAGGAACCGTGGTATTTCCTGAAATAGAAAAAACATTTACCGCTTCACTTCCGGATGCACTTTTCTGCGAGTACTCCACATCCAAATGTGTAGTGGCTTTAATGGGAGCCATCTGCAGAGCCGGAGTCTTATAAATAGTTTCGTTATGACTGTATGCTGTTTTCGCAAGGTCACTCACGTGTTTTATGGGTGTAGAACCTGATGTCAGTCTTTCATTTTTATTACTGTTGTAGCCGTAGAACTGAGGCTTTGTATGTACAGCTTTCAATTCAACTTTTATTTCATTGGCACTGCTTCCGTAAGTAAGGGTAATTGCTTTGTTCTGAGCAGGAAGTTTTCCGAAATGTAAAACTTCACCGTCATAATAAAACTGCTCACCATAGGCTTCAGCCATTCTTGCCAGATAGTTATAATGGGTTTCGTTATACTGGCTGCTGTAGATGATCTGGGAAAAATTATTGGCATCTACTCTTACATCGAACCGGCTTTTATCAATTCCTTGTTTGATTACTTCTTCGGCAATAATTCCTACGTTAACCGACTGGCTGCCTCCAAAACTCTGGATATGCGGTGCACCGTCAAGAAGGATGGTCGGGCTGTAGCCTGTAAGCACAATATTTCCCAAACTCATATGTTCCTGACTGAATCCCACTCCGGTAATCACTCCCACAAAAGTTCGTTCCGGGCTGTTGTCAATATCTTTATAGGAAATAACAGCTGTAAGTCGTTTCCCAAGGAATTTATTAGCTTCTTCCAATGAATGGGTCTGTCTGCCTCCCAAGGTATCATGTGCCAGTGTCAGCGTAAATTCGTGATGCCGTCTGGTACTTTGCTTAAGCTTGAAATGCTTATAGTACTTGATAATTTTCCCTTCTATGACAAGAGAAAGCTTTACCAGACGGTTGATACCTGTATGATGGTTTTCGGAAATACCATCTGCATTCTGCGTCGGACGAAAAGACGTCGCTTGTGAGTTTCCAGGTGTATTTGACATATTTTTAGTGATTTGATTAGTTTTCTAAAAGATTATTCTACAGAAGGAGAGTTTAAAAATTAAAAACAAAAGATCCTGCAGAATATAGTTTTAGGTAAAAAAAGACCGTCTTGTAAGGACAGTCTTTTATTTCTAGCTCATGAAAGACTTAGCTCATTGGCCAAAGTCCGTCATAGGATGAATTTCCATACGTAATGCTTTCAGCACTTACTACAAAACTGATCAGCATATTATTGCTATCAATGGCATCGAAGTCTACTTCATGCTGGATCACATATCCGTTTTCCCACTTCAAAGAGATCAGTGTTCCTTCTTCGTGAGATTTATTAAAGTTGATTTCTCCGCTTGTTGGTTTATATTTACTGTTTAATAAACTTTCCAAAACATCAGATTTTTCTGTTGCTTCAATGGTTACTTTAATCAATGCGTTTGACGGGTCAGATGCTACACGTCCTGAAACATCTGTAGATCTTGACACGCTATAGTTAAGCTTTAACAACTTCTGACCTTCACCTCCATTGAATTTTAAGATTCCTCTTGAATTTCCTGCCATATTCTTACATTTTAATCATTAACGACTGTTCCCTGATATAGGATTTATACAACAAAGATAAAGGTCATGTTCTAATTTAAAAAGTTTTTAGGGCACTGTTTCAGAAATTGTAGTAGTTCTACGACATTTTAAAATTCTACACAATAAAACAATTCGGGAATATTAATCTAATAAATCATATTTTTTATTAAAATTTTCCTACATACTGTTGAACAAAAAATCAAAACACAAAAGCAGTTCACAATCAAATACTTATTTTTAACTTTTATAGTTAATAATGTTTATACAGATACCCAATCACCATAATAATCAGGTTAACAACCACCATAATCATTAAAATATTACTGTATTTTCTTTTTTTATCGATAAAGCTAACCCCAAGGATCAAAAAGAATAACAATAAGGTGTATACAGCCGGATACATTTGAAAGGCTTCTGAAAACTTTCCTTCAAATACCAATACGATTGCTCTCTGCGCACCACAGCCCAGACATTCTACCCCTAGGAATTTTTTACTGGGGCAGGTAAGCATGAAATCATTGATATCCATTTCTGTTGTTTTACAGATTATTTGTGATCATTAAGTAGAGATTTTGGCTCTGGTATACTGATGTGGGAAAAAGCAGTCTTCTTTCATTTCAAAAGATCCCTGAACAGCAATATAAGGATTTCTCAGAATTTCTCTTGCTACGAAAATAAGATCAGCATCCCCTTTCTGAAGAATCTCTTCGGCCTGTTCTACCTTGGTAATCAATCCTACAGCTCCTGTCTTCACTTCAGCCTCATTTCTCACCTTGGATGAAAAAGGAACCTGATAGCCATCAAAAACCGGGATTTTCGCTCCATGAATATTTCCACCACTGGATACATCTACAAGATCTACGGCATGTTCTTTTAGAATTTTTGCCAGTTCAACACTGCTCTGAATATCCCAGCCATTCTCAGCATATTCCGTTCCTGAAATTCTTACAAAAAGGGCTGTGTTTTCATTCAGTTCTTCATTAACAGCATCTACAATTTCGATCAGAAATCTGATCCTGTTTTCAAAACTTCCGCCGTATTCATCTGTTCTGATATTAGAAAGTGGCGACAAAAACTGATGAATCAGATATCCGTGAGCACCATGAATTTCAATAACATCAAAACCAGCTTCTACCGCTCTTCTGGCTGCTTTTTTAAAATTCTGAACCTGTTCTTTTACCTCATCTATCGTTAATGTATGTGGAATTCTTTCTGTTGGATGGTAAGGAATAGGACTAGGTGCCACCGTTTCCCAGCCATCTTCTACAGAAATCTGTATATTATTCCATGTTGACCCTTTTCTTCCGGCATGAGCCAGCTGAATTCCTATTTTACTTTCTGAATTTTTGTGTACAAACTCAACAATTCTCTGTAATTTTTCTGCCTGCTCATCATTCCAGATTCCCATGCAGTGATTGGTAATTCTTCCTTTGGGTTCTACACCTGTAGCTTCTACCATCAAAAGACCTGTACCGCCCTGTGACCGGCTTCCATAGTGTACAAAATGGAAGTCGTTAGCTTCTCCGTCTTCACATGAATACATACACATAGGTGACATTACCCATCTGTTTTTCAACTCTATATTTCTGAATTTTATTGGTGTGTATAACATTTTTTTAATCTTAAAAAAATTGAACTTTTGCCGGGAGAATAAAATATTGCCCACTTCATTAAAAAGAACTACTTTTACCCCCCTTTTTTAGTCGACAATATATGAAAAAAGACATACAGATCGGTTACGAATATTTTAAAAATAGCAGCGAACTGAGCGATATAGAAAAACAGTTATTTGAAAGAGCCAAAGAGGCTCGTGAGAATGCTTATGCGCCTTACTCTCAATTTTTGGTAGGATGTTCCGTTTTATTGGAAAACGGAGAAATCTATTCCGGTAACAACCAGGAAAATGCAGCTTATCCGTCCGGACTCTGTGCGGAAAGAACAACTGTTTTTTGGGTAGCTGCCAATTTTCCAAATATGAAAATAAAAAAGATTTTTGTAGTTGGAGGTCCTAAAGAGTTTCATGAGAAAAACCCTCCGATTCCTCCTTGTGGAGCATGCCGCCAGAGTTTAATTGAGTATGAAACCAAACAGAATGAAAACATTGATCTTTATTTTTCAAGTATGAATGAAGAGGTTGTAAAAGTGCATGCAGTGAAAGACCTTCTTCCTTTCTATTTTGACTCTACGTTTTTGTAACCAAGTAAAACTTGATTTTTAAGCGCTGACAGGGTGTGAAACAAAAAGTTCACATCGACTAGTCCTAAATAAATCTTACAGTTAAATAAGATAAGAAACCTGACAGGTTTTGGAAACCTGTTAGGTTTGTATGTTAAAGAATAAAGATTTGAATACTATAGAATAAGGATCAGCATAAAAAAGGCTGTCTCCTGTATTGGGACAACCCTTATTTTTTTATTCTTTTTCAGATTCTACATCGTCATCTTCGTCTTCGTACTGCTCGAGATAATAGCTGAAACTAAAGTCTTCAATTTCTTCTTCCGCATCCTCCAGCGTTGTCAGAAGATCTTCAAATATCTCAAGCTGATCTACAGTCATGTTGACGAATTCTACATGGAGCGGCATTTCCATATCTCCGGTAATCGTATCAAAAAGGGCATCAAGATTATCACCGAAATGCTCAGGAAGCTCAACTTTCTCCTTTAGCTGGGTGTAAAAATCTTCATAGTCACCTATGTCTGTAAAATCTATATATACTGTCTTCATATTGAATTAAATTTCCAATTTTTATTGATTAAAAAAGTTTTGCATTTTTTGCAGAAATCCGTTTCTTCATTGGTAGGATTCTTGCCTTCTGCATCTCTCATAAAACACATTTTTTCCGGGCAATGTGGCAGCCCCTGAGTATGTCCCAGCTCATGAATGGCTATTTTATAAAACTGCTCATCCCGGTTTTCTTTATTCAGTCTGAAATTTGAAGCCACGCAAGCTTTTCCAGGTCTATACCCCAACCCCATGATTCCAAAGTCTTTGATCGTTCCTCTGGTGGCACTGATATCCTTCGCTGTCAGACCAATTGTGACAAAACCTTCTTTTGTTTCTTTATTCAAAAACTTAATGATTGAATCGGCTCTATACCGGCTTCTCTCTTTATAATAAGTATTTTCAGGAAATTCTATCGCATCCAGAACTTTTACATTCGGATATACTTTCTTTATTCCTTCCGTTACTTTTTCTATACTCTCCGGTTGAATATCTTTAAACTGCTGAATGAGTATTGTTACGGCTGGTTTTGCTGCTTTTTCCTTTACTACATTTTTCTTTTCCGAACATGAAAGTATCATAAATAGAATGATAGTAAAGTAAAAAAGGTTATAATTTTTCAAAATTAAGATTTATAATAATTACAATGCAAATTATACATTGGTCATTGCGAGGAGCAAAAGCGACGAAGCAATCTCAAAAAACATCTAAAATATGTTGAATGTCGTCCGTAAGATCTTTCCAATCAGGATTTATACTGTTTATCAAATCTAACTTCTTTTGTCTGGAACCTGCTTTTATTTGTTTTTCTCTAAATATAGCATCCCCTATTTCCTGAAAGGATTCCCAATAGACAAGTATATACAAATTATATCTTGAAGTAAAACTTTGAGAATAACAGGACTCCTTATGCTGTTGAACACGTTTGGGCAGATTTGAAGTCACTCCTGTATAAAGAGTAGTGTGGTTTTTATTTGTCATGATGTAGACAAATCCTGCTTTCATCTTTGATTCTTTTATAGAGATTGCTTCTTCACTTCGTTCCTCGCAATGACGCTACTGCTTTTCAAAACTTTTATAATGGTTTTTGGTAAGATACACATCTCCATTCTGGGTGTAGATGATACGGTCAGCATTTCTCCCACCGCAATGGTAATTTACATCTGCTTCAAAGTATTTTTCGCCATCCGGCAAACGTTTTTCCCTGTTTCCGAATTGATCTCCGCCAATTGCTTTTCCTGGAAGTACGTCACAAAGATTTCCTTGGGAAGGATTCCACCCCTGTTTTCTGGCTTCATTTTTAGTGATATAATAATCCGGCAGCTTATGATTTTGTTTTACATAGCTGATCACCGTTTTTTCTTCCGTAAGCTGATCTATAGAAACCTGAGCAGAGGAATTTCCCTCCGAAGAAGCACTTCCGCAGCTCACTGTTTCTTTTTTTACAGAATCTGACTGATCTTTTTTATCTTCAATAAAATTTCTGTAGACATACATCACAGACATTCCGAAAAGAAGTCCCAGACATATAAAAAAAACAGATCTTATTTTTCCGTTCATAGCTGTAATTTAATGTAATATGATTTCTATGCTCTCCATTCTTCAGGAATATCACAAACCGGAATAGGATCTATTTTATGTTTTGCAGCCTTATGCATTCTGTCGAAAATCAGGAATACTTCTTTATCCCGTCCTTCGTAATCATCAGCAGTTTTAGTTCCATATTCTTTCTGGATTTTTTCCAGTTCCGGATAAGTAGCACCAATCTGCTGCTCATCTGTTCTTTCCGTATCCCAAAGTCCATCGGTAGGAATGGCTTCCTGAATGCTTTTGATCAGATTTAACCCTTTCGCAAGTTCATATACTTCAGTTTTATAAAGGTCTGCAATGGGTGACACATCTACTCCGCCATCTCCATATTTTGTATAGAAACCAATTCCAAAATCTTCCACTTTGTTTCCTGTTCCACATACCAGAAGCCCGTTCAGCTGTCCGTAATAATAAAGTGTAAGCATTCTAAGACGTGCTCTTGTGTTGGCAAAGGTCAAATTCTCATTGGGATACACCTCATCATGTACATGAAAGGTTTTATAGATCTCTTCAAAGGCCGGGGTCAGATTTACAGAGATTGTTTCTACATTGGGAAATCTGGATTTAAGGTCATTCATATGATCCTGCGCACGATCTACCTGATCGGCTTTCTGGCGGATCGGCATTCCGATCAGTAATGTTTTCATGCCTGTCATTGCCGCTAAAGTAGAAACAACTCCGGAATCTACTCCTCCGGAAACTCCAATTACATATCCTTTTACTTTGGCATTTGTAGCATAATCCTTTAACCAGTTTACAATGTGATCTATTACTTTTTGTGTCTGCATCGTTTATTTTTTTAGTCTATTTCAAATTCATGAGGGTATTCGCTCCTCTTTTTTTATCTTTTAATCTGTCTTTTACCAATTCTACAGCCATTCCGTTTTCTTCCGGAATATCGAATGGAAAAGAAATTCCAAAATTACTTGTTTTTTTGTAAAGAGAATATGCACGGCAATCTCGCAGGTTTCATTTCTATGAAAGCTTCTTCTGCCAATTGAAAAATCTGTTTGGTCGTCTTTTTCTCTTCCTGTTATACTGTTATCATTTTTTATTATAGTTTTCCCGCTTCAGTTCGTACCAGAAGCAAATTCCGTCAGGTTCTTCAAATTCACTGGTTTTTTCAAATCCTAATTTTCTTAAAATATGGTTGGAAGCATCATGTTCGGAATGAGCATACGCATAAATAACTTCTGCATTAAGATCATTAAAACCATACTCCAGAGAAGCTTTTCCAGATTCCGTAGCATACCCTTTTCCCCATGATTCCGGCAGAAAACGGTATCCCAGTTCCAATACATTTTTGTACCCATTGGTTTCATGGGTAAGTAATTTCAACCCGCTCCAACCTATCAGAAGTCCGCTTTCTTTTTCCACCACTCCAAATCTTCCGACTCCATTTTCCTCATACTGTTTCTGAATCATGCTGATGACCTTTTTTGATTCATTGATATCCTTCAAAACCGGTACACCAATGTATTTCATGACTTCAGGATTGGAATCCAGCAGAAATACGCGTTCAAAATCATCATCTTCGAGTTTTCTTAAAATAAGTCGTTCAGTTTCTATTTTCATAATGATTAGTTTTATTCTTCAGCTCCAAAAATGGTCACCTCTGCTTTTGTGCTTTTTTTTATATCTGTTTTTCTTATCTTATTCCCTGCTATATTAAGGGTTTGTAAGGCAGAATTACCGGAAATATCAATTTGCTGAAGCTTATTATGTTCTACATTCAGTTTTCTTAATACTTTAAACTGAAGCAGATTTATTGTTTTTAATTGATTTAAAGATAATGTTAATTGATCAATTTTTGGAATTCCTGTCAGCGAAATACTTTCCAACAGGTTATTATCCAGGTATAATGAGGTTAAATTTTTCAGGTTTTCTGCTTTGAATGAGGATATTTTACATTGTGTACACGAAAACAATTCCAGCTGATCAAGATTGTTTACTACAATATTCGGGATCATATTATCATCAAGGACAATCATTTTTACATTTTTAAAAAGATGCAGATCTTCTGTGGTAGTAATTCCCTTTTTAACAAGAAACAGATTCGTAACCATACCAGCTTCAGTGGATTCAAGCACTCCGTTTTTATTCACGTCAAAATTTTCGAGTACTGCTTTTTCAAAGTTTTTATCTTTAAATTCAAGTGATTGTCCATAGAAAAAAGGAAGTCCTGAAATAAGGCAAACGGTTGTAAATATTTTTATTTTCATCATTAATTGTGTATTTAATCCTTATTTTTGTAAACTTAAATTCCATGTAAAAATAATGAAGATTTTTAGATATATTGCACTTTCTTCTCTTTTAGCTGCCGGACTTATTTCCTGCAAAAAAGAACCTGAAAATCAATGGAAGGTAGAAGTAAAACAAACTGCCCAAAAAGTTGACATCACAGATATTTCCAAAGAATTTTACAATCCGGATATTCCTCTGGATCAGTTTAAAGCTAAGTTCCCGTGGTTTCAGGGAAGTGTTTCTGATGCTGATTTTGGAAAAAGAAGAGCGGATGCTGAAGAGATAAAAATCTACAAGGAAGCTATTGGAAAAATAGATCAGACAAAGCTGCAAAATGAGCTTCAGAGTTTATTTTCGCACATCAAGTATTATTTCCCACAATTTAAAAATCCCAAAGTATATCTGTTTTCATCTGCCCTACAGATGGTTCAGGATCCGATATTTTATGATGAAAAAGGGAATCTCTTATTTATAGATGTTACCGGTTTTATGGGCGATGGAAATCCCAATTATAAAGGACTGGAGCTGTATTTTCAAAAATCGATGAACCCGCAGAATATTGTTCCGAAGGTATCACAGCTTTTTGCAGAAAATATTGTCACAGAATCTCCTGATCATCAGAAATTCATTGATCAGATTATTCTGAACGGAAAAGTAATGATTCTTCAGGATGCTTTTCTTCCGGATACGCCTGATTATCTGAAAATGAATTATACTCAGAAGCAATATGAATGGGCTGCCGGTAATGAGGCGAATATCTGGAATTATTTTGTAGAAAGTAATCTGATCTTCGGCGATGATCCTAGACTGGGAGAACGTTTTATTTCACCCGGACCATTCTCGAAGTTTTATACAGAAATCGACAATGAATCTTCCCCGCAAATCGGGATTTTTACAGGATGGCAGATCTGTAAAGCATATCTTAAGGAAAAACCTGAAACGAAGTTAACAGAGTTCCTGAAAATGGATGCTACCACAATTTTTAATCAATCCGGTTATAAACCGAAACTTAAATAAAGAAAATTTTAGAATTTAGAAAAAATAGAAAAATGAGAAAGACTCAGATTACGATAGATGTAGAGCTTGATGAAAATCACGTACCGGAAAATATTACATGGAATGCTCAGGATGGTGGTATAGAAAAACAAGATACCAAAGCTACCATGATTTCCGTATGGGATGATAAAACAAGAGAAGCATTAAGAATTGATCTTTGGACCAAGGAAATGCCTGTAGACCAGATGAAGATGTTTATTCACCAGATTTTAATATCTTTAGGAAGCACGTATCAGAGAGCAACCGGAGAAGAGGATGTAGCGCAGTGGATGGAGGAAATTGCAGAAGAATTTGCGGTAAAATCTGCTATTAAGTAAAAAATACAATTGCAATAAGCAGGAGGCAGTAAGCGGTAAGCTTTTTGCATTCAGCTAGAGCAACTTTTATTAAAAACAATGAACATTAATCAATAGATATATCTGCTTAATGTTCAAAGCCTAAAGCAAAAAATTATGAATTTTAACACAAAAGTAATTCATGGAGGGCAGCACCACGAGTCTGCAACTGGTTCTGTAAATGTACCTGTATTTTTAACCTCTACGTTTGCACAGAAAAGCCCGGGAATACATTCCGGATATGAATATTCAAGAGCTGCTAATCCTACAAGACAGGCATTAGAGGATTCTTTGGCAAGTATTGAAAACGGAGCGAGAGGTTTAGCTTTCGGTTCTGGTCTTGCTGCGATCGACTGTGTTTTGAAATTATTAAATCCAGGTGATGAAGTGATTGCTGTAGATGATCTTTACGGAGGAACTTACAGAATGTTCACCAGACTTTTTGAAAAATACCAGCTGAAATTTACCTTCGTGAATTTTGACGATACTTCTAAAATTGCTGATGTTATCACGGATAAAACAAAACTGATCTGGGTAGAAACTCCAACTAATCCTTTGATGAAATTAGTAGATATCAAAGCGGTTGTAGATATTGCAAAAGGAAAAGATATTTTAGTAGCTGTAGACAATACTTTTGCTACGCCTTATATCCAGAGACCTATTGATTTGGGAGCTGACATTGTAATGCATTCTGCAACAAAATATTTAGGAGGACACTCCGATGTGATTGCAGGAGCTCTTATTGCTAAAGATGCTGAGCTGGGAGAAAAGCTTCACTTTATCCAGTTTGCAAGTGGTGGTATTTTGGGACCTCACGATTCTTACCTGGTATTGAGAGGAATCAAAACATTGGCATTGAGAATGCAGAGACACTCTGATAACGGTCTTGCAGTAGCAAAATATTTGGAAACTCATCCGGCGGTAGATAAAGTAATTTATCCGGGATTGGAATCTCACCCTCAATATGCATTGGCAAAATCTCAGATGAAGGAATCCGGAGGAATGGTGTCATTCACTTTCAAATCAGGAAAGAAAGAAGATGCGATCAAATTCCTGGAAAAAGTAAGAGTATTCACCTTAGCAGAATCTTTAGGAGGAGTAGAATCTCTGGCCAATCATCCTGCTTTGATGACACATGCTTCAATTCCCGCAGAAAAACGTGCTGAACTGGGAATCACCGATGACCTTGTTCGTTTAAGCGTAGGTATTGAGGATGCAGAAGATCTTATTGCAGATCTTGAGAAAGCTTTTTCTTAACATACCATACATTAAAATGAGAAGGATTACATCATCTTTCTCATTTTATTATAACACCGCCAATACTATGAAAAATACAAGAAAAGCTGTTCTTTCCGACTTACCACAACTGGCGGAATTGTTTGATCAGTACAGAATATTTTATCATAAAACATCAGATATTCCCGCAGCTGCCAATTTTCTTCAGGAAAGACTGGAAAATAAGGACTCCGAAATTTTTGTTGCAGAAGAAAACGGAATCCTGACAGGCTTTGTACAGCTATATCCCATATTTTCATCTACAAGAATGCAGCGTTACTGGCTGTTGAACGACCTTTACGTCAATATAAACCACAGAGGAAAAGGCTATTCTAAAAAGCTGATTGAAGAATCTAAAGAACACTGCCGTTCATCAAAAGCATGTGGTATTCTTTTAGAAACAGGAAAAAGCAATGATATCGGAAATCAGCTTTATCCAGCCTGTGGCTTTGAACTGTATGACTCCGTAAATTTCTACGAGTGGACTAATCATGAGCAATGAGTAATAAGTAATTTATACATTACACTCACTATGCCGAATCTAGAAACTAGAAAACCCGTACCCCAAAAAGAAAAAATGATATGACCGACTTTCAAAAATATATTCAAAGATACTTAGATCAGATTCCATCAGGAAACTGGATCAACGAACTGCAGATATCTGCCGACAAAACCATTGGAATTTATTCCAATCTTACCGAAGAACAATCTAATTTTTCTTATGCAGAAGGAAAATGGACATTGAAAGGACTTCTACTCCACTTATCCGATACAGAAAGAGTTTTCCAGTACAGAATATTAGCTTTCGCAAGAGGAGAGAAAAACAACCTTCCGGGATTTGACGAGAATGAATATGCAGACCAATCTTTTGCCAGTGAAAGAACTCTTGAGTCTCTTCTGGAGGAATACAAACTGGTAAGAAAATCTTCTCAGATTCTACTGGAAACGCTTCAACCTTCTGCTCTACAAAATACAGGTACAGCCAATGGCCATGAAATTACGGTAGAAACCATCGGAAAGCTTATTGTAGGTCACAATTATCACCACCTGAATATTATTGAGGAAAGGTATTTATCGAAATTGGGATGGATGTAGGAAATTAAAAAGATTTTTAATTATTATAAATTTTGACTAAAGTCAGAAGGTTTGTAATTTTTTATCTAAATGGGCTAAAGCCCATTTCTATTGAATAGAATAACAGCTCTAATAATTCATGAAGTCATTTCTTAATGACACTATACAAAACATAATACATTTATCATTAAAACATCAATAGGAACGGGCTTTAGCCCGTTTTCATGTTACATACCATTCCATTGGCTTTAGCCGAAACTTAAAAAACATTACTTTTGATAAAACAACACAAATGGCTTTTATCAAAATTTATATTCATCTTGTCTTTTCTACAAGAAATAGAGATCCATTTCTCAATACATTTAACATACGTCTTAAGGTCTGGAAACATATTAAAGAATATGCTACAGAAAAAGGGATATTTTTAGATATGATTAATGGATATTCAGACCATTGTCATTGTCTTATTTCTCTGGGTTCTAATCAGAACATTGAAAAAATTGTACAATTAATAAAGGGAGAATCATCACATTGGATTAATAAGAATGATCTTGTAAAAGGAAAGTTTTCATGGCAGGATGAATATTTTGCAGTCTCCGTTTCTGAATCTATGGTAGATTCTGTAAGAAATTACATTAAGAATCAGGAGAAGCATCATCAGAAAAAAAGTTTTAGTGATGAATATAGAGAGTTTATTGAGAAATATAGTTTTAAGATATGAGTAGGTTTTGGCTAAAGTCTAAGGATTTGTCTCTTTTTATTTAAATGGGCTAAAGCCCATTACTATTGAATTAGATATTCGATGTTTTTTTTTAATATTCCACTGATTAATAAAAAACATCAGTAGGAACGGGCGTTAGCCCGTTTTTATGTTACATATCATTCCATTGGCTTTAGCCAAAACCTATCAATACGGGCACATTTATATCCTTATTTTTTGCCTGAAATTCATAGATTTTCTACCTTTATCCACTGATTGAATTCACATACAATTATGGAACATATTATTGAAATATTAAAATCCGGCGGAACCATTCTTTACCCTACAGATACAATATGGGGAATTGGTTGTGATGCTACCAATATAGAAGCTGTCAATAAAATTTTTGACATCAAAAAGCGTGAAAAAAACAAATCCATGATTATCCTTGTAGAATCTGAAAAAAGACTACAGGATCTGGTGGATGTTCCTGAAATGGCATGGGAAATCATTGATCTGAGTGAAAAGCCGGTAACGATTGTTTATGAAAACCCCAGAGGTTTACCCAAAGAACTTCTTGCAGAAGACGGAAGCATCGGAATCCGATTGGTAAAAAATGATTTCTGTAAAAAACTGATTACAAAACTGAACAGACCTTTAGTATCTACTTCTGCCAATTTCAGTGGGGAGAAAAGTCCGCTAAAATTCTCCGATATTTCTGAGGAGATGATCAGCCTTTTAGATTACGCAGTGGAAGAAGACAGAGAAAAGGTTTCAAAATACTCAGGTTCATCAGTAATCAAAATATGGAATGACAACAGGATAAAAGTTCTTAGAGAATAAGAATTCTGAACTTTTATGTTAATTTTTTAGAGTCTTGTCAGTTTATATCGGCAGGATTTCTTTTTTTTAATTCTATCTTTGCAAACTCAACTCATAAACTATTTGCTATGGATCATCATGAATTTGCTCAACTGTGGATTAATGCATGGAATTCTCATGATCTGGAGGATATACTTTCCCATTATTCGGATGATATTGAGATCACCACTCCTATGATCGCACTGGCTACCGGCGGTAAAGAAAGCTCTTTAAAAGGAAAAGAGGCAGTTCGTGAATACTGGAGAAAGGCATTGGATAAATTTCCGGATCTTCATTTTGATCTGATACATTCCACTGCGGGAGTAGATTCGGCAGCATTATTTTATAAGTCGATTATGAATAAAAATGCTGTTGAAGTCATGTTTTTTAATGAAGAGGGAAAAATTAGTAGAATGTATGCTCATTATGATTAATGGGTAACATACATAGAAACTGTCACTATTATTAACGATGAAAATTAATCTTAATCAAAATAAGAATTTAAAACTATTTAAAATCATTTCTGAAGCGGCAGAAAGGAATAACCAGTCCGTATACATTGTGGGCGGTTATGTACGAGACCTTCTGATGAACAGAAAAGCTTCTACGGATATAGATTTTGTAACGGAACAAAGCGGTATTGAGCTTGCTCAGAACGTAGCTCAGGATATAGATCCTAAATTAAAGGTTTCTGTATTCAAAACTTACGGCACGGCCATGATCAAGTATAAAGAACTTGAACTTGAGTTTGTGGGAGCAAGAAAGGAAAGCTATACAGAAAACAGCCGGAAGCCGGAAGTGGAAGGCGGAAGCCTGGAAGATGACCAGAAAAGAAGAGATTTTACCATCAATGCGATGGCTATTTCTTTAAATAAAAATAATTTCGGAGAACTGATTGATCCGTTTAACGGAATCGGAGATCTTGAAAATGAGATTTTAAGAACACCTTTAGAACCGGCGCAAACCTATTCTGATGATCCTTTGAGGATGATGAGAGCAGTGCGTTTTGCTTCTACTTTAAATTTTAAAATCGAGGAAGACTCTCTGAAAGCTATCCAGCAGGAAGCAGAAAGAATCAAGATTGTTTCTATGGAAAGAATCATGGTGGAATTCAATAAAATCATGCTTTCTGAAAAACCATCTATCGGACTGAGACTGATGGAACAAACCGGTCTTATGAAGCTGATTATTCCTGAATTAATCGAACTGAAAGGCGTAGAAGAAGTAGAAGGACAAACCCATAAGGATAACTTTTACCATACGCTAGAAGTTGTAGATAATATTTCTGTGAATACGGATAATCTTTGGCTTCGCTGGGCTGCCCTACTCCATGATATAGGAAAAGCTCCAACTAAAAAGTTTGTAGAAGGAACGGGATGGACATTTCACGGACATGAATTTTTAGGTTCAAAAATGGTAAAAACGCTTTTTCAAAGATTAAAATTACCTTTGGGAAGTGATATGAAATATGTGCAGAAAATGGTAAAGCTTTCATCAAGACCAATTGCTTTGATTACTGATGATGCTTCAGATTCTGCGTTGAGAAGGCTTTTATTTGATGCCGGAGAAAATCTGGAAGATCTTTTTACGCTTTGCAAGGCAGATATTACCACTAAAAACCCTAAAAAGCAGGAGAAATTCAAAAGAAACTTTGAATATGTAGCGGTAAAAATCAA
The DNA here is from genome assembly GCF_003201365.1 of Chryseobacterium sp. CBTAP 102. Lineage (NCBI taxonomy): Bacteria > Pseudomonadati > Bacteroidota > Flavobacteriia > Flavobacteriales > Weeksellaceae > Chryseobacterium > Chryseobacterium sp. CBTAP 102. The sequence continues at coordinate 325,960 of NZ_QICX01000003.1, forward strand.
AGAAGTAGAAGAAAAGGATCAGGTAAGAAATTTCCAGCCGCCCATCACCGGAGAAGAGATTATGGAAATGTTTAACCTTAAACCGGGCCGTGAAATTGGTATCTTGAAAGAGAAAGTGAAAGAAGCTATTCTTGAGGGTGAAATTCCTAATGAAAAAGAAGAAGCGACAAAATTTGTTATTGCTGAAGCAAAAAAATTGGGACTGACAATCTAATTCAATACAAATACGAACAAGCCCGGCGGGATGTTCCATCCCGCCGGGCTTGTTCGTATTCAAAATATAAAACAAAGCCGGCCGGTTTCTTCGAAACCGGCCGGAAAAAAACACAAATGATGAAAAAATAAAAAATTATATGATATACGCCGAAGCGTAGTATTTAGTTTTTATAGAATCCATTTGTTCCAATTCCTGCAGTAAAGTTTTTCAGTAAAATACCGTTAGAGGCATTATAAACATTCACTTTACCATCTGTGCTATAATTTGCATCTGCAGCAAAAATTTTACCATCGATTACGTTGAATCCATATACATCCCCTACAGCTGTAGTAATAGGAGTTGTTGGAACTGTTGTAGATCCAACAGCCATTGTATATATCTTATTGGTGTCGGTGATAAAATAGAATCTGTCATTATCAGCTCTAAGCTTCTGAACTTTAGGTATAGCTGTCAAAGTGGTAGTTTCATAAGTACCGTTTGCCGTATTAATCTTATAGATAAATGAATTTGTATTGTCTGAAACCAGTACATAAGCATTTCCTTTATATGAGATAAGGTCTTTAATAATTCCTACGTTTGGAAGATTTACCGTATAACTTACCACATTTGTAGACGGATTCACAACGGTTACAGTATATCCTGTCGGAATTGGATTCCAGCTTGAGTCGTAACCCACACCGTCAGTCTGAACAACGATACTTCCGCTTGCTTCAACTACTTTTTCAGCAGCGTTTGTAAAATCAATACTTTTCACAAAGGAGTTATCCGAAATATTATAAATATTAAGTTTTCTTTTATGAGTATCAAAATTATTGTTGGTTACATAATATTGGTTTCCTGAAAAAGCAATATATCTTGCGCCATCCAGGTTAGCCGTTACAGTAGTCAGTTTCTTGAATGTATAACGGTCTACAATGTCAATCTTATTAGGAATATTACATACCAGATAAGCAAGGTTTCCATTGAATCCTATTGTCTGAAGGACTTTCCCCAGGTCTTCCTTATTATTACTCATTCCATAGATCTTATTAAATACTGTAGTAAGATCATTGCTTACAAAGGAAACTTCAGAAGTTGTAGTGGTAAAACCACCTTCATTGGAGATAAGCACTCCGGAGTCAAATCTAAGCGTTCCATCATCAGTACTTTCATAGCTGCTGTCTGTGCTGCATGAAACATTGAAAAGTAACATAGAAGCGAATGCAAGAGATAAAATTTTTCTAATATTCATATATAATTAATTTATTTTAAAAATTGATATTTAAAGTGAGACTATAATTTCGTTTAGGTAATGGATAAGAAAGCATGGTATAATAGGTTTCATTCAAAATATTATTTATTTTAAAACCTAGGGTATAATTTTTAAAGAAAGTTGTACTGACACCGGCATTCATCACAAAATATGGATCTAAGGCATCACTCTTGGTTTCATTAGAATCTGTATACGTTAATCCATTAAACATCCCTTGTACATACACCTTCACAAAGTCATACTGATAGTCTATGTTTCCAATAAATTTATGAAGAGGCACATACATAAGCTTCTTTTGAATATCAAGATCTGTTGACTTTGTATAAGAATATCCAAGATTAGATTTCAAAATATGTTTTCCAAGTTTTTTCTCAAATTCCAGTTGGGACTCCAGTCCATATGTTTCTACTCTATTGGTATTTGAAGCTCCATAATATCCGGCAGGAGTTCTTAACCATCGGATCATATCCCGGATATTCATGTAATAAGGAGTAACGGAAAGTTTAAAGTCTCCTATTTTAAAGTGGTTTCTTAATTCAAATTGGTAAGAAGTTTCCGGTTTTAAATTCATATTACCTCCCTGAGCCCAATACAAATCATTAAATGATGGTGCTCTGAAGTTTCTTGAAAAATTGAATTCAACATCATACCATTTTACAATATCCCATTTTCCTGAAAAAGAAAGCAGAACAGGAGAGCTGATATCTTCTACAAAATCTTTCTTGATTCCTGCTTCAAAACGCAAATCTTTCGTTGGAAAATAACGCAGTAATCCTGCAATAGATCCTGCACTTCTGTTAATATTTCCAATTCCTGAACTACCTGCTCCATTCCCTTTATTAATTTGAAATTCGCCGATAATATTAACATTCCACTTTGAATTCAGAAAATAATTAAAATCATTTTTCAGAATATAATTCTTCCCTACCCCTCCGCTGGTTTCAGCACCGTTAATATTACCAAAGTACTGAAAATTTTCCTCTGTATAGGCTGTTTTGAATGAGTTACTAAATTTTATGGTACTCCAATCCCAGGAAAGTAAACTTCGGGTATTCTGAGTTTCATATTTTGTTTTGTTTTCCAAATCTCCAAAATGAACAGGATAATGTTGTTGCCCATTAAAAAATTCTGATATCCAGGAAATCTGATGATGCGGAGCAATTTTATAGGCTGTTGCTATATTGATATTCGTATTATAATATTGTCCGTTATCATTACTGTAAGTTTTTCTTTTATCCACCTCAACCTGATAATCATTTTTACTTATTGAGTGATTGCCAGAAACTTTAAAAGTGAACTTATCATTACTGTAAGAACCTTTTACAAAATTATTATAGGTATTAAAAGAAGCGGCTTCTGAAAATAATGAACCATGGAAACCTTTATTAAAATCAAGGGTATTATTCAGGTGAATACTTCCCCCGATAGCACCACTTCCATAGATTACACTTCCACCACCAGCTTTTATACCAATCTGATCATAGCCGAACAAAGCAATATTATTGATATCTCCTTGTCCTAAAAAATTAGAATTGATATTAATTCCGTTCCATAAAAATGCAGTCTGCTGGGCGGTAGTTCCTCTGAAAGAAGGGGAAGAAACAGCACCACGCCCGTTTTCTTTGATATAAACCTGTGACTGAAATCTCAGGAGTTCTGAAAGGTTACTGGAGTTTTTCCCGGCCTCTTCTGCCGAAATTGTTTTTACGGGATGAAAAAGCTTCACCCTGTTCATCTGGTTGTCGAAGACATAAATAGTGTCAATGGTTTTCTCTTGTCCAAAAAGAAAACAGCCATAAGATGAAAAAAGCAGTACTAAAGATCTTTTTATATCCATTCCTTTTTACTTTTCCTCCGAAAGCAATATGTTTTTATAATTACAACTCTGGCAGGTCTCCTGACTTTCGCATTCTGCACCTTCCCGTTATATACAGTGGTTTTTTGCAGAAACTTTTGTTGCGATTTACAGTTGCGGGGACAGTCCGGGAGTTACACCCGATTCCCTTTTCATTCCAAAATACTGGAAACCAAAATTTTTGCAAAGATAGTTTTTTATGTGTATATGCCAAAAAATAGGGATTAGAAACAGATAGTATCTTTTAAGACCGGGAAATCCTTTCTCAGGAAAACGCCAGATTCAAAATTTGATGGGAAATGAATAATAAAATAGCTGCTTCCAGTTGAAAGCAGCTATATATCATGAAATAACGTTTAATTAATTATTTACCAATAACTTCGGTAATCGGGTTTCCTACATTTCCGCTTGGGAACTGAATTTTCAATAGAGAAGATACTGTTGGAGCAATATCTGTCATATGATATTCCTTATTGCTTTCTCCCTGTTTTACTCCCCATCCCATAAAGATCAACGGAATATGAGAATCGTAAGAATTCCATACGCTGTGTGTAGTTCCTGTTTTAGAATATGGCGGAAGCATAGAGTCATGAGAAATTAACTGGATATCTCCACTTCTCTGTCTGTTGATTCCATTAATAATTCTTTGTTTGATTGGCTCCGGAATGCTTGACTCCTGAACTTTGTCTACAGAAACAGCATATAAAACGGCAGGATCTTTCTCAATTTCTTTTACAGCAAAGTTTCTTACATCATCCAGCTCAAGCTTATTGTCTGCCAATACTTTTCTGTCGAAATAAACCTGGTAGTTATCAATGGCATTAACCAGTTTATCTGCCCCAAATTTCTCTTTCAGTTTCTGGTTCAGATTCTTTTCCGCATCTTCTCCGAAGAAACCTGTCGGGATTTTATGTTCTTTAAGGAATCCCACAGAATGTGCTCCACCATGGTCGGCAGAAAGGAAAACGGTATACTCTCCTTTTCCTACCTTTGAATCAAGATACTTGAAAAATTCAGCTAGATCCTGATCTAATCTGATATAAACATCTTCCACTTCAATAGAATTCGGTCCGAATTTATGGCCTGCATAATCTGTAGATGCCAGGTTGATGGCTAAAAAGTCTGTGATATTATCTCCACCCAGTTTTTCACCTTCTACAGAAGCTTCTGCCAGTTTCAATGTCAATGTATTTCCGAAAGGCGTATAACGGATGTTATCTTTTTTAGTCTGATAGTCTTTTGCTAAATTACTGTAAGGGAAAGTAGGTGTTTTTGCACTTCCCAGCAACCCTTCCCAGGGAGAATTGTCCGGTGCACTTTCTGTATATTCATTGATTGGAAGTAAAGTATTCCAGCCATTGGCTACTAATTTTTCAGGAAGATTCTGAGAATTGAATGATTTTACCCATTGCGGAAGATCATTCATATACCATGTACTGGTAATGAAATTCCCTGTACTGTCATCAAACCAGAAAGCTCCGTTTGGAGTATGTCCTGCTGGAAGAATGGAAGCACGGTCTTTCAAGGAAACCCCCACTACTTTTCCCTGGAAATTTGTTGCCAGTCTCAATTCGTCAGTTACTGTGGTAGACCAAAGATTTTTAGGAGAGTGGCTTCCCGTTTTTATATTGGCAGTTCCTACCGGCTGAACGCTGTCATCTGCAGTACAATAAACTCCTTTACCCGTTTCTTTATCCGTCCAGTCGTTTCCTGCAATCCCGTGAATTGCCGGTACAGATCCCGTATAGATACATGTATGTCCCAAAGCCGTAATGGTAGGAACATAAGGAATATGTACATTATTTAAAGAATATCCTGTATTCAAAAGTCTTTTGAAACCATCATTTCCATATTTACCATAAAAACGGTATAAATAGTCCCAACGCATCTGGTCTACTACCAGACCCACAACTAATTTGGGTCTTTCAAGTTGGGTATTTCTGTTCTTCTGTGCATTGATTGTAACTACGGAGAATAAAGTAGCTGCCGCAATTGAAATGTTCCTAAGCATCCAAGTAAATTTTATTGGTGACAAATTTAAGGGTTTTGAAAGTTTTGGAGTGTGAAATTTTATTTAAATTTGATTATTGTACAATTATCAACCAATCTTTTATGATTTTAGGTGTATACTGGTATTTCAAATTCCCGGATCATTTATATGACTTTCAGTTTTTCAAATTCTATCCGGGACTTGGAGGGCACGCCGATACCCCAGCTGAATTGACCGCCAGAATACAGGTGGAAAATACAGATGATTTTGTCCATCAGCTGGAATCGCTAAAATCAGGTTCCAAAAGAACATATTTACACCTGAATATCGATGAAAATCAAATCGTCATCAATATCGATGACTATATGCTTTTTGATTTCCACTTTCAGTTTGCATTAGAAATAGAAAACCTATTAATTCGGGAAAATGCTTTATCCGTGGGTTTCAGCATTCCTTTTACCATTCAGTCCACCAAAATTTTTGCTCCGGAAAGGGAAGAATTCAAAAATATAGAACACCGTTTCATTCAGATGGTGGGTTCTGACTTCAAAAAAAGTAATGCAGAAAATTATGCTGCCAGAATTGATTGCAATCTTCCTTTACCATACAAACAGAGGCTTATTGATGACTTAGTATCGATATGTAGAGAGGAAAACATCCATGTATTTTACTATAATGATTTCGATTGTAAAGATCATTGTAACCTGATGCTCTTTTTCACCAATGGCCGACAGAGAAAAGATTCTTTTCAGAAGGTTGACATCAATTCATTTGGGAGTAAAGTAAGACAACTTACCCAGAAATACCCTCTTCATTTCGGTCATTTCGGAAGCTTTAAAGAGTATCCTTTACTCGGGCCTCATATAGAACTGATGATAGACGAAGAATATATTATAAATAAGAAGTAAAAACCATTTAAATTCAATCATATGATCAAATTTAAGTATGTCATTCTCTATGTAGAAGATGTAGAACAGTCTATGAATTTTTATAAAAACACCTTTGGCTCTGAAATAAAATTCATTACGCCCGAAAAAGATTATGGTGAACTGCTGACCGGAGAAACTAGTCTGTCATTCGCCTCTGTGAGCCTGGCTAATTCCAATATTAAAAAAGGATTCAAAACAGCAAAAACTGAAGACAAACCGTTCGGGATGGAACTGGGGTTTACAACGGATGATATAGAGGCTTTGGTAGAAAAAGCAATAAAAAACGGAGCCGTCCTTTATGAAGATATCGCCATAAAACCATGGGGACAAAAAACAGCTTATATCAAAGATCCCAACAACTACCTTGTAGAAATCTGTACTGAAATGCAATAAGCGTAAAACGAACTGATTTGGAAATAAGAAGATTACAAAAACTCACCTTTGATCCCACCTTAACTTGGGGACATAATGGTTATACAACGAATATAAGATATGTGTTATCCTCCATAGAGGTTGGAGGTTCTTTTGAGTTTATTCTGAAAGAAAAAGCTTTACCATACAACAAAATCTGGGAAACAACTTCCGAAGATCTTGAAGAATTGAATACCATCATTGAACAGGGAAATTCCTTCGGAGCCTATGTGGATGGAGAAATTGCAGGCTGGATCATCTGCGAACAAAGAATATGGAACAACAGTTTTTATATTGAAAATATCCTGATCAACGAAAAATACAGAAGACAGGGAATCGGGATCATGCTGATTAAAAGCGCCATTAAAGAAGCCAGGAAATTAAACAGCAGAGTGATTGAGCTGGAAACCCAGAATACGAACTATCCTGCGATACAGTTTTACAGAAGAATGGGATTCAATATTACAGGACTGAATACAAGATTATATGAAAATGCAGAGGAAATTGCGCTTTTTATGACCTTGGATATAGAATAATTTTTCTAAATACATTAAAACACTTGTTAGTGTGTTGAAAATTTTATACATTAGTAATCAACAAATTAAAAAAAATAATTACTATGAAAAATCTGAAAAAGCTCAAGAGAAATCAGCTGGTTCTGATCAGTGGTGGCGACACTCCTTATGCATTGTGTGACATGGATGGCAATTGTCCGCACACTACAGGCTCTTATTATTGTAGTGGCGGTACCTGTTACAGAGTGTCCGGCGGCGGTGGCAACCCCGGATGCAATGAACCTATGCGTCTTTGCCAGGAATGGGAAACAGGATGCGGATGCGTTTATATGTAAAAAATATTTGTTAGATAAAATTTTGTTGAGGGCGGTTTTTACCGCTCTTTTTTGCAACCAGCCATAACATTCATTAACTTGCATTTCTTAATAATACATCAAAGAATATCATTATGAAAACATTGATCTGGAAAGGAATCTATTATCAGTCCCTTGAATATTTTAATTTATTTTCCAATGATAAAAACTATACTGTAGAATCAAAAATCATTGGTTGCCATGAAGATAATATGTATACTTTAGATTATAGGATTCTTATTGATGAAAACTGGATCGTTCAGGATTTTCTGATCGAATCTGAAATTAATAAGGTTAAAAGAATTTTTTCGGGAAAAAGAAACCAGAACCAATGGGAAATCAATGGGGTTATACATTCTGAATATAATAATTTCAAGTTCATAGACATTTCTCTCACTCCTTTCACCAATACCCTGCCGATCAATAATTTAAAACTTTCAGAGAGCAGTTCTCAAAAGATTGATGTCATGTATATTGATGTGCTACAAGATCATATCAGACCCGTCCAACAAAAATATACCCGGACAGCTGTTAATAAATACCTGTATGAAAATATCGAAACCGATTTTAAAGCTGAAATTTCAATTGATGAAGCGGGATTTGTAACAGCTTATCCTAAGCTGTTTGAAAAGATTACGGAACTTTGAAAAGTTGAAATGAGCCAGACTTATATTCCAAAATAAAGAGACTGTCCAAAAAGTTTGGTCAGCCTCTTTATGTATTTTAATCCTGCTTAAAAGAAGTTAATGATTAGAATTTCAAATCTCCGTTCACCTCTCTTACTGCATTGGCAGCTTCAGCAAATTTCAATTGCTCTTCAGCAGTCAAAGTTACGTTTACAATTGATTCTACTCCGTTTGCTCCGATGATAGCCGGAACACCTAAGCAGATATCGTTTTGTCCGTATTCACCTTCAAGCATTAAAGAACAAGGAATCATTTTCTTCTGGTCACATGCAATAGCCTGAACCATTACAGAAACTGCTGCACCTGGAGCATACCAGGCTGAAGTTCCTAATAATTTAGTAAGCGTAGCTCCTCCTACTTTAGTTTCTTCGATTACATATTTTTGTTGCTCATCACTTAAGAACTCAGTTACAGGAACCCCATTTCTTGTCGCTTTGCTCAATAACGGAAGCATACCTGTATCACTGTGAGCAGCGATTACCATTCCGTCAACATCAGAAATTGGAGCTTCTAATGCCTCAGCCAATCTGTATTTGAATCTTGCAGAATCTAATGCACCACCCATTCCGATGATTTTGTGCTTAGGAAGACCTGAAGTTTTGTGAACAAGGTAAGCCATAGTATCCATTGGGTTAGAAACCACGATGATGATTACTTCCGGAGAATGTTTTACTAAGTTTTCAGTAACTTCTTTCACGATACCAGCATTGATACCGATCAATTCTTCTCTTGTCATCCCAGGTTTTCTAGGAATTCCTGAAGTGATTACTGCTACATGAGAACCTGCAGTTTTGCTGTAATCTCCTGTTGTACCCGTAATTTTTGTATCAAATCCGTTAAGAGATGCTGTCTGCATCAAATCCATTGCTTTCCCTTCAGCAAACCCTTCTTTAATGTCTACCAAAACTACTTCTGAACAGAAGTTCTTCATTGCGATGTATTCTGCACAGCTTGCTCCTACAGCGCCTGCACCTACTACAGTTACTTTCATATTGTTACTTTTTAAAAATTATTTTTTGTTAGTTAAGTTTAAATTTGAAACTCTCCAAATTTAACAATTCCTGAAAAAATGCGCAATTTTTCAGGAATTTAATTAGAACTAAAATAAATTAGTTGACGCTCAGTAAAAACGTATAGAGTTTTTTCGCCCCTGAAAGCACATCATTATAGTTTTCTTCAGCAACTTCCGTATCCAGAACTTCCTTAAAATTTTTCCACATTGGCCCTGTATTCTCCTGATAGCATCCGAAAAAGTTGAAAGTAACCTCATCAAAACCCTCCGTTTTAGAAAGCTGTTTTGCAATTACATTTCCTCCAAGGGTAGATCCTTCAATCACATACATCGCTCCAAGTGCTTCATGCTCGTTATTGAATTCAAGAGGATGAGAAACTTCCTGATTTTCGAGAGAGAGACTTTTCAGGTCTTTTTCAATAAGGGAAAGCTTCTTTCTTTCATCAAGCTGAAGTTTTTCTGCATACTTATCAGAAAGGCTGCCGAATATTTTATCTTCGCTGTGAAGAAGCATTAGGTAATTGGTATGAATGATTTTTTTATAATCTTCTAAAGTGAAGGTTTTGTTGAAAATCTTTTCAGAATTAAAAAGTTTTTCTGCCGCATCGTGATAACCTGCTGTATTCTGTTTAAGATATTCTGATACCATACATAACGTTTTAAAAGTTTCTCAAATATAAGGCTTTTTGAACGTTAAAATAAAGGAAGTGCCTTCACTGTTGCTTTCAAAATCTACATTTCCTCCCAATCTTCTCATGATGCGGTGTACAATAGACAAACCTACTCCGTTTCCTTTGAATTTCTTGGCATTATCCATCCTGTTAAAGATTTTGAACATCTTATGTTTTTCCTCCGCAGGAATACCAATACCGTTGTCTGAGATCCTGTAAATAATGGTCTGCCCATCCTCAGCTCCTTCAATTTCCACTTTTGGAAGATCTTTATGGGAAGAATATTTCACAGCATTGTTGATGATATTCAAAAATACCTGATGAAGCATGGTTTTATCAGCCAATACATCAGGGCATTCTTTAATGATAATTTCACTGTTGGGACTGCCATAGGTTATCTTTGCATTTTCGGAAATTTTCTCAATCGTATGGGCTGTTTTCAGACTTTCAAGCTGGATTTCACTGTGTTTGGCGCGGCTGAGCTGGAGTACATCATGCATCATTTCTGCCATATTATCGATTTCCTCAATAATTGAATTGATCTTGGTTTTACTTTTTTCAGAATCACCTGCAAGATTTCCCAGAAGCATTTGTGCATTCAGTTTCATTACAGTGAGAGGAGTTCCCAGGTCATGAGAGATTGTATAGGAAAAACTGTCAAGTTCCTCATTCACTTTTTTAAGCTCATCATTAAGTCTTTTAATAGCATTATAATTTTTATGGGAAGTTTCCAAAATCAAATCTCTTACTGCCTTTACTGCATCAACACTTCTGGAATTCCATCTTTTAGAATGGCCTTTAATATTTTCTGTAAAAATACGGAATGAAGTTCTCGGTGATATCATTTGCCTTTCTTCTCCATTCTGAGAAAATACACTTACTTTTTTCTCCGGATTTCCTGCCCAGTTGATATGTTCATCAAACTCTTTTCTGAACCAGATCAGCATTTCATTTTTATCCCTTTCAATAAAATAGATGGCAATTCCTGCTGTATTTTCAGTCAGCTCAAGTTCTTTATCATAATCTTTAAGAAAATTTCTGCTCATATAGATATGATCCTGGGTATTACCAAGAGCCCATTGTGCAATTCTTCCGATACTTCTCAGATCAGGAGTATTGCCGTCTGTTATTATATTTTCATCCGAAACAATGGCAAGCCCGTCTGCTTCAGGTAACTTTCTGATCTCCTTTTTACATTCAATAAGAGAATCAAACAGGTTATGATGTTTTAAAAACTCTGTTTTCAACTGAGATATTTTATCATTCAGCTCCAAACGGTAATTCAGTTCGTTTTTAGATTTAAAAGATGAATAGGCATTAGCAGCAAGCGTAGTAAAAATTCCGGCTTGTACCCTGTCTTCAAGATCTATATGCTTAGGTGCTACATTCTGGCAGGTTACCAATCCCCAAAGATGATCATCAATAATAATGGAAACGCTAAAACTTGAAGCTACGCCGGAATTCTTCAGATACTGCGCATGAACTGGTGACATCCCTCTGGATGCTGAAAAAGTAAGATCAATACTGTCTGGGATTCTGCTTACAACAGGAACATTATCCGCATATACATTGCTGAAAATTCTTTTTCTTTTCTTTAAATAAAGATCACGTGCCTGTTTCGGAATATCAGACTCAGGATAATGCAGCCCAAGGAAACTTTCCATATCCTCATTTTTTCTTTCGGCAATCACTTTACCGGAGCCGTCCATTATAAATTTATAGACCATCATACGATCATAGTTTACCACCTTTGAAAGGGTTTCCAGAAGATGATTCCAGAGTTCCTTTTCATTGTCAATGATGTAAAAGTTATCATACTTATTGGAAATTCGTTTATTGGGATTAATGATCACCTCTTCAAACTCCAGAAAGATATAAAGCTCACTTCTGAAAACAGAAAAATGATACTCTTTATCATTTATAAAAATTTTATCGAAATACGTTTCATTCTTACGTTTGGTAAACTTGTCCAGTGAAGTATAGATTTCTGAATCAATAATGTTTTTAAAACTTTCAGGAAAGTCATTAAGCGTTCTTCCGAACAGTTCTTCTGAACTCCCGATTTTAAATAGATCCGCAATATTCCTGCTAAAAAAAGTAATGATGTGGGATTGTGCATCAATGCCAATTAAATAACCAAAACTCTGTATAGAACCCGGAATATGGATAGGTTCTTCATGGCATTCTATAAAATTCATATATCTTTTCAGTCTGTCTATCAAATATAGTTTTTTTTTGAACACCTTTTTACTTTGTGGTATCTAAAATCAGATACCCTTCCGACAAGCATTTACGGGAAATCCCCCCATCAAAAAAAACATAAAAACTTATTAAGATATTCTTTATTTATACCCATTTTTTATGTCATTTCTTTTAAATATACAAAAAAAGATCCAATAATCAAACCTTTTCATCTTTAACCATGATTCATAACATGGATTACATATTATTAACCTTATTAATTGTTTTATTTAGACAATTTTCGCTAAATTTATATCACCAAATAATGAATACAACAAGAATCCATTGAATTATTCACAATAAATTCAACACAAAATTTAAATTCAAATAATACTATTATGAAAAAGTTCCCATTAATTTTATTTTCTCTGATCCTCTTTACAGGATTATGGAATCCATCCGAAGCCTGTACAAGAGTCGTTTACAAAGGACCTCAAAACACTGTTATCACAGCCCGTTCTATGGACTGGCGTGATGAGATTCCCGCCAACTTATGGGTGTTACCCAAAGGAATTGACCGCAACGGACAGGTAGGCCCCAAATCTGTAAAATGGACCGCCAAATATGGAAGTCTTATCAGTTCTTCATGGGACATTGCTTCAGCAGATGGGATGAACGAAAAAGGGCTGGTTGCCAACCTGCTTTGGTTAGGAGAATCTCAATACCCAAAGTTCGATGGAAAAGGAAGCAAAAAGGGAGTAGCCATTTCATTATGGGCACAATATTATCTTGATAATTTCGCGACAGTAAAAGAAGCCGTAGAATTTTCACGCAAAGAACCTTTCGTTATTGTGAGTGATTATATTCCGGGAACAGAAAGATTTACAACCGTCCATCTTTCCATTTCTGACGCTTCAGGTGACAATGCTGTATTTGAATATATTGACGGAAAACTGGTTATTCATCATGATCCATCTTATACGGTAATGACCAACTCTCCTGTATTTGAAGAACAGTTAGCTCTTAATAATTACTGGAAAGGTATTCCGGGAACGGTAATGCTTCCGGGAACCAATCGAGCAGCAGACCGTTTCGTAAGAGCGTCATATTATATCAATGCGATTCCTCAGACTGCAGACACCCGCACAGCAGTAGCCAGTGTTTTCAGTGTAATCAGAAACTGTTCTGTTCCTTACGGGATTACGTCTGCTACAGAACCTAATATTTCCTCTACAAGATGGCGTTCTGTTTCGGATCAGAAAAATCTGGTGTATTATTTTGAAACGGTTTTCACTCCCAACACGTTTTGGGTAGATCTTAAAGATTTTGATCTAAGCCCTAAAGGAAAAGTGATGAAGCTGGATCTTAGCAACAACCGCACCTATAACGGAAAATCCAATGCGGAGTTTAAAGAGTCTGCACCGTTTACATTCCTAGGATTAAAATAGATATTTTACCACAAAAAATGCTCGTGCTTAGCAGATAATATCCTGAGCAATCCACGTTACAATTAAACAATATTCTGAAAATCAAATATTGACGAGGCAAGCAAGCAGTTGTGGCACAATAAAATTCACAATAAAAAAACAAAATAGATATGGCCTTTTTTTCGATTAAAAAGAAAAGCCTGATCCTGTGCATGCTGGCCTGCGGATTATCCGCTTATGCACAAAGTCAGGATTCTCTGAAAACTACACCTCCTCCACAGGAAAAAGATAATGTAAAATATCCGCAGCTGCAGATCAAAGGCCTTTTTCAGGCGCGTTATCTTGTAGGGATGAGTAAAGATGTTGATGTAAACGGACTTCACCACACTGATGGTTCCGGAACTGATAATAATTTCATGCTCAAGTACATGAGAGTTCAGGTTCGGGCACAGATCAGCAAACGTACAGAAGTTGTTGTTCTGGCCAACCTTGCAGATTTTAAAAATGACCCCAAAAGCAGAGTTCTTGAAAACGCTTATCTGAAGTACACTTTCAATCCTAAATTAGCAATTACCGTAGGACAGTTCAGGCCCTGGTTTGGTATTGAAGAGACTTATCCTATTGATATTATTAAATCTTTAGACTGGTCTAATCAGTATACCGAATTTGGAAAACTGGGATGGACAAGTTTCCAGATCGGAATGTCTGCTACAGGACAGCTTCAACTAGGAGAAATTCCTTTCCAATATGCTGTTTCGGTAGTAAATGGAAATGGAAAAAATCAGGTCAATGATAATGACAACGGAAAGCAGTATTCTACCCGCCTTGTTTTCGGATTATCGAAAAAATACAACTTCAATGTAGGTTTGAATGGCGGTATCGGAGAAGTTTTCAGCAAAAAAGTATATGCCTTGGGCGTAGACCTGAGTTCACTGATCCATTTTGATCCTAAATGGAGTCTTGACATGCAGCTGGAAGCCAAACAGGCAACCAACCACGTTCTGTATAATTCTATTGCACCTGAATTAAGACCTGATAACCCAGACCAATATCTGATCCGTGGCGCTTATTTTCTTCCGAACATAAGATATGAGATCAACCATAAAAATCTTAGTGCCTTCGAATTATCCTGCCGCTACGAATATCTTGATACCAATTTCAGAATGGCTTCTAACCCAAGACAAACGATTACTCCGATGTTCGGATTGGAGTTCCTGAAAAATTACGGCGCAAGAATTCAGCTGGGAGTACAGTTTGATCGCTACAAACATCAGGTAGAAAACACATCACAATACAATAACAATCTATTCATTGTCCAGGTACAAAGTAGATTTTAAATGATTAAATAGTAGTATCATGAAAGAAATTAATATCAAAAACGTAGCGATCACATTTGTTGTTGCGTTAATCATATGGTTCATTCCTGCTCCGGAAGGTGTTGCAGAGAATGCCTGGCATCTGTTTGCCATCTTTGCGGCAACCATTTTAGGAATCATCCTTAAAGCAGCTCCAATGGGAACTATGTGTATGATGGCCATTGGTTTTACAGCCCTCACACAGGTGGTTGCACCGGGAGATGCAGGAAAATCCATTACCAAAGCACTGTCTGGTTTTGGAGATAAAGTAATCTGGCTGATCGGGATCTCATTCTTTATTGCCAGAGGGTTTATCAAAACCGGACTGGGAAACCGCATCGCATTTTTATTCATCAGAGTTTTTGGGAAAAGCTCGTTGGGACTGGCTTACGGATTAGGACTTGCTGATGTTTGTCTGGCACCTGCCATTCCGAGTAACACAGCAAGAGGTGGCGGGATTATTTATCCTATCATGAAATCTATGGCGATAAGCTTTGATTCTGTTCCGGAAAAGCCGGAAACCCATAGAAAATTAGGATCATTCCTGACTTTAAACAGCTATTATATGAACCTCATCGCTTCTTCCATGTTCCTTACCGGGACAGCGAGTAACCCGATGTGCCAGAAGTTTGCGGCTAACCTTGGTATTGATATTACATGGATGTCATGGGCAGCAGCAGGTTTCATTCCCGGTGCGGTAGCTTTCTTTGTAGTTCCTTTGGTATTGTACAAATTGTATCCGCCTGAATTGAAAAAAACAGGAGATGCACCGAAAATGGCGGCTGAGAAATTAAAAGAAATGGGACCTATTTCCAGAAACGAATGGCTGATGCTGCTGGCATTCTTTATCTTATTAGTCCTTTGGATATTTGGTGGAGCACTTTCCATTGATGCTACCACAACAGCGTTCATCGGATTAACCTTATTATTGTTAACCTCAGTATTAACCTGGGAAGATGTAAAAAGTGAAAAAGGAGCATGGGATACTATCGTTTGGTTTGCCGTATTGGTAATGATGGCAAGTTCTTTAAATGAACTGGGTTTCATTGGCTGGTTCAGTAACCTGATCAAAGTACAGATCGGAGGATTGAGCTGGCAGGTAGCCTTTCCGGTTATTATTGCAGTCTATTTTTTCAGTCACTATATTTTTGCAAGTGCTACCGCTCACGTAGCCGCTATGTATGCAGCCTTGCTGGGTGTAGGCGTTTCTTTGGGAATTCCTCCTATGTTATTGGCGATGATGCTTGGTTTCATGGGTTCAATTTACGGGGTATTGACTCATTACGGCCACGGTCCTGCTCCGGTATTCTTCGGAAGCGGATATGTAGATCTGAAGGTCTGGTGGCTCAGAGGTCTTGAAATAGGAATCGTTCTATTGATCATTTATATGGTTGTAGGAGGATTGTGGATGAAAGTCTTAGGATATTATTAATCATTAAATCAAAAATATGTTATCAACACTGTCAAGAAAAATGCTGATGTGCCTTACCGGACTCTTTTTGGGATTCTTCCTGTTGATTCATTTCCTTGGAAATCTTCAGCTTTTCCTTCCGCAAGAGCAGGCGCACCTGCAGTTTAATGCGTATTCGCATTTTTTATCAGGAAATATAGTCATCAAAATAGTTTCTTACGTTTTGTATACCAGTATTATTCTGCATGCTGTAGACGGACTGATCATTACTTTAAAAAATAAAAAATCCGGTGGCAGTTATCAGTCTGACAGACGCGGAAGAGCCAGCAAATGGGCTTCCCGGAATATGGGAATTCTCGGAACATTCATTCTGATTTTCCTGGTGATCCATTTCCAGAACTTCTGGTATATCTACAAATTCGGAAATCCTCCTTTGGATGAGAACGGAAATAAAGATCTCTACATCCTGGTAGTGAATGTCTTTAAAGAATGGTGGTACGTTATCATTTATGTTTTATCAATGATCGCTTTGTGTTATCACCTGATTCATGGAATACACAGTGCTGTAAGAACTCTGGGATTATATCATCCTAAGTTCGTACAATGGTTCAAAACTATCGGAATTGCTTATTCAATCATTATCTGTGTAGGTTTTGCGTTGATGCCGGTGTATGTATTCTTTACTTATCATTAAAAGGAACGATCATGATTTTAGATTCAAAAATACCACAAGGCCCATTGGAACATAAATGGGAAAATTATAAAAAGAAAGCAAGACTCGTTAATCCTGCCAACCGTAAAAAGCTGGATGTTATTGTTGTTGGAACAGGACTGGCGGGAAGCTCAATTGCAGCTTCTCTGGGAGAAATGGGCTATAATGTGAAATCATTCTGTTTTCAGGACAGCCCGAGAAGAGCGCACTCCGTGGCAGCACAGGGAGGTGTAAATGCTGCCAAAAACTATAAAAACGATGGCGATAGTGTCTACAGAATGTTTGTAGACACTTTAAAAGGAGGAGATTTCAGAGCCCGTGAAGCCAATGTATACAGAATGGCAGAATGTTCTCTGAACCTTATCGATCAGGCAGTGGCCCAGGGCGTACCTTTCGGCCGGGAATATGGCGGATATCTGAACAACCGTTCCTTCGGAGGAGTTCAGGTAAGCCGTACTTTTTATGCGAGAGGACAAACGGGACAACAGCTTCTTCTGGGTGCTTATCAGGCTTTGATGAGACAGGTTGGAAAAGGTTCTGTACAATTGTTTTCAAGACATGAAATGCTGGATCTGGTTACTGTTGACGGTAAAGCCAGAGGAATTATCGTAAGGAATTTAGACACAGGAGACATTGAAAGACATGCAGCCCATGCTGTAATATTAGCAACCGGAGGTTACGGAAAAATCTACTACCTGTCTACCCTTGCCATGGGATGTAACGGCTCTGCCATATGGAGAGCCCATAAAAAAGGAGCATTAATGGCTTCTCCAAGCTGGATTCAGGTACACCCTACTTCGCTTCCTCAATCCGGAGATTATCAGTCTAAACTCACCTTAATGTCTGAATCATTACGTAATGACGGCCGAATCTGGGTTCCGTTAAAAGAAGGAGAAAACAGACCTCCCAATGATATTCCTGAAAATGAAAGGGATTATTATCTTGAAAGAAGATATCCGGCTTTCGGAAACCTTGCTCCAAGGGATATCTCGTCCCGTGCAGCCAAGGAAAGAATCGATGCCGGCTTCGGTATCGGACCTTTGAAAAATGCAGTATACCTTGATTTTTCAAAAGCAATTCAGGAACAGGGAAAAGATAAGATCAAGGAAAAATATGGAAACTTATTCGATATGTATCTTAAAATAACAGGATATGATGCGTATAAAGAACCCATGATGATCTCCCCTTCTGCCCACTTCTCCATGGGCGGACTTTGGGTAGATTATGAACTGATGACTACCGTACCGGGATTGTTTGCTTTAGGTGAGGCTAATTTTGCCGACCACGGAGCCAACAGACTGGGAGCGAATTCCCTTCTCCAAGCTTCTGTAGACGGATATTTCATTGCTCCTTATACGATTGCCAATTATCTGGCTGATGAAATTCACACCGGGAAAATTTCACCGGATACTCCTGAATTTGAACAGGCTGAAAAAGCAGTTAAAAACCAGATCAATGATTTTATCAATATCAAAGGAACTAAAACTGTTGATTACTTCCACAAAACATTAGGAAAACTCCTGTATGACTATTGCGGACTGGCCAGAAATGAAGAAGGCCTGAAATACGCCATTCAGGAAATCCGAAAACTGAAACAGGAATTCTACAAAGACGTAAGAGTTTCCGGACAGGGAGATCAAATGAATACCGAACTGGAAAAAGCAGGCCGTGTTGCCGATTATTTCGAAATAGGAGAACTGATGTGCTATGATGCATTAACCCGTAACGAATCCTGCGGAGCACATTTCCGGGAAGAGTTCCAGACTCCGGACGGAGAAGCCATGAGAAATGATGCGGAATATCAATTTATTTCTGCCTGGGCATGGAAAGGTGAACATGGAGAACCTGAACTGATTAAAGAACCTCTGATCTTTGAAGAGATTCAGCCAACGGTAAGAAGTTACAAATAAAAAACAGAAAATTATGGATTTACATCTTAAGATATGGAGACAGAAAGACAGAAAAAGTGAAGGAAAACTGGTAGGTTATGACCTGAAAGGATTGAATTCTCACATGTCTTTCTTAGAAATGCTGGATACCTTAAATGAAAAACTGATCATTGAAGGAGATGAGCCTGTAGAATTTGATCACGACTGCCGTGAAGGAATCTGCGGACAATGTGGGATGATGATTAACGGCATTGCCCATGGTCCATTGAAAAATACAACTACCTGCCAGCTTCATTTACGGTCTTTTAAGGATGGGGAAACCATTCTGATAGAGCCTTTCCGTTCTGAAGCTTTTCCGGTGAAAAAAGATTTAAAAGTAGACCGTTCTGCTTTTGACAGAATTATATCTTCAGGAGGTTTTGTATCGGTGAATACAGGTCAGGCACCTGATGCTACTTCCATTCCGGTAACTCACCAGACGGCTGAGGAAGCTTTTGATTCTGCTGCGTGTATCGGGTGTGGAGCATGTGTTGCCACCTGTAAAAACGGAAGTGCTGCTTTATTCACTTCTGCAAAAATCACCCATATGGCACTCCTTCCTCAAGGGAAAGAAGAACGAAGCAAGAGAGTTTTGGATATGGTTGCCCAAATGGATACGGAATTATTCGGGCACTGCTCCAATACGGAAGCCTGTGAAGTGGAATGTCCACAAGGAATTTCTGTACTGAATATTGCCAGAATGAATTTTGAGTATAACAGAGCCTTATTTTTAAGGAAGAAAAATTAAGCTGGAAACACAATAGTAACAGACAAAAAGGCGGATTTGAAATTAATCAAATCCGCCTTTTTTATTTTTTAGAGGTGAAAAAATTCTTTCTATGCATCCATCATCGCGACTACTCTCGCCGGAGCAGCAGAACCACCAACAATCTTCAATGGAAAAACACAGATTTTAAATCCGGATGGAGGTAATGCACTTAGGTTCGTAAGCTGTTCGATGTGTAAATATTCTTTTTCAATGCCTACACGATGGCCTTCCCAGAAGAATTCCGGATCATTAAGTTCTTTAGCTTTCTGAGCCATATATTTTAGAGGAAGATCCCAGCCCCACTGGTCAATTCCCATTACTTTTACGCCCTGATCAATCAGCCATTCTGTAGCTTCTTTGCTCATTCCTGTTCCTTTTTCTACAAAATCAGGAGTGCCCATCATTTTATCACGATCAGTTCTGATCAGTACGATATTTCCTTCCTGTATGATGATTCCATTTTTGTCGAGATCTTTTTTCAGATCATCTACGGTGATGGCCACAAAATCTTCTTTATGTGTACAGTCGATCACAATTCCGTCTCCATAGCACCACTCCAGCGGAATCTGGTCTATCGTTTTAGCAGGCTTTCCTTCCACTACAGGGCCATAATGCCAGGGAGCATCAATATGTGTTGTAGCATGAAGTCCCATATTTTTGATGGTGTCATCTGCCCAGCCTGTCCAGTTTTTAGGAAAAAGCCTTGACGGAAGCCTCAACGCCAGACGAATCAACCAATGTGATTTTCTATGGGCTTTATGTTTGATTTTCACCCTCATGAACCATGGGTCTCCAGCATTGTACTGAATAGGTTTCGTTAAATCGACAATTTTTGTTTTCATATGACATAGACTAACACATGTTATGCTTCCATGAAATGATCATAACTTTATTCCTGGTTACAACATAGTAATAAAGTTATGATATTATTATGGAACGTAAATTTCTTTTTATACCTCTTTTTCGAAATAAAGTCTGTAATATTTTCCTTTGTCATCTTCACCCATTTCGATTTTTTGTCTGTCTCCGTGGATGTAGATGTGAAAGTTTTTATCCAGTTTAATGATACTTTTAAAGTGTCTCTGCGTCTTTTTTACCGCTGCTTCGCTAATCGGGAATTCTTCAGCGATATTCACCTGCATATCCTGCTCGTAGTCTGTTTTAAAGTTCACGAAACTTTCAATCACATGCTCATCTCCCAATACTTCATTGGCAAATTCATCCAGCTTAAACTCTTCTTTTTCCTTGAAAAAATTGATAGACTTATTCAGGAAATCTGCCTGATCTGCTTTGGAAACTTCAAATTCCTGGGGAAGCTGTTTTGTGATATAATCTTTATACACCATCAGAGCTTCCTGCGTGTGGAAATATTCATCATCACGCTGCTTTACTTTCAGGAAATCTTCGAACCAGTAATACATATCTCCGTTTTTGTTGTTGTCTACTACGGAAAGTACATATCCTGTTTCTTTATTGTTGTTGTAGATCAAAGCCGCTTTATCAATTTTAGATAACCCGATTCCCTGGTCTTTTTCAATATCAAATGTTTCTTCTGCAGGATTTATTTTCAGGAAAGATTCTCTCTTCTCTGTTTTAAAGATCCCGATTTTATCCACCCTGTCAGGACGGTCACTTTCATCTTCAAAAAGAACAATAAAAAGTTCTCCACTCTGAACTCTTGGATTTTCTGCCGCTTCAAAAAGGTGTTTGGCAATATTCTCAGATTCCCAGATAAACTTGGATTTATCATCAAAAATCTCAGATACCGCGCTGTAAACCGGATTATTCACCAGATAAGTATCACTGTAAAAATGAAAAGTTTCTTCCGATTTAAAAGAACCTAAAAAGTAGTCTTCAAGCATTTCTGCCATTCCTTCTTCCAGCTTCAATTCCTCCTGGGAAAGTGTCAGCGAATCTCCGTTGATCTTATTTCCGACTCTGTGTACTATTATTTTTGAAAACATTTTTCTGAATATTTGGACTGCAAAGATATTCATTCTTATCCTTACTGCGAAAACTAAAAAATGTCATTTTGTACTGCATTATTGTTACCACCCTCTGCCATTCTGAATGAAATGAAATGTAGTGAAGAATTTCATAAAATTGAATTTCAATAAGATTCTTTCTTCGTCAGAATGACAAAAAACCAAATTATTTGATCTTTGAGGGAAAGGAATTCTCCGTCGTTCATTTGTGATGGCAGATAGCATAAGTTTCTGTCTTTCATTTCCAAATTGATAAGACCCTTATCATTTTGACATGCTTTTTTGTTTTAAAAACTCAGCAACAAAATCATAATGATTTAAATATCAATAATTTAAACAAGATATATTTCTAACGGAATACCATTGGCATCATGATTTGAAAACATAGAAAAATGGACTTAAAAACTTTAAACAGAATCGACAAGCTCAGAAGATTAAAAAGCAGAGGCCCGGCAACTCCAAAATGGCTGAAACCTTATCATATGCTCTTTTTCGCTTTTTTAACCATTTTTATTTTTGGTGCCTTCATCAAAATGCTCGAATACTATCACCATTAACATATAATACGATGAACTATTTACAAGCCGTAAAGGAAATCACCGATGTGGTTCCCGACTTTGAAAGGGAAATAAAAGAAATTAAAATTCAAAACTCATACAGCATCATACGGACTTTCACGGAACGTATTAAAAATATGATCCGCCAGAATGACAGAAATCTGCTGTTCAGAAGTTTACAGAAAATGGACAAAATATACACGGACGGAGATACGATATTAAAAAATGCTATTGAGACCACTTTTATCTATTCTCTGGACAATTGTACCGCTTCCTGCAGTGAAGAATACAGAAAAGTGATTTTTAGTCATATTTCTGACAACCTTCAGAAGGTGTATTCAAGACAAATTTACAGCCACGGCATATAAAGGTTTTGTTACATTGTTCATCCGTTTCATTACAAAGCGTTTAAATTAAACAAAAACCAAAACAACTCACAATCAATAGATTATGAAAAACAAAATAAGACGAATTTCAGATTGGAAAACCTGGAAAACCACGACTAACAGACACAATACAGAGATATTGCTTACTCACATCGCCGTGATCGTAGGAGTATTTATTTTTGCAGCCTGTCTTTAAATTTTGGTATACATTTAGCTGCAATATAAAGTGTTTGAAAAATTCTTAATTATGATGAAAGTACAAATGCAAACTATTAATCAAAAAATAGCTGTTGAATACTTAAAATTTTTCTATCCGCCACTTCGCCATGAGATCACCCAGTTGTCTGTACAGGACAATTTCGCCGGAATCATGCAGGCTACCGTGAATTATCTGAAGCACCTGCTGCAGGAATCAAAGATCAATATCATTGCCCATCACATCAAACTGATGGACTGGATCTACAGAAACGGGAATTCTTATGTAAGAACCATGATTGAAAACCTGTTTGTAAGATCTTTCGAAAGTTTCAAAAAACATGCAAAGATCCAACATTGGAAACTTCTTTACCAATATATGCCTGTCAGCTTCCAGATCATTTATAATGAACAGCAGAAGCAGGATCAGATGTATTTTGGAAAATAAATTAAGCTAAAGGGCGAAAAGGTAAGTGTTTATTTACCTTTTCACCTTTTTATTTTTTACTTTTGCTAAATTATAATTTTCAATCTATTCCGTTTCACTAGTAGGCGTGAAACCTCTTTTTATAAAAATATACCATGAAATACTCTTTTTATGCTCTGATGATGGCATTGTCATTGATATCGTGCGAAAACAACGATAATATAATTGATGATCCGAGACCTGTTGATAAAGAAGTTTACTCATTTCAATTTAAAAGCTATACTGTAAAAAATACAGTGCTGTACAAAGGATCAAACGGAGAAAAATCTACACCGGACGAATCTTATCTCAACAATTACTGGAGTATGTACCAGGAACCTGCCTGGGAAAAAATAACCCTTGATCTTAAAAACAAAACGATAAAATTATTATCAGAAACCTCAACTACAGATTTCACCTATAGTTTTACCATCGTAAATGACTCCGTATTAATCAAAGAAAATAACAATAATAAACCATCTTATATTGGTGATTTCAATAAAAATACCTCCTTGTTCACTTTAAAAAGAACATACAGATACGTTAAAAAAGTACCCCGAAATGACCATGACGCACTATTCATTACTAAAAGCGCTCATTTTGGGACAACTCAATACGAAAATATTTTTGGAAATATTTTTACCACTCCTTCTGAAATGATCAAAACAGGAGATCAGGTTTTATGGACCAATATTGAATATACGTATAAAGAATGATTGTCATGTATGATGATTCAAAAAACCAATCCCCGAAACTTAATATTTCCGGGGATTGGTTTTATAATAAATGAAAAGTTTTTATTTTTTCACAAATACTTTCTCTATGGCCAGTGATTCTTCAGTACTCAGTTTTGAGGCTTTCCCCAGTTTGGCAATAAAAGTATTTACTTCTTCTGGTGTGGCTGGTGATCCCAGATTTTCTCCTTTATCATCAAAAGAGTCTGTCAACACTTCTCCCTTTGGGTTTAGAATTACCCAGAAAGGAAGTCCTGCATTTCCGCCTTTATATTTATTCATCAGCTCTTGTCCACCAGGATTTTCAAGGCTTTTCTTATCTCCTCTTTCCTGAACGTCTACATAGGCTGTGACAAATCTTTTATTAAAAACGGGCTTGGTTTCCGGAAGATCCATATTCTTTTCCATTGTCTTACACCATTTGCACCAGGAAGCATGGAAAACAAGCAAAACATTTTTATTTCCAGCTTTAGCTTCTTTAAAAGCCTTATTTAATACAACATCTGCTTTTTCCTGTGCTGCGCCCAACTTAAACAATAACAGGGTTACAATGATAATAATTTTTGAGTATTTCATTCTGATTTTTTTGTTTAAAACTTACACGAATTTAGATATTTTTCCTATCAATATAACTTCATATTTTATTAATTTATCCCTTTTTAGTCATAATAGCTTCGACAGGCTCAGCCTGACAACGCTCAAAAATTCGGGTTGGTATTCGACTTGCCACCGTGAGCCTGTTGAAGGGTTCTCAATAAGAAAACCTTTGTTAATCATTAATCCCGAGTATTAATTAAAAGGATAAGTCAATTTATTTAAACATTTTGTAATTTAGTAAGCCCTAAGTTCCAATTTCCCTAAATAATTGATATAAGAAAACACTCTAACCAGACAGTATATTCTGAACCAGGACGGATCATCAGATACATTTTATTCTGGCGTCAACATGAAAATGCAGAAATTCTGATTATAAAAATATTTTTATTATGAAACCGGTCCGGTTGTAACCATTACTTCAGGACAGTTCCATCAGCTAAAATCTGTTGAATGAGAACTTACAGCACTGGAATTTACGCTGGATTTTTTCTGTAAAAGTGACAGTGATACTGAACTTATCTTCCACAATGGCCTCTTTTGTCATTTTGGGATGAATGAAATGATCACTGTACAACATCCTGAATTTTTCTCTGAAACATTGAATACTATTGAAAAAGAAATCCAGGAACAGCCTTATCAGTATCTGATCTCTACACATTCTCTGGTTAAACTGCTCCTGGTAGAAATCAACCGCAGTAAAATTGCCCATGGTAATGAGATCTGGAAACCCAATGCTTTATTTTTAAAGTTTCTTGAAAGCGTAAGAAATAATTTTAAAAATAATTATCAGGTCTCTCATTTTGCTGATCTTCTCGGCACTACTGAGGCCAAACTGAATGAGATTTCAAAACTCAACCACAGTAAACTTTCACCTTGGTTTTATAATTTTTGAAAAGATAAGATTGAATTATTATTTCAAAATTCTTTTATCACCTGATATTAAACTGAAGTCTATTAGGGTCTTTTTCTTTCTTATAAGATCCACCAAAGTTTGCATTAAAAAAGTGAGAATAATATATAATAAGATAAGTAGGGATACATATCCAATTTCATGCTGTCTGTATCCGAAGATACCTTTTCCCCATGAAATCAGTATCCATTGGATCATGTACATTGAAGTTAAATTTTTACTGCAGTATTTTAGGATCCGCATAAAGCTATTTTCTTTAACATTGACTGTAATAATATTAATCAGCCATAAAAGCAGTAAAGTCCAGCCTGCAAAATAGACAACGCCTCCGGGCCCCATATGATAAAAGCCATTGTAATGATAATCTCCATATAGAAAAACCAACGGTGCTCCTACCACGATGAACAATAATCCCACATAGAGCATATTTTTAAATAGCTGATTGGTATCGTAGTTCAGTTCCTGAAACCATTTCCCGAAAAACATTCCGATGATGATAAAAGCCATCCATGGAAAAACAGGGAAATAAACATAGGCAGGATAATCAGTATTGAAAAGTAAATCCAGGATATAATTGATCACAGGATAATCCGGATTAATTCCGCTTACCTCTCTGGATATTAATGCAACAAATAAACCTATAGCCAACATGATATACTTATTTTTCACATACTCTCTGATAAATCCGACGAACAATAGAGACATCCCCGCAAGCTGTAAAATATCTCCCAACTCTACCAGATATACGTACTGCTGCTCTATAGGCGCATGCCATCCGTATTTTTGAATAAAATTATCGGGAGCAAAATTAAAAATCACAGGGATCATAAACTTCATAAAGTTCATAAACAGACCCGCAAATACCAGTAAAATGCCCCGTTTTAAAGCACTTATAAGGCTTTGATGGCTGGAAGTCATGAAGGTGATTCCCATACAGATCAGAAAAATAGAAGTTCCCCTTCCGAGAAAAACAATAAAACTGCCGATAATTGTTTCATATTGTGATTTTACATTCGCATATACCAACAAGGTATGTATAATGATCATTCCGATAACACTTATACCTTTTATTACATCAAGAGTAAGGATTCTTTTGCTTTGTTCTTTCATAGTATTTAGTAAGAATTGTGTATTAAATGGATAAAATTGTATTAATTATATTTATTTATTCTAAATAAAACCAAATATACAAATTAAATACACTTCTCATAATTCATGCCTCAATTTTCATAAAATATTACTATTAAATCTTTATTAGCAGTAAAGAAGAATCAGGACACATATTCTCTCACTCCCGGATATGTAATTTTTCTATGAACCATGCAAAACGAAACAATTAATACTCTATAAATAAGTATTTAAAAATTAATTCCAAGAATAAAATCCGCTCCCATTTGAGCGTGCAATAATGTAGTATTGAACACCTGTATTTTCAAATCATTCTGTCCTACAATAAGAGGGAATTCTGTACACCCCAATATAATACCTTCAGCTCCCATTGCTTCCAGGATTGCAATTTGATCCAGGATATATTTTTTTGTTTCAGGTTTAAAAATACCGAGTGACAGTTCTTTCTGTATAATCCTGTGAAGCTTTTTTCTGTCTTCTTTTTTATCAGGCACTATCATATCAATGTCATATTTTTCTTTAAGGATTTTCTCAATAAATGGTTCCTCCATGGTAAATATTGTCCCAATAAGCCCGACCTTACGGAGTCCTTTCTTTTTAATACCAAAGCCTATCGCATCTCCGATATGCAGTATGGGAATCATGCTATCTGCTTGTACATCATGATACACTTTATGGGGTGTATTTGCACAAAACATTGCGGCAGATGCTCCGGCTTTATACAACTGATCACAAGTTTCAATCAACATTTTTGCTATTACATCCCAATGATCCGATTGTTGTAATTGATGCATATAATACTGATTTAGATTTACTAATACAAGAGGAGGATTTGTATTATTACTAAAATGATCGTTTATTGTTTGGTTCAGGTGAACATAATATTCAAGCGTCGAATGCCAGGAAAGACCTCCAATAAGACCTAATTTTCGTAAAATAGGATGTTGCATATTTTGATGATTTTCTCTAGAACTTGTATTGTAATCAAACATAAATTAATTGAAGTGTTTTTTATTTTTATCTTATGAATATTCCCTATAATCTTTTAGATTATTCGTTCATAATACCAATTACCTGAAAAATGGCTAAGGTATTTTATTGCAGATACTATTCGTAATGAATAAATAAGCTATACTCAAAAGTATAGCTTATTTTAAACATCCTGAAAATGATCACATTAAAAATCTATATTACAGATTTTCAACATTAAGAAATCCTTATTTTTTTCTATTTTCCCAAATTAAAAATCTGAAATTGTTTATGTTTTATTGATAAGATTTGCTACTTATTTTCCTAAATAAACAAACATATTTACACTTAAGCTTTGCGGCTGTATATTGATGGACTGCTGTGCTACACCACCGTTTACACTATTAGTAGTAAATGTATGGTTGTGCGCATCTTGAGCCAGTACATTAGTATTACGATTGTCCTGCTGTCTCCAGCCAGTACCTATTTTCCCTGCTAAAAATGTACGTGATTCTACGTTGTCTGATGGCTTACCATTATTATAGATAATATCATATCTTATACTCGGAGCCGTTGAACTCGTTGATCCTGACAACTGGAAATCAGGCAATTGATTTCTTGAAATTTTGCGGTTGTTGCTGCTGTTTACACTTCCCAGTCTGGCATTATCCTGTACTAAGTAAGAGTTGGTAGCATTAGGAATATATGATGCAAAGCCTAAAGAATTTGCTGCAGCTCTTTGGGTTGCGGTCAGATTACCTACTGGTCTTCCATCTAGTTTTACCCATCCGTTATGATCAGCATTTGAAAAACTGGGCTTAACATCGCCAATATTTTGTGGGACTGCTCCCGCAGTTCCTCCATCTGTAGATCTCCAGTAAGAGTTACTGAATACAAACTCCAATACTTTTCCATTAGGAACGGTAACCCCGTCCAGTGTTGCCCCGAATCCGCCAGTGGTATTGTTATAGACAATTAATCTTTGCCCTGGGTTGGGAGCA